>CAZDYP010000004.1:59179-65679 GCA_964509505.1 uncultured Anaerolineae bacterium | reverse complement strand
GCCATTTCGAGAGGAAGGTATGCAGCAAGAGAAAGTCATAGATACACAACCAACTGAACAAACCCCCGAAGCAACACAACCGACTGAGGCGTCTGCCGCGCAACCTGCAGCCATTGAGCGTGATGAGTTGACGGAAGCGAAAGCGTTGGCGGCGGATTATTTGGATAAGTGGCGCCGCACCACGGCGGAATTTTCGAACTATCGCAAACGTCAAGAACGTGAATACAAAGAGATGGCGCAGTCGGCAGGCGCAGATCTCATCAAGCAGCTGTTGCCGGTGTTGGATGATTTTGATCGCGCTTTCAAGGCAGTGCCTACAGACATGCAAAATCAATCGGTGTTTGAAGGCTTCCGCTTGATTGAGCGCAAATTCAATCAGATGTTAGAGCGCGCGGGTGTCACAACTATCGTGACCATCGGTCAGCCCTTTGACCCGAACGTGCATGAGAGCGTCGCCTCCGCAATGAGCGACCAAGACGAGGGCATCGTGCTTGAGGAGTTCCGCAAAGGCTACAAGCTCTACGACAAAGTGTTACGCCCTGCGATGGTGAAAATTTCGGCGGGCAAGTTGCCAACGCAACCTGAACCGCCGTCCACCAATGGCGAGGCGGCAAGCGACATTCCGAGCGCATGAGGCATGAGCGCGCCAATTACCAATTACTAATTACTAATCACCAGTTGGGCGATTAAGGAGTTATCTCATGGGCAAAATTATTGGCATTGACCTGGGCACCACTAATTCAGTAGTGGCTGTGATGGAAGGCGGCGAACCAAAGGTGATTCCGAGTTCCGAGGGCTCGAATCTCATTCCGTCCATCGTGGCCGTGAATCCAAAGACCAATGAGCGCATGGTAGGACAAGTCGCCAAGCGACAAGCCATCACCAACAGCGAAAACACCATCTTCTCGGTCAAGCGTCTGATGGGGCGCAAGTTCAAAGACCCCGAAGTGCAGAAGGCCTTGAAGATTCTGCCATACAAAGTCATCGAAGCGCCGAATGGTGATTGTCGTGTCATGATGGGCGGCAAAGAACATTCGCCGCAAGAAATCTCGGCGATGATTTTGCGGAAGCTCAAAGAAGACGCGGAGAAGTATTTGGGTGAGACGGTGACGCAAGCAGTCATCACGGTGCCTGCCTACTTCAACGACTCGCAGCGTCAAGCGACAAAAGACGCAGGAAAGATTGCGGGGCTCGAAGTGCTGCGCATCATTAATGAGCCCACCGCCTCTGCATTGGCATACGGTCTTGACAAGAAGAAGGACGAAAAAATTGCGGTGTATGATTTGGGCGGCGGCACGTTTGATATTTCGATTTTGGAATTGGGCGACGGCGTCTTCGAGGTGAAGTCCACCAATGGCGATACCTTCCTGGGCGGTGATGACTTCGATCAGCGCGTCATTAACTGGATTGTAGATGAGTTCAAACGCGAGCAAGGCATTGACCTGCGTAACGACCGCATGGCGTTGCAGCGCTTGAAGGAAGCGGCAGAGAACGCCAAGAAAGAACTGTCGCAGACCAAGCAAGCCGAAATCAACTTGCCATTCATCACGGCGGATGCGAGCGGCCCCAAGCACTTGTTGATGACGTTGACGCGCTCCAAGTTGGAGCAATTGACGAGTGACCTCATCGAACGTTCGATTGGTCCCGTTAAGCAAGCGTTGGAAGATGCGAAGCTCAGCCCGCGCAACGTAGATGAAGTGGTGTTAGTCGGCGGCATGATTCGGATGCCGAAGGTCTATGAGACGGTCAAGCAGTTCTTCAGCAAAGAGCCGAACAAGAGCGTCCATCCCGATGAAGTCGTGGCGGTGGGCGCGGCAATTCAAGCGGGCGTGTTGGGCGGCGAAGTGAAGGATGTGTTGTTGCTCGACGTGACGCCGTTGACGTTGGGCATCGAAACGCTCGGCGGCATTGCCTCGCCGTTGATCGAACGAAACACGACGATTCCGACGAAGAAATCACAAATTTACTCGACCGCCTCCGACAGCCAAACACAAGTCGAGATTCACGTTGTGCAAGGCGAGCGTCCCATGGCGCAAGACAACAAGACGCTTGGGCGCTTTATTCTCGACGGCATTCCGCCTGCGCCGCGCGGTATCCCGCAGATCGAGGTGACGTTTGACATTGACGCCGACGGCATCTTGCACGTCACGGCGCAGGACAAGGCGACGGGGCGCGAGCAGAAGATTACCATTACAGCCTCGTCGGGTTTGAACAAAGACGAAATTGATCGTATGGTGAAGGAAGCGCAACGCAACGCCGCCGACGACGCGAAGCGCAAAGAAGAAATCGAAGCGCGGAATCTCGCCGATCAAATGGCTTGGCAAGCCGAAAAGTTCGTGCGTGATAATGGCGACAAGCTCTCCGCCGAGCACAAGGCGCAAATCGAGACCAAGATCGGCGCGGTGCGCGAAGCGTTGAAGGGCAAAGACGTAGGCGACATCAAACGCCAAGCCGAAGACTTGTCTCAGACGTTGCAGCGCGTGGGCGCGACGATGTATCAAGGCAGCGCGCCCCCACCGCCGGGCAACGGCGCGGGCGGCGACGGCAAAAAGAAGGAAGAAGGCACGGTAGAAGGCGAATTTCGTGAGGTGTAAGTAAACGAGGGGCGAGTGAACGAGTAAACGGGTGGACGAGTAAACGAGGTTCATCAAAATTTCCTCGTTGCCTCGTTTACCCGTTTCCTCGTTTATCCGCTTACCCGTTGCCTCGTTTACCCGTTTGCTCATTTACTTGTCTCCCTCTCTGTAATGGAGTAAACTTTCTGCGCCATGAGTAACAAGCGTGATTACTATGAAGTGCTAGGAGTGCAGCGCGGCGCAAGCAGCGATGACATCAAGAAAGCCTATCGCAAGCTCGCTATGCAGTATCATCCTGACCGCAACAAAGAAGCAGGCGCCACCGCCAAATTCAAAGAGATTAACGAAGCCTACGAAATTTTGAGCGACGAAGAGAAGCGCTCGCTCTATGATCGCTATGGTCATGCGGGCGTGCGTAACGGTTCAGGCGCGGCTGATTTCACGGGCTTCACGGGCTTCAGCGACATCTTCGAGGATTTGTTCGGCGGCTTCGCGCGCGCCAGTGGCGCAGCGCAACGTCGCGCACCGCGTCGTGGCGCAGACCTGCGACAGCTGTTGACGATTACGTTTGAAGAAGCCGCCTTCGGCGTGGAAAAAGAAGTCGAGATTCAGCGTCATGATATTTGCGATACATGCAAGGGGAGCGGCGCGGAGCCAGGCACACAACCCAAACGCTGCCCACAGTGCAACGGCTCGGGTGAAGTGCGACGCATGCAACAAACCATTCTGGGCGCGATGGTCAATGTCACCACCTGCGAACGTTGCAACGGCGAGGGCGAGATTGTCGCCACCCCCTGCCATGAATGTCATGGCTACAAGCGGGTCGTCAAAACGCATAGACTGAGCATTACCATCGAACCGGGTGTGGACGACAACGTAAGCATTCGCTATTCGGGACAAGGCGAGCCGGGCGTCAACGGTGGCCCGCCGGGCAACCTCTACGTGCAAGTGAAAGTAAAGCCGCACAAGTTTTTCCGTCGCCACGAAAACGATATTTTGTTGGATGTCTTCATCAACATGGCTCAGGCAGCGCTGGGCGACGAAATTGTGGTGCCGACATTGGACGGCGATACATCGTTCAAGATTCCAGCTGGGACACAGACGGGCAAACAATTCCGCCTGCCTGAAAAAGGCGTGCCGTATTTGCGGCGCAAAGGACGCGGCGACGAAATCGTGACCGTGCATGTGATGACGCCTACCGACCTGACCGAAGAGCAACGCAAGCTGTTCAAACAATTGGCGAAGACGCTAGGCAAAGAAGTGGTGGAGCAACCCAAAGGCTTCTTCGACAAGATGAAGGATGCGTTTGGCGTGTAGCGGGTTGGGTGAATCGCGGATAACGGGTGGTGGGCGACGTAATGGCTCATCACCCTTTTTGTTTGTTGGCGAAATTTTCTGCTTCTGTGGTATCATCATTCTCGTTATGAAAGTTCACGTCACCACCTTGGGCTGTCGCCTCAATCAAAGCGAATCGGATCGCATCGCGCGCGAGTTTGCCATGCTCGGCCACGATGTCGTGATGGACGCAGCGCAAGCGGAATTACAAATCATCAACACCTGCGCGGTCACGCACAAGGCGACCCGCGAATCGCGTCAGCTCGCGCGCTATGCGCATCGCGCCGCGCCGCACGCGCTCACCGTCATCACGGGTTGCGCTTCTGAAATCGAGCCCGAATTTTTTGCAGATGTGGATGGCGTCGCGTGTGTTACAGGACACAAGGAGAAGGAACAGCTCATCCCATTGCTGCTGGAGCGCGGACTCTTGTCGCCGCCCGACGCGCAGGTAAGCGAGGCGTTCCCATTGCCGCACACGCGCACACGCGCCTTCGTGAAAATTCAGGATGGCTGTGGGAACGCATGCGCGTATTGCGTCTCGCGGCTCGCGCGCGGCGAGGAACGCAGCCGTCCGATCGCAGCGATTGTGCGCGAGGTGAATATGCTCGTCGCAGAAGGCTTTCACGAAATCGTGTTGACGGGCTTGCACGCGGCGTCTTATGGGCGCGACCTGAACGCCAATCTGGCGGCGTTGGTGCGTGCGTTATTGGCGCAGACGACAATACCACGCATTCGTCTGTCGTCGCTCGAACCGTGGGGCGCGTCGGATGAATTGCTCGACTTGTGGGGCGATGCGCGGCTGTGTCGCCATCTGCATTTGCCGTTGCAAGCGGGCTGTGATGCGACGTTGCGACGCATGAGACGCGGTTACAACACGCGCCAATATGCCGCACGGATCGAGTCGGCGCGCAAACGTATTCCAAACATTGGCATCAGCACGGATATCATTGTGGGCTTTCCCAATGAGAGTGAGCAGGAGTTCGAGGCGTCGTTGCGTTTCGTCGCGCAGATGCAATTTTCGCAGGCGCACGTGTTCCCGTTTTCGCCGCGCGCAGGCACCGAAGCGGCGACGATGCGCGGGCAAGCGTCAGAGCGCGTGAAGCAAGCGCGCAGCGAAGCGATGCGCCAAGTCACGGCTGCGACGGCGCGCTGCTTCCGCGAGACGCTCATCGGTCAGACGTTCAAGGTATTGTGGGAACAACAAGCGCAGGGGTATTGGACAGGTTTTACCGACAACTACGTGCGCGTGTTTTGCGCGAGTGCTGACGATTGGCATAATCGCATCACGCCAACACGCATCGTCGGCTTCGGCGGAGATGGAATGTCTGGCGAGTTGCTGAGCGAGATGAGTTAGCGGCGAGCGACTAACGACCAGTGACGAGCGGCTATGGACGATTGTATCTTTTGCAAAATCGTGCGCGGCGAAGCGCCCAGCAAGCGCATATACCAAGACGAATGGGTGACGGCGTTTCGCGACATTCACCCACAAGCGCCCACACACATTCTGATCGTCACCAACAAACACCTCGCAGGCCCATTGGCAGTGACGGAGGACGACGCGTACCTCATAGGGCGGATTATTCTGGCGGCAAATTCTATCGCGCGGCAAGAAGGGTTTGCGGGTGGCGGCTTTCGTCTTGTTGCCAACGCCGGACGTGATGGAGGGCAGCTCGTTGATCATTTGCATTTTCACCTGCTGGCAGGGCGTTTGTTGAAATGGCCCCCCGGCTAAACGAGTATTCCGTGTCCAGTTGTTAGGGTTCAATGAAACGGCACACTACTCATCATACCTTGAACACCGCAGCCTGAACTGGTCGCAGGCTGAACACTGAGGATCTATGACTCTCAAAGACACACTAAACACTGATTTGAAACAGGCGATGCTTGCCAAAGATAATGTGCGGCGCGATACGTTACGTTTATTGCTGGCTGCGATCAAACAAAAAGAGGTGGACACACTCGATCCACAAAAGCGCGCCGAGGGGTTGACAGATGCGGATGTAGTCGAAGTCTTAACCCGCGAAGCGAAACGTCGCCGCGAAGCCATTGCGGGCTTCGCGCAAGGCGGACGCGCCGACCTCGTAGCCAAAGAACAAGCCGAGCTCGTTATCATCGAAGGTTATTTGCCGAAGCAAATGGGACGCGACGAAATTATTCCGTTGGCGCGTCAGGCGATTGCCGATAGTGGCGCCACGTCCGAAAAGCAAATGGGTGCGGTTATGCAAAAACTCATGCCGCTTGTCAAGGGCAAAGCCGATGGCAAGCTCGTCAATCAAATCGTGAAAGAATTGTTGGCGCAACCACAGTGAACAGTTATCAGTCAACCGTGCTCAGTGTAAAGTCACCGCGAGGCTATGAACATACAACTGAGTACTGATACCTGTTCATTGTTCACTGTTGACTGTTCACTGCAGAGAAACTTATGAGCGTGCGAGAGGTTTTATCAAATCTGAATGTGTCTCCGACCACTCAGCGTGCGCTCATACTCGCCTGCGCGCTCACCCTTATCTTCACCGCGTTCTTTTGGTGGGAATTTCCGCCGAAGCAATATGCCTTCACCGCAGGCGAAGTGAGCCGCATCCGCATTAC
>CAZDYP010000004.1:51993-59169 GCA_964509505.1 uncultured Anaerolineae bacterium | reverse complement strand
GCTCCGCGCTCTATCACCTTTGAAAGTCTCTCACAGACGGAAGCTGCGCGCGCTAAAGCCGCGGCGGCTGTCCCCGAAGTATATGACCCTCTCGACCCACAGATTGGCCGACAACAATTAGCGCGCGCGCAAAGCGTACTCAAATATGCGGATGCGTTGCGCCATGACCCCTACACTTCACTCGCGCAGAAACATACATGGCTGGCGCAAATCCCAGAACTTGCCACGCGTGGATTCGTGTTCACGGCCACGCTCAATCTCGACGACGCGCGTTGGGCGTTGTTCGAGCGCGGCGCGTTGGATGCGTTGCAAGAGACTATGCGCAGCGAGATGCGCCCCGAAGAACTTAGCGAAGCGCGACAACGCCTCTCGCGGTACGTCTCGCGCGACCTGACGCGCGATGAGAGCGAGCTCATCGGGGAATTGATGAAAGGTTTCGTTGCGCCCAATCGGCTGCCCAATCCGGACCAGACAGAAAAATTGCGTGAAGCGAAACGCCGCGCTGTGCCGCCAGAGACCATCACCATCCTCAAAGACCAAACGATTGTGAGTGAAGGCGATGTCATCACGCCCGTTACCATCGAAAAACTCAAAGCGTTGGACCTGTTGCAAGCGGCGCGCAGTTGGCGCGAGCTCAGTGGGTCGCTCTTGTTTGCAATGGTATTGGCGAGCGTTATGGCATTTTACTTCGTGCGTCAACCAGCGCGTCTGTGGCTGGATTGGCGGCGCTTCATTTTGTTGGTAAGTTTAGCGGCGTTGGTTTTGCTCTCGGCGAAGTTCATCATCCCCGAACACAACATCTTGCCCTATTTGCTGCCGATGCCTGTCGTCAGTATGATGCTCGCGCTGATCTGCGGCATGCCGACAGCCATCGTCGTGGCAGCCTGCTTGAGCTTAGCGGTGGGGCAGTTGGCAAGCAGCGCCATGGCGTTAGAATTGGTGACGTATGCCTTCGTCGGCGCGGCGCTTGCGGCGCTGGGCTTGCAGCGCGCCGACCGCATGAACGCTTTTGCGCGCGCGGGGGTGCTGACGACGCTATCTAACGTCAGTATTATTTTGATTTTCATTTTCATCGCGCCGCAACCGATTACGCTTGAGCTGGTAGGGCTGCGCTTGGGCGCGGCGGGACTGAACGCGATTCTCACGGTCAGCCTCACCCTTGCGGGCTACACACTGGCCGGACATTATTTAGGTATTGTGACGCCCACCCAATTGCAAGAGCTCGCGCGCCCCACGCATCCCTTGTTGCGACAGCTGCTGCTGAATGCGCCCGGTACCTATTCGCATACCTTGATGATTAGCAACATGGCGGAACACGCCGCCGAAGCCATCGGCGCCGACCCACTGTTGGCCCGTGTGGCCTCCTATTATCACGACATCGGCAAACTAACGCAGCCGTTTTTCTTCATCGAGAACCAAGCGAACCGCGTCAATCCTCACGACGAACTCAACGACCCTTATCAAAGCGCGCGTATCATCATCCAGCATGTCATTGACGGCGTCATGCTCGCGCGCCAATATCGTCTGCCGCGCCAAATTGTGGATGCCATTCCGCAACATCACGGCACGATGCTCGTCACATATTTTTATCGCGTGGCGAAACAACGCGCGCCGAATGGCGAAGTGGACGAGCGATTGTTCCGTTATCCGGGTCCGCGTCCACAAACACGCGAAGCGGCCATCATCATGCTCGCGGATGGCGCTGAAGCGACCACGCGCGCGCGTCATCCCAGCACCGTGGAAGAATTGGACAGCATCCTCAAAACGATTTTCCGTGATCGTCTATTGAGCGGCGAGCTCGACGAATGCGACTTGCACTTGCGCGATTTGGATCGCATCCGCCAAGCGTTTCTTGAGATTTTGCAAGGGCAGTTCCATCCACGCATCATTTACCCCAGTGATCCGCGCGAGTCATTGCCCGCTCCAACGCAAGGTGTTTGGCTTGAAACTCCAACGATTCCCGAAAGAGAAAAATAATACCCCCACCCTAACCAGCCCCCATCGAAAAGCGCGACGGGCGAGGCAGTTACGTCTCTCGTTGAGCGCGCACGTCGCCCAATCGTGGGAGTCCTGCATCGCTAGGTCGCGCTTGCATCGTGTCGCGCGGCGCGCTTTACAAGTCGCGCGACAACGTGGGCGCTTCGCCATCGCGCTCGCCTTCGTGAACGATCGCGCAATGCGTCGCCTCAATCATCAATATGCGCGACATGATGACACGACCGATGTGCTGTCGTTTCCCACGCGCGAGCAGACGCGCGCCTTTCGTGTGCCGCCGACCAGCGACGAATTTCTCGGCGACATCATCATTGCGCTGCCTCAAGCGATGCGACAAGCCAAAGCTGCTGGCCATTCGCTGGCGCGCGAAATTGATGTGCTGCTCACCCATGGCGTCTTGCATCTGCTCGGTTACGATCATTACACGCAGGCAGAACAGGAGACGATGCAGCGCTTGGAAACGCAGGCTTTGGCTAAAAATGAGATTGCTCGCAAAAACCGCTCGAAATGACGGTAAGAGCGTAACGTGAGTAGGTAAAAATAATCGCGGGTACCACTCACTACTTTTTACTCAGCATTTTTACTTTTCATTGAACCATGAAGCGCTCCATACAAGCCTTCCTCAAAAGCTTCAGCTATGCTTTCGAGGGCATCGCGCACGTCGTCGTGACGCAGCGCAACATGCGCGTTCACCTCACTGTCGCCATCGTCATCATGTTGCTCGGCTTATGGCTTGGCATTACAACGATTGAGTGGGCGCTCATCGCCTTGACGATGGGCGTCATATTTGCGGCGGAAATGTTGAATACAGTTGTCGAGAGCCTCGTTGATCTGATGAGTCCCGACCATCATCCGCTTGCGAAAGTGGCAAAGGATGCAGCGGCAGGCGCGGTGTTATTGCTGGCAATTTTTGCGACCTTAGTCGGTTTGTTTATTTTGGGACCGCGTTTGTGGCTCATCATTTTGTATTGGCTGTTTTGACAATCAGCGCGAACTCCCTATAATCTCCACAATCGCATAACGCACAGGCGTTGACCAAGACAAGTAACTTTAGCGTGTGTGTCCCAGAGAGTCGCATGAAGTGGTGCGAATGCGACGACACGACCTAAAGCGAATGGACTTGCGAGCCTGAACGAGAAAGTTGGTCAATTGGTCATACGGTCAATGGATCATACGAGTATCCAACACGGAGTTCCACCGTTAGCTTGGAGCAAAGGGTTGTCGCTGAACACTGTATCGTGTTACTGTTCACCGACCACTGAATCAGGGTGGCACCACGAGAACCTCTCGTCCCAATGGGATGAGGGGTTTTTTGTTTTTATCAGACGGTAGAGGGAAGACAGACGGTGAATAAACTGCGGTCTCCTATCTCCCGTCTATTGACAAGGAGGGAATTATGATCCGCGAAGCGATTGCCCACTTAGTCACGGGCAAGCCTTTGACAATGGAAGAAGCGGAAGGCGTAATGAATGAAATCATGGCAGGCGATGCGACGCCCGCGCAAATCGGCTCGTTTCTCACCGCGCTCCGCATCAAGGGGGAGACCACTGAAGAGATTGCGGGATGTGTGCGCGCCATGCGCAGCCATGCGCTGCCCGTGCGTCCTAAAGCCCGATTGTTAGTGGATATCGTTGGCACGGGCGGCGACGGCGCGCATACCTTCAACATCTCCACGACGACGGCGTTCGTCGTCGCAGGCGCGGGGTTGCACGTCGCCAAACATGGCAACCGCGCCGTATCGTCCAAAGCCGGCAGCGCCGATGTGTTAATGGCTTTGGGTGTGAACATCCACCTCACGCCCGAACAAGCAGCAGCGTGCATTGACGAGGTAGGCATCACGTTTTTGTTCGCGCCGAACTTGCACCCCGCGATGAAACATGCGATTGGGCCCCGCCGCGAGCTCGGCATCCGCACCGTGTTCAACATCCTTGGTCCCTTGTCGAATCCCGCGGGCGCGAATGTGTTGCTCGTTGGCGTGTATGATCCGCAGTTGACCAATGTGATGGCTCAGGTGTTGCAAACGCTTGGCGGCAAAGCCGCGACGGTTGTGCATGGCGCGGGCGGTTTGGATGAGTTGAACACGCTGGGCGCAAATAAAGTCAGCGCGTTCAATGGCGCTGGCTTGCGCCATTACGAATTGGATGCGACGGAACTTGGGCTCACGCGCGCGACACTCGACGCGCTGCGCGGCGGCGCGCCGCAAGATAACGCGACTATCACGCGCGCCATCTTGAGCGGCGAAAAGGGCGCGCGCCGTGACACGGTGTTGCTCAATGCGGGCGCGACCTTCGTCGCTGCGGGCGCCGTCAACGAACTGCGCGATGGCATTGCGCTCGCTGCTGAGATGATTGACAAGGGCAAAGCGTTGCGGAAGTTGGACGAGCTCATTGCATATACGAATGACAAAGTGACCAGGTGAGCGGATAACACCATGATTCTGGATGAAATTGTCGCGCAAAAGGAAGTTGAGGCGGCGCAATTACGAGCGCGTATCTCACTCACAACATTGCGCGCGCAAGCCGAAGCCACGATGCCGCCGCGCGATTTCGTCGGCGCCTTGCGCGCGACCGCTGGCGCAATACGACTCATTGCGGAGGTGAAACGCCAATCGCCATCGAAAGGCGTTTTTCGCGCCGATCTCGATGCAGCGCAACTCGCGCGCACCTACGCCGAGAGCGGCGCAGCGTGCGTTTCGGTGTTGACCGACGAAAAATTTTTCGCTGGTTCGCTCGACGATTTGCGCGCCGCGCGCGCCGCTGTCGCGTTGCCCATCCTCCGCAAAGATTTCATCATTGACGAGGCGCAAATTTGTGAAGCGCGCGTGGCGGGCGCCGATGCCATTCTGCTTATCGTAGCGATTTTGGATGACACGCGGCTCGCATCATTTTTGCGGCTCACGCATCAGTTGGGTATGGCTGCGCTCATCGAAGTTCACACGGAAGCGGAGTTGCGCCGTGTCTTGCCGTTCAAGCCATCACTCATCGGCATCAACAACCGTGACCTCAAGACGTTTCGCACAGACCTTGCAGTGACCGAACAGCTGCGGCCACTGATACCAACCGATTGCGTCGTCGTCGCCGAAAGCGGCATTCACACGCGCGCCGAGGTCGAGCGCGTGCGCGGCGCGGGCGCGCAAGCCATTCTGGTCGGCGAGTCGCTCGTCCTCGCCGCCGATACACGCGCGAAAATGCGCGAGCTGTTGCATTGAAAAGAAACGCCGTTCAGTATTCAGTTTGCTCGCAACTGAACACTGAGCGCTGAACACTCACACACTGAACCTTGAAAAATGCGCGTCAAAATCTGCGGTCTCACTAATCTAGCCGATGCGCGCGTGGCGGCGCAAGCGGGCGCGGACTTGTTAGGGTTTAACTTCTATCCGCCGAGTCCACGTTACATCGCGCCGGATAATGCGGCGCACATCATTGCGGCATTGCGCGCGGAGTTTGGGGCGAAGTTGTTTGTGTGCGTCGGCGTCTTCGTCAATCTGCCATTAGCTAATTTGCGCGCGATTCAGCAGCAATGCCAATTGGACTTGTTGCAATTGCACGGTGACGAGAGCGTTGAGGAATGCCTCATGGCGGGTGTGTCGGCGTTCAAAGCTTTACGACCACGTGCGGTAAACGAAGCTGAAACTTTCATCGCCGCGTGGGAACGTGGGCTTAACGCCGCGCACGGTGCGCCGCACTTCCTCATTGACGCCGCCCACCCCCAACTGTATGGCGGCACAGGCACAACGGGTAATTGGGAACTAGCCCATGCCATTGCGCGCTGTCACTCGATTTTGCTTGCAGGCGGGCTCACCCCCACGAATGTCGCCAACGCCATCCGCGTTGTGCGCCCGTGGGGCGTGGACACGGCGAGTGGTGTGGAGCGCGCGCCCGGGCTCAAAGATGCCTCGAAGGTCAGACAGTTCATTGAAGCCGCAAAGCGTGACGCATGAAGTGTGTCGTGTGTGGAGCGCCATGGAACACGCGCACAAATTAATTTGCAATTCGCAATCTGCGATCAAAAATCTAACATGAATAAACATGGTTATTTCGGACGATTTGGCGGTCAATTTGTGCCAGAGACGTTGATGCCCGCGCTGCATGAGTTGGAGAGCGCTTACGAGGAGGCGAAACGCGATGAGAATTTTCAAGCGCGTTTCGGGCGACTGCTGGCGCAATACGTGGGGCGCGCCACGCCGTTGTATCATGCGCGTCGCTTGAGCGAGGCATTGGGCGGCGCGCAGATTTACTTGAAGCGTGAAGACCTCGCGCATACGGGCGCGCACAAGATCAACAACGCGTTGGGACAAGCGTTGCTCGCGGAGCGCATGGGCAAACGGCGCATCGTCGCGGAGACGGGCGCGGGTCAACATGGCGTGGCTTCAGCGACGGTGTGCGCCTTGCTTGGTATGGAGTGCATCGTCTATATGGGCACGGATGACATGGCGCGCCAAGCGCCCAATGTGGCGCGCATGAAGTTGCTTGGCGCGCGCGTCGAAGCAGTGGACGCGGGTAGTCGCACATTGAAAGACGCCATCAACGAAGCCATCCGCGATTGGGTCACGAATGTCCGCACCACACATTACTTGCTTGGCTCCGTGTTGGGACCCCATCCGTACCCAACGCTGGTGCGTGATTTTCAAGCGGTGATTGGGCGCGAAGCACGCGCGCAGATCATTGAACAAACGGGACATTTGCCCGATGTCGTCATCGCGTGTGTGGGCGGCGGCTCGAATGCGCTGGGGATTTTCAGTGGGTTCATCACCGATGAGCATGTGGAATTGCGCGGCGTCGAAGCAGGCGGCGAAGGCATTGCCTCGGGCAAACACGCCGCCCGCTTCGCGGAGCCAGCATTAGGGGTGTTGCACGGTGCGAAGTCGTTTGTGTTGCAAGATACGCACGGACAGATTCGCGCTACACATTCCATCAGCGCTGGCTTGGATTACCCCTCGGTCGGTCCCGAACACGCCTATCTATTTGAGTCCGAGCGCGCGCATTACACTTACGCCACCGACGACGAAGCCTTGCGCGCGTTTCAGACATTGTGCAAAACCGAAGGCATCATCCCCGCGCTCGAATCGGCGCACGCCGTCGCCGAAGCGCTCAAGCTCGCGCCTGTGTTGCGTCGTAATCAGATCATCATCGTCAATTTGTCTGGGCGTGGCGACAAGGACTTGGATACAGTGCGGAAAGC
>CAZDYP010000004.1:32939-51983 GCA_964509505.1 uncultured Anaerolineae bacterium | reverse complement strand
TGAATGGAGGTGCGCGATGAACGACTTGCAGCTGGCGCAAGCAATTTTTCTGAGCGACTTACCGACGTTTGCCTTGGTGCGTGGAGGTTGTGAATTGGCGCGCGGCGCACAGTCTGGAGTGCGCGAGTTGGCCGCCACGCTGCAAGCGTTAGGCGCAGTGGCAAATGGCGCGAGCTTGGCAGATAAAGTAATTGGCAAAGCCGTCGCGCTCATGGCGGCGGATGCAGGCATCGTTTCGATTTATACCCCGCTTATCAGCGAACCCGCATTGCGGGTATGTGGCTTGCATGACATCGCTTGTCATTATGACCGACAAGTATCGCGTATCAAGAACGCGCGCGGTGATGACCTTTGCCCAATAGAGCAGCTGGTCATTCACATTGACGACCCTATGCTGGCACTGACGACCTTACGCGCAAAATTACAATTGTGAAACTCACACTCCAAGGGAATTAAGATTTTCTTATGTCTCGTATTGCAGAAACATTTGCGCGGCTCAAAGCGACGCAGCGCACCGCATTGATCCCCTATGTCGTTGTCGGGCAGCCTGACGTGACGACGACGCCCGCGCTGGTCTCAGCGTTAATTGACGCAGGCGCAGACCTCGTAGAATTGGGGGTGCCGTTCTCCGACCCCCTTGCCGATGGGCCCGTGATTCAGCGCGCGACCCATGAGGCGTTGGCGCGCGGCGTCACCCCGCGCGATTGTCTTGCTGTGGCCCAACACATTCGCGCGCGACATTCATATACCCCATTGATTGTCATGGGCTATTACAACCCAATTTTGCGTTTTGGCGTAGAGGCTTACGTGCGTGCGTGCGCCGCTGCGGGCGTGGATGGTTTGATCGTGCCCGACTTGCCATTAGAGGAAGCGAATGAATTATTAGCGGCGTGTCGCGCGTGTGATTTGGATTTGATTCCGCTCATCGCGCCGACGAGCAGCGATGCGCGCATTGCGGCGCTGGTGCGGCAAGCCAGCGGCTTCATTTACTGTGTAGCCGTCGTCGGCATCACGGGCGCGCGGCGCGCATTATCAGACGAGGCACAGAGGTTGGCGCAGCGCATTCGCGCGCAAACCGCTTTGCCCATCGCGATTGGTTTTGGTATCTCGCAATCTGAGCATGTGCAGCGAGTGTCACGTTTTGCGGATGGCGCGGTAATAGGCAGTGCGTTGGTGGATTGTATCGCGCGCGCGCCGCGTGGCGAGGAAATCTATCATGCGACAGCGTACTGGCGAAGTTTAAGAGATTGAGATAGAAAAATCGGAACCTCACAGGTTTCGACGCTGCAAACTACGTTGTGGTCGCCTGCGCAGTCTGTGGCGTCAATAGGGCCATTGCGACCACGCATAGAGCCAGAACAACGCCAAGCCGATCAACAAAGCCACGCCGATGATGCTCAACAGTTTTTTCCCCGACTCATCCACCTCACTTGCCCGTCCAATACTCCCGATGCCAAGCCATATCATGTGTAAAGCAGCCAAAGCGATGACGACGCTCAACCCCGCGCACACAACGTACCCTGAAGCAATGTTCATAAACTCCTCGTAAAAAGTTTGTGTAGTTTATCGTGTCATGGTATGCTTGAACGCACCTAACCGGTATGAAATTGCTATCACACTATACCATTAGCAAAATTGTCAGGCAACCATCGAGACATGGTTGTCGTGCGTCTCTGATTTGCATAAGCGAGGACATCATGCGTATGCGGCAAGGATCCAAGAAAACTTGGCAAGATTGGTTAGCTGAGTTTTTATATAGCGCAAGCGCGGAGGGGTGGCGTGAATATATGGCACAGCTGAACGAGAACGCGATTCAACCATGGCAATGGGCGGCGATGTATCCAATGATTTTGGAGCATGATTTGACTGCGGCTATGTTGTTGGCCTGTTTGCAAACGCCGCCTGACCAAGCTGAAGCCACGCTGGTGAATATCGTCGCGCAAGCGCGTGATGTGCGCTTTGGCAAGCCTTCAGCCACGCTGAAGCGCCAGCTCAAAGAGCTCTATCGTGAAACGACTAAAAAGTTAATACGTGATTTAACGACCAGAGTGGATTTTTTTCAAGCGGTGTTCCTGAGCTATCTACGCGCTGATTACAACATGGAAAGAGACGCGAATTGGGAATTACGCGAAGCGCAAGCGCTCATGGCGATGAATCAACGCACGCGCGCCTTGGAATTGGCGGGGCGCGCGGGCGCTGTGGGGTTGCGGGGTCAGGCAATTTGGCATGGGTGGGCAGACGAAGGCACCCCCGAATTTTGCGGCTGGGCGTTATCGTTGACGACGATGCTAGAAAGTTTTGAGAGTATATTGCCATTAGCGGATGTTGCCACCGAGCGTACGCGCGCTGCCGCACGCGTACAAGCGTTGTCGCCCGACCGTCGAAAAATGAGCGAACCGACTGAAGCCAAGTCGCCAGCCCATTTTGACGCGCGCAGCATCTCGCCTGAGAAGTTCATCGAACAATGGACGAGCCTCCTCGACCGTGAGCTGCCGTTGAGCGATGCGGAAATAGCAGCAATGGGCGAGCGCTACGAACAATTGGCGGATTCGGCAATGACGGTGCTATCAGTGCCAAGCCATGAGCAGCCGTTCGAGGTGCATGATGGCGTGATGGGCGCCGCTGCGACGATGATTGGCCTGTTGCGCTACGACGACGAGTTTGCCGTCAACCGTTTGTTGGAAATCATCCGCAACCACAGCTATAGCGGCGATACAGTGAACAATGCGGTTTGGGCATTGCAGCAATTGGGGCCCGTGGCGCTCAAACTTTGTTTCGACTTCGTGCGCTATACGAGTTTGGACGAAGCGCGCGATGATGCGCTAGAAGCTCTCGGCGTGTTAGGGAAAGGCAATGAAGAAATCTTCGCGTACTTGACGCAACAATTTCAAGAGACGACATGGGATAATGGCAAGGCGCGCTTTGCTTACCCCTTGGCGTTGGTGCGTGACCAGCGCGCCACGCCACTCATCATTGAAGTCATGCGTGACCCCTTAGTGACCGACGATGATGCGTGGGAGTTGCTCGACGCGCTCGAAGAGTTGGAGGTGGAGTTCACTACCGATGAAGCGCGCCATGCGATAGACATTACGGGCTATGGCGTCATTGAAAACGTACTACCGAGAGATTGGACGCCGCGTGCGGAACGGGAAGCGCGGTGGGAAGCTGAAATGCAAGCCATGGAAGACCAGCTGCAAGCAGAAGAAGACGAGCCTGAGCTGGTGTATGATGAACGAGGCGTGCCGCGTTGTCCCGATTGCGGCGTCGAGATGCAATGGGTCAATGGACGTTGGGCGCATCCTGCAGCGCTGCCGCGCTACGATTTACCATCGGCTTCGCGCCTGGCGCCGCCGCCGCCTTTGAAGCCGATGCGGAACGAACAGAAAGTCGGCCGCAACGACCCATGCCCTTGTGGAAGCGGCAAAAAATATAAGCACTGTCACGGCAAAGCCTTAGCTGTGAACTGAGTGAGCGAACAGCAAACGCCTCTGGCACAATCGCAGAGGCGTCTTTTGTTTGGGCGGAACCAAAACGCCCCATTGACATTGCCAATGGGGCGTTTAATTTTTGCGCCCGGCGGGACTCGAACACGCAACCTTTAGGTCCGCAACCTAACACTCTGTCCAATTGAGCTACGGGCGCATACAGCTTAATATCGCGTATTATAAGCGCGCCTAGACAAATCGCAAAATAGATGTCGCCTTGTGGTTGTTGCGATTGTTGCCATAGTATTTATCCCTCCCCCAAACGTCGTGGGAGGGCAACCTTAAAAAATGGCATCGGCGCCATGAATTGTATTGCCAAATCAAGGAAAGTGGTATATACTCCCAAAAAGTGTAAAAAAGTGGGAGCAAGTGGGAAGGACACTTAATTTTAGCCTAAATTTTGAGGGGTAAGTGGGAAATTTAGAACAACCGTTCGTCGGTGAATACGAACATAACATTGACGACAAAGGACGTCTGACCATTCCGCAACCTTTCCGCGAGTTGCTGGCGGGCAAATTGTTCATTACGCGCGGACTCGATGGCTGTTTGTTCATCTTCCGCTCCACCGAATTTGGGCTCTTGCGCGAAAAAATCTTGTCCCTTCCCATCAGCCAAGGCGAAGCGCGCACCTTCAGTCGCATGTTCGCGTCGGGCAACGAAGTTGAGCTCGACAAAATTGGCCGCATCCTTGTGCCCTCGGGCTTGCGCGCTCATGCAGGTTTGAATGGCAGCGCCGTGATCGTTGGCGTCTTGAATCGCGTCGAAGTCTGGTCAAAAGAGCGCTGGCAACAAGAAACTGAACGCATGCAACGCGACAACCAATATATTGGCGAGCAATTGCGGAGCATGGGCATCTAAGCTCGTCGCTTGCCACTTAGCAAATGTTTCATGTCCAATGCCATTCGTCACTCGCCAGTCTTGTTCAACGAAGTGATG
The DNA here is from genome assembly GCA_964509505.1 of uncultured Anaerolineae bacterium. Classification (GTDB taxonomy): domain Bacteria; phylum Chloroflexota; class Anaerolineae; order JACRMK01; family JACRMK01; genus CAZDYP01. Next base: position 47,562 of record CAZDYP010000004.1, on the reverse strand, counting down.
GCGGCGCTCGCTCTCCATCCCGATGGGGTGTATATTGATGGCACACTGGGAGGCGGGGGTCATGCAGCAGGGATTTTAGAACGCATCCAGCCCAACGGACGCCTGCTAGGCTTAGAGCGCGATGGGCAAGCGCTCGTTGCCGCGCGTGAACATGGCATACCACAATCCTATCTTTCCCGTTTAACGGCAGTCTATGGAAGTTTTGTGGACATCGGCGAGATTGCGCGAGCGTGTGGTTTTGATGCGGTAGATGGCATCTTGTTGGATTTAGGGTTGTCATCGTTGCAGTTGGGTGACGCTTCGCGTGGTTTTGCATTGCAAGCGGATGGGCCGCTCGACATGCGTTTCGACCAAACACAAACACTTACCGCCGCACAGCTCATCAATCATTGGTCAGAACGTGACATCGCCGACCTTATTTATCGCTATGGCGAGGAGCCGCGTTCGCGCACGATTGCGCGAGCGATTGTGCGGCAACGACCACTACGCACGACCGGCGAATTAGCTTCACTCATTGCGCGAGTCGTGCGTAGCTCGTCTGGCAAAATTCATCCCGCAACGCGTACCTTTCAGGCGTTGCGTATCGCCGTCAACGACGAATTGAGCATCATTGAGCAAGCCCTACCACAAACGCTTAGCTTATTGCGGCACGGTGGCCGGCTCGTGATCATCTCGTTTCATTCACTAGAAGATCGGATCGTCAAAAATTTTATGCGCGCGCAACAACAGGCAGGCGCGTTGACCCTGATAACGAAGAAGCCGCTCACTGCGACAGCAGCCGAGATACGAGCCAATCCACGCAGCCGCAGCGCCAAGCTCCGAGTCGCCGCACGCAACCGACCATGACTTTCTCATCTTCCAAACAATCGCACAAGAGAACACGCCGATATTTTTCGGTAATTCCGCTAACGCCGCACATACGCCTTGAGGGGCTGCCTGCGCCCACCTTCGAGTGGCGCACGGCACGCCATTGGTTTTGGCCCCTGACGTTGTTGGTGGGCGTCAGTGTATTGTACCTGATGCAATCGTCGTTTGCCACGACGAGCGAATTAGAAATTACTCGTCTATTAAAAGAGCGTGATGCCATCGTGCGCCGCAATGCCCAACTGACGGCAGAGATCGCACAGCTCGAAAAGCCATCCCGCATCCGCGAACGCGCATTGGCGCTGGGGTTGGCAGATCTGAACAAAAGCACACTCATACGACTCGATGTGCCAAACAGTGTGCCTGATGCGTCACTCGTAGCGCCCTTGGCGCTGCCCTATGGCACACAACATGCGACGCATACCATGACCTTGTGGCAACCTTATGTGGACGAGTTCGTGCGCTGGACGAAACAAGCCACAAGACAAATGGAGCTATTACCTCCTTAACCCCATGTCTCCTAACACAACAGCCGCCCCCATCAACTCCCAACATCGCCTGCGTGCGCTGCTGTACCTGATTCTCGTTTTATTGGGGTTGGCGCTGATGCGACTTGCCGATTGGCAGTTGGGGGTGCATCCAGATTTGCGCGTCGCAATGGCAGCGAGCGATGCAGCGGCAAAACAAACGACTCGGCAAATGCGTGGGCTCATTCTTGACCGTAATGGGCTACTGTTGGCAATGGACGTATGGGGTTATGAAGTGTCGGCGTCGCCGAGTGGCATGGGCGACGAAGCGCAACGACGACGATGGGCCGAGCAATTGGCGCTGCTCTTACAGCAACCGACAGGCATCGTGTGGGAGAAGCTCGCCAATCCCTCCAAAGACTACGTCGTGCTAGATCGCTTGACATCACTGCAAATAGGCGACGCCATTGAAGCGCGACGTATCGCAGGCGTGCGCGTCGAACCAATCTTGATGCGCCAATATCCCGTAGGCGCATTCGCAGCGCACACTCTAGGCTTTGTGAATTTCTCGAACCGCGGCGTCTATGGCGTTGAGGAAGAGTATCAAGATTATTTGACTGGCGCAAAGGATATGTGTCGCGCCCATGTCGGCGCACAATTAGCTCGCCTGAGCGTGGGAGTGCGCGAGCTTCAGCCCTCAGCCAATGCGTGCGATTTGGTGTTGACGTTGGATTGGGCGATACAAGACCTGATTGAGCGCGAACTTATTGCCGCGATTGAGCGTACCAAATCAGCTGGCGGCTCTATCGTCGTCGTCGAACCACAGACAGGGCAAATTTTGGCGATGGCCGCCGCGCCCAGCTTCAACCCTAATCGTTTTTACGAGACCAGCGATGGCCTATTCAACCATCCTGCAATTTCGTTAGACTACGAGCCTGGATCGGTGCTGAAAATCATGACGATGGCCGCAGGCTTGGACACAGACACGTTTGCGCCTAACAGCACGGTGTATGATTCAGGCGAGATCGTCGTCGGCGGGCGCAAAATTCGCAACTGGGATAGCAAAGGGCACGGGCGCGTGACAATGACCGATGTGCTGGCGAAGTCGCTCAACGTCGGCGCCGCGTACATCAGCGTTAGTCTCGGTGAACAAAAATTTTACAACTATCTCACGCGGTTTGGCTTTGCCAAAATCACGAACGTGGATTTGGCTAACGAAGTCAGTGGGCAAGTGCGTTTTCCGACGAACCCGGCGTGGCACATTTCTGACTTAGGCACCAATTCATTTGGGCAAGGGATGACGGCGACGCCGTTGCAGGTTGTGATGATGGCGAGCGCGGTGGCGAATGACGGCGTGCTAATGAAACCGTACATCGTGGAGAGCATCATCGCGCAAGGACAAAGGCAAACGATTCAGCCACAACCCGTGCGTCGCGTGATTGCGAGCGATACGGCGCGCACGTTGTCGCGCATGTTGGCAGATGCCATCGAGCGCGAGACCTTGTTTGCCGATATTCCGGGCGTGCGGATTGCGGGCAAGACTGGCACCGCCTCGATTCCCAATCCACGCACGGGACAATACGATTTGCCGACGACCATCGCCTCGTTTGTCGGTTGGGCGCCGTCTGATAACCCAAGGTTTGTGATGTTGGTCAAACTCGACAAGCCGCAAACTTCGATTTATGGCTCCGTCGTCGCTGCGCCCGTGTTTCGTGACATCACGAAAAAATTATTGCTATTGCTCGATGAACCGGTCGGAGATGGAGCAAAGCCTACTCGTCGCTCGTCAGTAGCCACTAGTCGCTAGTTACTCGTCACTAGTTACTAGCGACTAACGACTAGCGACTAACGACTAGCGATTTCTATGCTCACTCTAGCCGATGTGTATGAAGCGTTGACGGGACAACGCAATGAGGCGTGGCGAGCAAACCCGATTGTGTCCTTCTGTGTGGATTCACGACGCTGCGTGCAGGGCTCGCTGTTCGTCGCGCTCAAAGGTGAAACGACCGATGGGCATTTGTACATTGGCGATGCGTTGCAGCGCGGCGCACAGTATGTGATTGCGGCGCAAGATGTATTTGATGCGAGGTTCGCAGCTGGGGGTAAGGCAGCGGGGTCATGGTTCGAAAAGCTCACCATGGAATTAGGCAGGGCGACGCAAATCTATTTAGCTCAGCCCCCAGCTGCGAACCTCGCATTGCAGCCGCCTGTGATTTTGCTGGTTGCTAATCCACTGCGCGCATTACAAGACATTGCGACTTGGCAGCGGCGCATACGCCATGCAACGCTGCAGGTGATTGGCGTCACAGGCAGCGTTGGCAAAACCGTGACGAAAGAGCTCGTCGCGTCGGTGGTGTCGCAACGCTATCGCGCCTACAAAAGCGAAGGCAATCTCAACAGCGAAACGGGTTTGCCGTTGGCATTGTTACAATTAGAAGGTGATTATGAACGCGCGGTGCTTGAGATGGGGATGTATGACCTGGGCGAGATTGCGCGCCTTGCCGAGATCGCGCAGCCACGCATCGGTGTCGTGACCAACGTCGGTCCATCTCATCTGGAACGACTCGGCAGCCTCGAACGCATCGCACAAGCCAAAGGCGAATTGCCGCGCGCTTTGCCGGCCGATGGCTGGGCGATTCTCAATGGCGATGATCCGCGAGTGCGCGACATGCCAACTCCGGCACAGGTGATGCGTTACGGACTGGATTCCTCCAACGATGTGTGGGCAAGCGACGTGGAAGGCTTGGGCTTGGATGGCACACGGTTCTGGTTGCATCATCACAACGAAGCGCCATTGCACGTACGAATCCCGTTGCTCGGTCAGCATAGCGTTCACACCGCATTGGCGAGCGCAGCGGTTGGACTCGCCGAAGGCTTGACGTGGGACGAGATTGTGCACGGCTTACAAAATGCGCAAGGACAATTGCGGCTCACGGCGGTTGTGGGTTGGAATGGCGCAACAATTCTGGACGACACTTACAACGCGAGTCCTGCCTCATGTATCGCTGCATTGAATTTGTTGCATCAGCTCGATGGGCGAAAAATCGCGGTGCTGGCGGACATGTTGGAGCTCGGTTCGTATGAGCGCGAAGGGCATACGTTGGTTGGCGCCCGCGCCGCCGAAGTGTGTGAGCAGTTGTTCATCGTCGGGCAGCGCGCGCGCATTATAGGCGAGAGCGCATTGGCAGCCGGTATGAAAGCCACTACGGTTACGTTCTGTGAGAGCAAAGCAGCGGTCATCGCTTTGCTCAAATCGTTGTTGCAAAAGGGAGACATGGTTTTGATCAAGGGATCGCGTGGGATGAAGATGGAAGAGGTGGTCGAAAGTTTGATGGTAGCATAAATGGCTTATCCATTAACGCTCGGCACGATCGCCTTTCTATTAGCCGTTATTTGGGGCCCGCCGCTCATCGCGCTCTTGAAAAAGTATCGCATCGGTCAAATCATTCGTATCGAAGGCCCGAGCTCACATCAGTCGAAGATGGGTACGCCGACGATGGGTGGTTTTATGATCATCGCGCCGGTGTTTGTGTTGACGATTGCCACCAACCTCGCGCAAATCCTTTCGACGACAAGCTTCGGGCAAACGCTGCTCGACGCGCTGGGTGTAAGACGACAGGCATTCTCTGGCTTTTCGATTTTGGTGCCATTGTTCGCGCTCGTCGCCTTTGGTATTTTTGGCGCGATTGACGACTTTCTCAGTGTGCGCGGCACACCTGAAAATCGCGGAATGTTAGCGCGACACCAGGTGCCAATTCAACTGGGCATTGCAGGCATCATCGTCGGCGTGCTGTATTTTGGCCCGCCGAGCTTGCACACCGTCGGCATTCCCGGCGTGAAAAACTTGATTGACTTAGGCCCGTTGTGGTTGCCTATCGCGCTCTTCATCATTTTCAGCACGGCGAATGCAGTCAACGTGACCGATGGCTTAGACGGTTTGGCGGGGACGTGCGCGGCGGTGTCATTTGCGGCGTACGCCGTCATCGCGTTCTTGCAAGAACAAGGTTGGCTGGCGACGTTCTGCTTCATCATGGTCGGTGCGATTCTCGCGTTCCTGTGGTTCAACGCGCACCCCGCGCAGATGTTCATGGGCGGCGTCGGCTCGATGGCGTTGGGCGGCACACTCGGCACGGTTGCGTTGATGACCACGCAATGGCTGCTGTTGCCCATCATCGGCATCATCTTCGTATCGGAAGCGTTGTCGGTCACGCTGCAAGTCGCGTACTTCAAACACACGAAGCGCAAATATGGTACGGGGAGGCGTATCTTCAAAATGTCGCCGCTGCACAATCATTTCGTCTTATCAGGTTGGAGCGAAACGCACATCACGCAACGGTTTTGGTTGGTGAGTATTTTGGGGGCGATGTTGGGCATCGCTTTGGCATTGTTGTAATTGGTAATTAGTGTGAGTGGATCCATGCCTGAGAAGGAGACACACCATGAAACGCTCCATGTATTTGATGACCTTCCTACTCATGGCTGCCTTATCCTTGCTAGCATGCCTTGTCGCCAGTGGGCCGGGAGGCGGCGGTGAGCAGTGGAAGGTCGAGGTGCAAGTGTCGGGCCCCATCGCGCTCAATAGTCCTGTGACAGCAACGCTGATTGTGACTATCCCTGAGAACATACCTAACATGTTAATAGGTATTGACGTTGTGCCACCATATGGTGTGGTCGTTGAGGGACCACAGGAATGGGTGGTTGACACGATTGCCAACCAACCCATTACGCACACCACCACCTTCCGCTTTACACAGGAAGGATATTTTGGATTCATTGGTGCGGCTAATAATCCTCGCAGTGGCGCGCGGCAGGGAGCCACACGTGACCTGCATGTCACACAAACTGGGGGCACTCTTGATCCGACGCCTATCGGTCCCCGCAGTATTGTCACCCCAACCGTAACGTATCGGACCCCTCCTGCGACACGGAGCGCACCCAAAGTGGTCACCTTTGACTTTACGAGTCGTCCTAACGTGCCTATCCCCGAAGATGGCACTTGTCTAACCTATACCTTTCCAATCACGACTGCGCCCACCGATGCCAGCGTGCTTGATTCGGTAGGCAGTCTCCTCATCACTCATCCGCGCCCACAGGACTTAATTGTGGAACTGGTTGGTTCGGACGGCACGACCGTGCGCCGGGTGTGGGACCGCAAGACACCCTCGCTCAAAGATTTCGAGGCAGGGTATTTGGTCATTGGCATTCCGAAGGATTCGTTTAGAGGCCAACGAGTCAATGGCAACTGGGTCTTACGCTTGTGTGACGAAGCACCGGGAGAAGTAGGAACTCTACACGCCTACAGTTTCATCATTGTGCAACAGCTAGGGGCAAGTCGAGCCACTTCAACGCCAGCGAATACATCCACAGCATCAGTCACACTGCTTCAAGCTCCACAAGGCAGCTGGCAAGTGATTACGAATGAGCCCTTCGAAAACTGGGGAAGTGGGCCATTTCGGTGCTGGTCTGTAGATAATCCATGCTGGACAGCTACCGATCTCAACAACGTCGGTAATGAACGTGTGTGGCAGCGTGCGACTTATCGCCCCTATGGAGGAAATTGGGCCATTTGGCCTGCGGCGGGTGGGACTTATGGAATTGATCCTGCCCAAGGCGACCATGACTACCCCAACAACATGAACACGAGGCTGATCTACGGCCCTTTTGATTTGAGTGATGCCGTCAGAGCCAAAGTGGAGTTTGCGCTGTGGCTCGAAATCGAGAAGGACTATGACTATCTCACGTTGGAGATTTCTCGTGATGGCATCACATTCGACAGGTTGTTTACGTGGTCGGGCACCGGTGCGCCTATTTGGGATTCAGAGAGCATTTCTTTTGACGAATATGTTGGCGATGATTCCATCTGGCTCGCGTGGCGCTTTTACAGCGACGCCAGCGTGACCTATGATGGGCCATGGATAGATGACGTCCAGATTTTGAAGCAGGTGGCGGGCGCTGTCACTGCCAGCGGCAATTTGTATTATTACAATCGGGTGGACAATTTTAACCGTGCGCCTGCGCCGGGTGTGCGTATGACTTTATACGACTCTAACCCAGGTGGCAACGATAGATGGCTCGGTGAGTCGCAAACCGATGCGAATGGAGCTTGGACGATTGGACCCATCCTGAATCAAGATGATCCTCGGCAATATGAGTTGGATTTATATACCGTGTTCGCTTTGAGTGAGGTAGATGGTTTTGCTTGGTGGCGTGTCACCAACACCGCAGACACCATTTATCAGTGGGATACATTGGTGCAAAGCGACGTAGCGGACGGCATAGTAAGCCTAGACTTCACCGTAGATGGCACGAATATCAATCAGCCGGCGATGTGGCTTTTTCAGGACATGCGTCGTGCGACGCAATATCTGGGTTGGTAGTGAGCTACAGGTAAATGATGTCAGCAGCCATGTCCCCTTAAAGGGATGAAGCTTGTCGAAGGCTGCGGTCAACAGTGAGGAACGCATGGTTCGACAAGCTTCATCCCCTTTAGGGGACATCCATGTTTGTTTCCAAAAGCGCAATCTATGCCCGTGTGCAGTATATGTGGCTCGCAACCGACGAGCCTAGAAAGAGATATGACATGAAAACTCCATCTGTGTTTTCGGTGATGATCTTCATAGCATTAAGCTGGGTGATTAGCGGTTGCGCTACTCCATCACAGCCTGCTGCGCCTAATTCACAGCCAACGCAGGTCAGTACCTTGTCTGCTTACCCTGGACCTGGCACACCCATCCCGACGGCAGTGCGTACGACGCCCATTCCCCCACAATTGACTCCACAACCGCCCGAAGTGACTGATGCGCTCGAACAACCGCGTCAGATTACAACGCGCCCTGCGCCAAGAGGACAATTGGCGATACATGGTAATTACATTATTTGGCGCAGTTACGAAGATACTCGCACCAATGTCGTCGCTTACAATTTGGCAACCAATGAAGAACGGCGCATCAGTAGTTTACCTAAAGGCAAGAACAATTTGCGTATTTCAGGCAACTATGTTGTATGGCAAGAAACTTTTGACTTGCCTGAAAAAGGTACGGGAATACGCGCCTACAATCTAGCCACGAATCAAGAAATCGCCATCAATTCACCCGGACACGACGAAAATAATCCTGACGTATCGAATGGGATTGTCGTTTGGAATGACTCACGCAATCTCAAAGGCAGTTTTTGGGTCGGTGACATTTACGGTTACGATTTAAGCACAGGAGAAGAATTTCCCATAGCCATCGGTCCCGGATTACACGTTCTGCCACGCATCGCTGGCAATTGGGTCATCTACTTAGATTGGGCGCCAGGTGAAACGCCGCTCAGGGGACAACCGACTTTGCGTGCTTTCAATATCCGTACCAAAGAAACTATTGAAATAGGTCCCGCAAGATATAGCGAACAAATGCGAACCGAGAAGATGTACGCCATTTCTGGTGATCGTATTGCTTGGCTAGGAAGTGGCGGTATCAGAATCTATGATCTAGCGACACACCAAACCCGACCATTGAATTCGCCCAGTATTTTCGATGGCTTTCATGGAAACTGGCTAGATGTTGGTAGTCGTCTGTGGAATATAGATACAGGTGTACAGCTGGACTACTTTCAAGCTTGGCAAGCCAACTACCCCACTCAAGTTAATGACATTGTCCATGATGGAAAAACCATGGCGTGGATTTATGGAGGGGCTAACAACAACGAAGGGCGGGTGTATGCGGCTCGCATGCGCCGCTGGCCTTAAAGATAATCAGGCTTTCATTATCCTTATCAAGGACTTATGTTATGCCATCTCTCCACAAGAAACTATCGTCCATCGTATTTTTAGCCATACTGGCAGTGTTGAGCTCGCTGTCGTCAGTCGAGCCAGCGAAATCGAGCGGCCCCATCAAATCAAAATCGGGCGTTCATCTTGGCAACCGTACGGTCGATTGGAACACCGCGCTTTTAAATGCGATTGATGGTGAGAAGGTTGGTGGTATTTGGCCCAAGTCCGTAGTATTTATCAGCAATCAAGTTTATGATTTGCATCGCCCACAAGATGGTGTGTGTCGTATTCTGGGTGCTGCTAGCATCACAATTAAAAGTCCTGTCCTCAAAGATTATTTGCAACGCGCTTCCAAAAATGGCGTTCGTATTATCATTCGCATCTATCCTTCTCCGGGAAACTTTGACACATTCCAAAATTTGGGACCCAATCCTATACCCAACATTGGCTATTGCTTTCCCAGCGCTAACCGTCCAGCGCAAGACATCGTTGATGAGATGACAGCGATTCACGATTATAACCAGAGCCTCTTAACCCCAATCACCGAATGGGGTTTTGAGCCAGCGAATGAGCCTAACCTTGAGTGGTATCCCACAGCTCCAGGCGTTAGGGTCTTACCCGATCGTTTAAAAGCATGGCAGGAGATGAACTACTACTTCAAAACGATTTATGAGAATATTCCTTTCAATGTCAAAGTGCTGACACCACCAATGGTGCAAGCTCGCTATGCAGAAAATAATTGGACTGACCCCAACGCAATTGCGCCTGATAGAGCCAACACTTCCTGGTGTCCAGCCATGCGACTTGAAGACAACATGAGTACTGGCTATGGCATGATGCAGGAAGTTTATAATTCTAAAAATGATGGTGTTAGTTGGCATAACTACTTTCGCGCAGGATTTGAAAGTTATGGGCCTTGCAGCTCCTATGGACTACATGTGTCTTATTTCTTCCCTACTTGGCTACAGACCAAAACTGCACAAACCAGAGCAGATGGGAGTAAGTATGGTGTGATTACTGAAGCCGATTTATTTTCCTATCAAGCTGATTACCCTGATGGTTTAGGCCAAGACCATTGGCAGCCTATTCAAAATAAGGATGTGAATGCTGGCGTATCCACCGCTGAATCTCTACGAAAATTCATCCTCAACGAACCTTCAAACAACATTGAGGCTGTGGTCGTATGGTTGCTCAATGACAATATAAACGCATCGAATCAAGATCATAATTATCACGAAGCTTACAACGACCAAAACAATAATGCACAACGCGCTTGGTTCAAGGAATGGTGGTTCACTGAATCGTTGCGCCAATTTTTACCCATTATCCTTAACGCACCAACTCCAACGCCAACCCCCACCCCAGCCATTACATCAACACCCACTCCTACACCGATACCTACTCCAATGCCTACGGATACTCCAACGCCCACGCCAACGCCCACCCATACCCCAACGCCTCCACCGACTGACCCCCATGAACCCGACGACACGCTGGGCGCGGCTTACCCGCTCAACTTTGAGATCACCGAGCAAGCCTATCTGCATTGCGCTGCCGATACAGATTTTTATCGGCTCGCGCCTGTCAACGCCACTTACTTGCAAATTCAATTGACTCACCTGCCCGCTGACTACGACCTCTATCTGCACGGTCAGGCTGGCAACGTCCTCACCTTCTCGCTGAACTATGGCACTCAAGACGAACTCATTGTCTATAGTCCTATCTATATCACCGAAACTTACTATCTGGAGGTTGGTCCCTACCTATTGGCTTGCTCAGACACCATCTCCTATTGGTTGACCGTATTGAATCCGCCCAATATCACGCCTAGACCCATCGGGCTGTCACCCACGCCCACTTGGTTGCCAGCCCTGACGCCTAAACCAACGCGCACGCCTACATCCACGAACACACCTATTCCACCGTTGACCAACACACCGACGCCCACACCAACTTTCACACCAACGCCTGTGCCGCCTACGCTGACGCCAACCAATACACCAACGCCAACCTACACACCATCTAACACACCCACGAGTACCGCAACACCAACGCCGCCCCATACGCCCACAGCAACCCCAATGCCAACTCACACGCCCACAGCAACCCCAATGCCAACTCACACGCCTACCAACACACCTACACCAACACCCACATCCGCGCCAACGCCCGGCGATGACTTCAACCGTTCCAACTCGACCAACCTTGGCCCCAAGTGGACAGAGCGCGCAGGCGATTTACGCATCGCCAGCAACACGCTCCGCAACGCAGGCACGGCACCCGACAACATCGCCGCGTACAACGGTGGGCCGTATAATGACGCGGCTGTAACCGCGCAAACGCAAAACTTGAGCAACAGTGGCACAACCACACTGGGGGTGCGTTGGAGCAACTACACTGGTGGCGTGCCGACGGCGGGCTACAATGTGGATTTGTCCTATGCTGGCACGCTCTATCTGTTTCGCATTAACGATTGGACGTTGTTAGGCAGTTACACGATTCCCAACTTCCAGTCAGGGCAATGGGTGACCGTGACGTTGCGGGCGCAAGGCTCAACGCTTAGTGTGGATGTGAACGGGGTGACGCGTATCACAGCCAACGACAACACGTTCACGAGCGGCGAGATGGGCGTGTGGGCGTATCTGCCTAGCGGGGCGGAGCAACAGCGCTTTGACAACTTCAGCATTCAAGTGCTGGGCAGCGGCGCAGCGCCCAATGAATCGTTTCGTAAGCTTGCGTATCAGCCAATTATACGGGCACTAGCGTACGTGCTACACTGATGACTGATCATGGACTTTACTAACCAACACATCCTCGTCATGGGCCTCGGCGTGCACGGCGGCGGCGTGGGCGTTGCAAAATTTTTAGCGCAGCGCGGCGCACAAGTGACCGTCACCGATTTGAAGAGCGCCGACGAGCTGCAAGAATCGCTCAAGGTGTTAGAGGGTTTGCCCATCAATTATGTTTTAGGCGAGCATCGTGCAGACGACTTTCGCTCGCATGACCTGGTGATTCGCAACCCCGCCGTGCCGCACGACAACCCATACCTGCAAATTGCGCGTGAGCATGGCATTCCCATCGAGATGGAGATGGGCTTGTTCTTTCGATTGTGTCCTGCGCACACGAACATCATTGGCATCACCGGCACGAAAGGCAAGACGACGACGGCGCTGCTCACAGGCGCGATGCTGAAAGAGAAAGACCCGCGCACAGTGATCGCGGGCAACTTGCGGGTCTCGGCGTTGGAGCTGCTCGACCAGATTGAGGCGACGACGCCTGTCGTGTTGGAGCTGTCGTCGTGGCAACTGGAGGGTTTGACGCCGCATCGTCTCAGCCCACACCTTGGCGCCATTACGAACCTGCATCCCGATCATCTCAATCGCTATAAAGATATGGCGGAGTATGGCGCGGCGAAGACAGAAATTTTCAAATATCAAACAGCGGATGACAGCGTGGTATTGAATGCCGACCAAGCGATTGCGCGCGAGTGGGCGCAGCAAGCGCCGTCGCATGTCGTGTGGTTCAGTCGCACGCAGAGCGTTGAGGGTGTGTATCTGAGCGGCAATGATATTGTGCGTCGGCAAGGCGCAGCCCTCACACGCCTTGCACGCCGCGAAGACGTGCGATTGATAGGTGAGCACAACCTTGAAAATGTGTTGGCGGCGACGGCGCTCGCATGGCAGGCAGGTGTGAGCGCAGAGCAAATTCAGAAAGCCCTACGACAGTTCACGGGCGTGCCACATCGGCTTGAATTGGTGCGCGAGTTGGACGGCGTGCGCTACATCAATGATACCACCAGCACCGCGCCTGCCGCTTCAATTGCCGCCCTGAAAGCCGTCGGGCAAAACATCATTCTGATCGCGGGCGGCGCGAGCAAGGGACTGGATTATGTCGCATGGGGACGCTCGGTTTCTGTGCGCGCCAAGTGGGTGCTGCTGCTGGAAGGCACGGCGACAGAGCTACAGGATGCGATGATTCGCTACGGCGGCGGCGGCGCCAACATCATCGGCACATTCAAATCATTAGCAGCTGCCATCGCTAAGGCTCGCGAGCTCGCAGTCGTGGGTGATGTGGTGTTGCTCTCGCCGGGCTGTGCGTCGTTTGGCATGTTCCAAAACGAGTTCGACCGCGGGGAGCAGTTTCGAGAAATTGTGATGGCTTTGTAATTCGGGCTCTGCTGGCTTTGCTGTAGAACGCTCGCAGTGGACTCCCGTTGGTCGCACATCCACCGCCCGAGCGGCGGGATATGTCCATTCCGCGCGAGCATTCCACACTGAAGTCAGGAGACCCGTAATTCGCTATTGGATATTTAGATATTGGAATGCGAGTTCCCAATAGCCAATATCCAATACCCAATATCCAACCATGTCTCGCACCACCTACGACCTTAACCTCGTCGGCGTCGTCGCTGCATTACTAGGCATCGGGCTGCCGATGGTGTTCAGCGCCAGTCATTGGTTGGCGTACACCGATTACGGTCAGGCGACATATTTTTTACAGCGACAAGCGCTATGGTTGCTGCTCGGCAGCGTGGTGTTGATTTTGATGTGCCGCATCCCATACACCTTTTGGCGGCGCATCTCTGTCGCGTTGATGGGCATGACGATCATCGCGCTTGTTGGCATCCTGGCATTTGCGGCGATTAACTATGGCGCGCGACGCTGGCTGGCGGAAGGGTCGTTCCAACCGAGTGAGGCGGCGAAGCTTGTCACGATCATTTACATTGCACACTGGCTGGCGACGCGCAAAGACCAACTGCAACACATTTCCTATGGGCTAATCCCGTTCTACTGCATCATCGGCGGCATCGCTGGCTTGGTCATTGTCCAACCCGATCTCAGCACGGGCTTGGTCATCGTCATCATCGCGCTGGCGATGTTTTACGTGGCAGGCGCGCCCGTGCTGCAATTGGTCGTGAGCGGCACGATCTTGGGAGGACTCGTTGGGTTTGTGTTGATTGCGCTTGTGCCATGGCGTTTGTCGCGCTTGTTGATCTTCATGGATCCGTTGAAGGACAGAACGGGCGAGGGCTATCAGATTTACAGCATGTTGCGCGCGATGAGCAGCGGCGGCTGGTTCGGCAACGGTTTTAGCACGCTGTCAAACAACATCGGCTACTTACCCGCCTCGCACACCGACGCCATCTTCGCTGTCGTCGGCAACGACTTTGGGTTGATCGGTTGCGCGTTTGTTGTCTTGTTGTTTGGCTTGCTTGCGTGGCGCGGCTTGCTCATTGCAGAACGCGCGCCCGATGCGTTTGGTCAGCTTATGGCAACAGGCATTACTGTGTGGCTTATCGGTCAAGCCTTGTTGAACGTCGCCAGCACGACTGCCTCGATTCCATTCACGGGCATCCCCTTGCCGTTCATCTCATTTGGCGGCTCGGCGCTCATTTCGGTAATGGGCGGCGTCGGCGTATTGTTGAACATCGGGCGCAGCGCGCGCACGCACCCCGTTGTGACACATGTAAGTCGGATTGGCAATCCGACCTACATCATCCGTGACGAAAAGGAAATTAGGGCAGACTAGGGGAAATAAA
>CAZDYP010000004.1:0-32839 GCA_964509505.1 uncultured Anaerolineae bacterium | reverse complement strand
CCGACCTACATCATCCGTGACGAAAAGGAAATTAGGGCAGACTAGGGGAAATAAACCTCTGTAAGTCGGATTGGCAATCCGACCTACATCATCCGTGACGAAAAGGAAATTAGGGCAGACTAGGGGAAATAAAGTCATCGCGTGAGTCGCATGATTTCCTCTAATTTCTCTTATCTCCCCAGCTCCCTTTGGCTATGATGCGAATTGTGTTGTGTGGCGGTGGCACGGGGGGGCATGTGTATCCATTGCTCGTCGCGCGCGAGGCGTTAGCAGAGGTAGAGCAAGTTTCTAATTTGCCCCCCGCGAGACAAATTGAAAATCGTGCCCTGAGCAACGTCGAAGGGTTGTCCCACACTGAATTTCTCTTTATCGGCGGCGCAGGCATCGAACAAGCATTAGTCGCGCGCGAAGGTGTACCTTTCCAATTGATTAGCGGCGGCGGTTTGCATGGGGTCGGTCTGAAGCAAGCGCTGTCGAATACGTTGCGCTTGCTTAAGGGCGCAGTGCAAGCGTGGACGAGCTTGTGGCGCTTCAAGCCACAGCTGGTTTTGTTCACGGGTGGTTTCATCGCGATTCCCGTCGCCATCGCCGCATGGGTGCAGCGCATCCCGATGGTCGTTTATCTGCCGGATATTGAGCCAGCCTTGTCGGTGCGCGTGTTAGGGTGGTTCGCGCGGCGCATCGCGGCGACGACGGAAGCTTCACGAGCCTATTTTGCTGCGCGCAAATTCGTCGTCACAGGCTACCCTGTGCGTCGCGCATTGCTCGCTCATAGCGCAGCCCTGACAGATCTATCGAGGCGTTCACAAGCCCGCGCAACATTTGGCATTGCGCCCGATGCGCGCGTGGTGTTGGTATTCGGCGGTTCGCGCGGCGCACGCAATCTCAATCGCGTCATCATCGCGCAAGCCCAAGAGTTGCTCGCGCACGCCGAGCTGATTCACATCAGCGGCGTAGGTGAATGGGATGAAGTGCGTAACGCGCATGAACATTTGTCGGATGAATGGCGCGCGCGCTATCATGTGTTTCCCTATTTGCACGACGAGATGGGCGCGGCGTATGCAAGCGCAGATTTGATCGTCTCACGCGCGGGCGCGTCGGCGCTGGGTGAGTTTCCATTGTTTGGGTTGCCGAGCGTGCTGGCGCCATACCCGTATGCGTGGCGCTATCAAAAAGTGAACGCCGATTATCTCGCGCAGCATGGCGCGGCGGTCATTGTGCGCGATGAAGAGTTGTCATCCCAACTTATGCCAACCATGATGAACTTGCTGAACGATCCCGCACGCTTACAACAGATGAGCGCCCAGGCGCGCGCGCTTGCCCAACCCAATGCGGCGGAACGATTAGCGCACGTTGTGAAGGAAGTAATTAGTAATGGGTAATTGCACCTCCCGCGTGAGCAAAGAAGTTTGCGCGCTTTCCATACATGAGCGAGTACCAATTACACACATGAATCGCATCCACTTCGTCGGCATTGGCGGCGCGGGCTTGTCTGCCCTCGCCAAAGTGTTGCTTGAACAGGGCAAAACGGTGAGTGGCTCAGACTTAGCCTTGTCAAAGACGACGGCGAGGCTGAGAGAGTTAGGCGCGCAGATTTATGAAGGTCACCACGCAAAACATCTTGGCGCTGCGGAGTTGGTGGTCGTGTCGGCGGCGGTGCGCGCTGATAACCCCGAAGTGGTGGCGGCGCAAGCGCGCGGCATTCCCGTCGTCCGCCGTGAGGCGCTGCTTGGCGAGTTGATGGCAGACAAAATCGGCGTCGGCGTCGCTGGCACGCACGGCAAGACAACGACGACCGCGCTGCTGGCTTACGTTTTGAGTGAATTGCAGCTCGACCCGACGTTCATCGTCGGCGGCGTCATGGTGAACTTCGACACGAATGCGCGCGCGGGGCAGGGCGAGCATTTTGTGATCGAAGCCGACGAGTACGAGCGCATGTTTCTTGGGCTCAAGCCGCGCCATGCCATCATCACCAGCATTGAGTTCGATCATCCCGATTGTTTCAAAGACGAAGCGGCGGTCATTGCCGCGTTTCAAGCCTTTGCCGCGTTGCCGTCCATTACAGAGCAGAATGGCTGTGTGGTGCTGTGCGGCGATGCGCCGCATGCGCGCGCCATATATCAAACGCCTGCGCGCCTCATCACATACGGTTTCGGCGCGCAGAATATGTATCAAGTGATTGATCCGTATTTCGATTCGCAATGTGGCGCAGAATTCGTCGTCGCCAAAGAGCGTCGCTCGCTCGCCGTCGTGCGCTTGCCAATGCCAGGGCGTCACAATATGCTGAATGCGTGCGCGGCGCTGGCTCTATGCGATCAGTTGCAACTCGATGTGCGACAAGCCGCGCAGGCGTTACAAAATTTTCGGGGCACGCAACGCCGTTTTGAAATCAAAGGGGAGCGCGCGGGCGTGACCGTCGTGGACGACTACGCGCACAATCCGCCGAAGGTGCGTGCGGCATTGGCAGCGGCGCGCGAGTATTTCGGCGCGCGGCGCATCTGGGCGGTCTTTCAACCACACACCTATTCGCGCACACGCGCCTTGTTAGACGAATTCGCGCAAGCGTTTGACGACGCCGACGAAGTTATCATCACCGATATTTATGCGGCGCGCGAAAAAGACACCTTGGGTGTTAGCGGCGCCAACCTCGTCGCGCGCATGTCGCATCCACATACGCGCTATGCGCCCACGTTGGATGCGGCGCTGGAGTTTATCACAACGCACAACCGCGCGGGTGATGTCCTCATCACATTGGGCGCGGGCGATGTCAACATGGTGGGCATGCGTTTCTTGCAAAGGTGTGACCATACTTAAATCAAAATTAATCAAAGGAGGCAGCGATGGGTTCAGTCTTCAGCCTACGCAACCTGATTTATTGGTGGATGCTACTGACCTCAGCCGTTTTCTTGCAGGGACCCGCGCGCAATCTAGCGCAAATTTTCAGAGATGGGCGCATTTTCTCGGTGGACAACTTCCCGTTCAATCTGGCGACGGGCCTCACTCAATGGATTACCTCGTGGTCTATCCAAATCGTGCGCACTTTCCAATTCAATCCCGAGGCAGTTGTCGTGAAGGTCGGGCAGACCACCATTCTCAATGGCTTTCGCATCGGCGTGTTGCTCTCGCTGATCTTGTTGGGCTTGGCAGTGCGCTATTACATGAAAGCGGCGAAATCGCCGCGCATCTACGATGACATCATCGCGCTCGTCATCTGCTTCTTCGTCTATCACTTGGAAGCGCAAACTTTCATCGCCATCAATTTGCAGTTGGGCAATGTGCGAGTGGGGACGCTCATGGCGGAGCAGCGCGCGGCGTGGGTGGGTTTCCTTGGCCTGGTCATCTTTGGATTGATCATCTCGGCGCGCGGCTTTTACGATTCACGGGTTTTCTGGAAGGGCATGACCGAATTGTTCGTCGTATGGCTTTTCCTGATGCCTAATCAAGCAGCGAACAGCTTTGGGACGTTGCTTGCTACCTTCGCCGATGTGGGGGGGTATCTGACACGCCCCGCCAATTTGCCCATCGCGACGGCATGGGCATTCGTCGGTTTGTTGGCGGCGCTCTATCGTCTTTACACCGCACAACCTGCGCCTCCACCCAAACCAGCAGGCGGCGGCGGCGGCGGCGGCGGCGGCGCTCCACGACCTGCAGCAAGCAGTGGTGGTCTATTGACTCGTTTGCGTGGTCACTAACTCGTAAATGGCAGCGATTGAGGCGCATGCGCTAACCCAACAGATCGGCGCGACGGTTAAAGCGCAAGAGCCTTTAGCGCGACATACGTCGTGGCGCGTCGGCGGTCCCGCAGATTTTTTTGTGGCGGCGACGACGGTCGAATTGTTGAAGCGCGCAGTGCTGACGGCGCGCGCTCATGCGTTGCCCTATTTCATGCTAGGGCGCGGCACGAACATTTTGATTGGCGATGCAGGCGTGCGCGGCTTAGTGATTGCAACGGAGTGCAATGCGTATCGCGTAACGCTCACCGGCGCGACGGCGGTGTTGTGGGCTGAGGCGGGCGCGTCGTTGCCGCTATTAGCAAATTCGTTGGCGAAGCAAGGTTGGGCTGGCTTGGAATGGGCAGTGGGTGTGCCTGCGGCGCTGGGCAGCGCCATCGTGAACAATGCCGGCGCGCATGGCTCGTGTATCGCTGACGTGATCCAACGTGCGACTATACTCGATGCGGCGGGCATGGAACGCGCACTCACGACGCCTGAAATGGAGTTCGCGTATCGTCACAGTCGCTTCAAGGGGCAACGCGGACGTGAGGTGGTGCTGACGGCCGAATTTCTGTTGAAGCGCGATGAACCGGCAGCGGTGAGTGCGCGTTTGAAAAAATTCAACGATTATCGGCGCGCGACGCAACCGAGCGATCCCAGCGCTGGCTCGGTATTCAAGAATCCGCCGAACGATTATGCGGGTAGGCTCATTGAGGCGGCGGGTTTGAAAGGCACAGCCGTTGGCGGCGCTATGATTTCGCCCGTTCATGCAAACTTCTTCGTGAACACAGGCGCGGCGACGGCGAATGATATGCTGGCGCTGATCCAACTCGCGCAAGCCAAAGTGTGGGAATGCTTTGGCGTGTCGCTTGAATTAGAAATTGAGTTGGTTGGCGAATGGTAAGTTGCTAGTCGCTAGCGCTGGTCGTTAGCTGCTAGTGACGAGTGACTGGCGACTAGGGACTAGGGGGTATGAACATGCACACTAAATTACGCATCGGTATTCTCTGTGGCGGTCAATCGGGCGAGCATGAAGTCTCGTTGGCTTCGGCGCAAGCGGTGATTGACACGCTCGACAAAAACAAATACGAGGTCATCACCATTGGCATTGACAAACAAGGTCGTTGGCTGACGAATGGGCAAGTTCAACAACTGTGGACGCCTGACACCCTGCAGCTACCGTTGCCTGGCGTCGAGTCAGCCGTGGACAGTGAACAATTGCCTTTATTCGCTGCGCCATCACTGGTGAGCAGTGAGCGGCTATCAGTGAATGGCGAGCAGTCAACCGTAATTCGTGAGGGAGCGATACCAGCGGAAACGGTTACGGCGTTGGTTGCAGCCAATTACCCTCATCGCGCTGCGCGCGACACAGCAATCACCAATCACCAATTACCAATTACTAATTCCCACTCGCCCCTCGCCAACCTCGATGTCGTCTTTCCTGTGCTGCATGGGCCAATGGGCGAAGATGGCACGGTGCAAGGGTTGTTGGAGCTCGCACATCTTCCATACGTCGGCGCAGGGGTGGCGGCATCGGCAGTGGGTATGGACAAGGCGCTGATGAAAAGCATTTTCACGGCGCAGGGTTTACCCGTCGTGCCATATACAGTCATATTGCGCTCGCTGTGGGATGGCGCGCCAGAGAACGTGATGGACGACCTTGAAGCGCGCCTAGCATATCCTGTGTTTGTGAAGCCTGCCAATTTGGGTTCGAGCGTCGGCGTGAGTAAAGCGCGTAATCGCTCTGAACTTAATCAAGCTATCGTATTGGCGTGTCAGTACGACCGCAAAATTTTGGTGGAGCAAGCGCTACGGGCGCGCGAAGTCGAATGCAGTGTGCTGGGCAACGATGAGCCCATCGTCTCGGTTGTCGGCGAGATTCGCTATCGCCGCGAGTTTTACGACTACGTCGCCAAATACACGGATGGCGAAGCCGACCTCATCATCCCCGCCGCTTTGCCGCACGAGCAAGCCGAAGCGGTGCGCGCATTGGCGCTGCGCGCGTATCGCGCGATAGATTGCGCGGGTATGGCGCGCGCTGACTTTTTTATTGATCAAGATACGAACCGCATCTACATCAACGAGCTGAACACGATTCCGGGCTTCACGAAATTTTCAATGTATCCGAAGTTGTGGGAAGCAACGGGCATCAGTTATGGCGAGTTGTTAGATCGCTTGATACGGTTAGCGCTAGAGCGGCATCAGGATAAAAAACGGTCAGGGTTGTGAGGGATTGAAGACTGAAGACTGAAGACTGAAGATTGAAGACTGAAGATTGAAGATTGAAGATTGGAGATAGCGAGTTCTGTGACGTACACAACGCAAGCGCCCACACAACGGCAGGCGCGGCCGAGGTTTCGGCGGCGCTTTCAACGCGCGGCGACGGCGACGCAACTGCCCCTAGCGTCAGCGGGGGGGGCTGTACGCTGGCTTAGCATCGCGTTGTGTGTGACGTGCAGTTGGTTGTTGTACTGGTTCGGGACCGATGATCGCTTTTTTGTGGAGTCTGTCATTGTCGAAGGTAACGCCGCCATACCAACGGATGAAATTAGGCAAGCGGCAACCGTCGCGCATTGGAACATTTTTTTCTTGCGGCAGAGTGAGATCGAAGCGCGTCTCAGCTCGCTCGATGGCGTGAAGAGCGCGACGGCGCAATTGGAATTGCCCAACATTGTGCGCTTGCGAGTGGTCGAGCGTCAGCCGTTGTTCGTGTGGCAAGCGAACAAACAAACGTGGTGGGTGGACGAGAGTGGGCGTGTGTTCGCGCAACGGCCACAGCAAACGACACGCTCGTTGCCTATCGTGCGCGATTGGGATAATCAGCCACGCACTCAGCTAGATACGCAGCTCGTGACGGCGATTCAGGCTCTGACCACCGCCTTGCCCGCCGTGAAGCAATTTGACTATGCGACGCTGAAGGGGTTGTCGTTCCAAAGCGAGCGTGGCTGGCGCGTGCTGTTCGGTCAGCCCGAACAACTTAACGCTAAACTCACACTGCTCAATGTGCTCACGGCGCAACTTGTGGCGCAAAAAATTACGCCCGAGTACATTGACGTGCGCTTGCCTGAACGCGCCTTCTACAAACCAAAATAAAAAGGAGGAAGGATGAAAAGACGCCACAAGATTTGATAATGAGAACGAAACAGTTTGAGCTTCAAATTATTCGCGCGTATGACCTATTGCCCAAGCCAACGGAAGCGCAAATCATTGGCAGGCAAATGCTGAGGTCTGGTACGTCTGTCAGCGCGCAATATCGTGAGGCAAACCGCGTTAAACCTGATAATGAATGGATTGCTATCATCGTCACCATCGTTCTCAAACGCAAAGCGGCGCTGAATAGCAAAAAGACAGCTGGCTGATCTTATTTTCATCCTTCATCCTTACTGAGTTGATATGTCGGAACCGATTGTTGGTATTGATGTAGGCACTACGAAAGTTTGTACGCTCATCGCCGAGCGCAACGAGCGAAATGGACACTTGCGTATCATCGGCGTGGGCGTCGCGCCGTCGCGTGGCTTGAAAAAAGGTGTCGTCGTCAATACTACGGAGGCGACTGCGGCTATCAAAGAAAGCAAAGAAAAAGCCGAGCGCTCGTCGGGCTACGTCATTGAGGGCGCATTCGTCGGCGTTGCGGGCGACCACATCGCCTCGGTGAACAGCAAAGGCGTCGTCTCGGCGTCGCATGGCGCGCGCGGCATCAGCGAAGAGGACGTGGCGCGGGCGCTCGAATCGGCGCGGGCGATTGCGATTCCGACCAACCGTGAAGTGATTCACGTTATCCCGCGCGGCTACACGCTCGATAGCGTCGAAGGAGTGCATGATCCCGTGGGGATGCAAGGGTTTCGGCTCGAGGTCGAAGCGCATATCGTCACGGGCGCGCTGCCCGCGATTCACAACCTCATCAATTGCGTCGAGGCCGCGGGTGTGACCGTGAACGATTTGGTGCTGGAGCCTATTGCCGCGGGTGAAGCGGTGTTGCACGACGACGAGAAGGAAGCGGGCGTTGTGTTGGTGGACGTGGGCGGCGGCACGACGGACATCGCTATCTTCATTGATGGGAGTATCTGGCATTCACAAGTGTTGCCGATTGGCGGTTGGCAATATACGAATGATTTGACGATTGGGTTGCGCGCGCCGTTCAACGTCGCCGAAGCCATCAAACTCCAACATGGCTCGGTGTGTCCTGAAGTGATTGCCGAGGGTGAGCTCGTGGATGTGGCTTCGTTCGGCGATAACGGGCATCGCCCCATTGCGCGGCGCGAGGTGGCGCACATTTTGCAGGCTCGCGCAGAAGAAATGTGCGCGCTCATCTTGAAAGAGATCAAGCGCTCGGGTTACGATGGGCTGTTGCCCGCAGGAATCGTGTTGACGGGAGGCACGGCGGAACTGAACGGCCTTGCCGAGTTGGGACGTGAGTCTTTAAAGTTGCCTGTGCGGATCGGCTCGCCGCAAGGCTTGGAAGGTTTGACTGACACAGTGAGCCGACCGATGTATGCGACGAGTGTGGGCTTGTTGTGGTGGGGCTTGCGGTATGCGAAGCTCTCGACGCATTCAAAAGAGCATGAGCCGCGTTCACCATTGAAACGAGCAAGCGAATGGATCAAGCGCTTGTTCCCGCAATAGCTCAGTTTCAGACCTGTCAGGTTTTCACCACTTCGCTGCCTGACAGGTCTATAAGAGGATTATCTTATTGAGTCATTGAAACGATTTTTATCGCCATCACTTACTGGATCACAAGGATTGTGACGGATGAGTAAGTGATGAATTTATCACTTACATCACGTCTTCCCAATGGAGTGGAGCGTGATGGATACGCGCCGATGCAGACAAGGTCTGTCTGTGTGGGCTCAGGCGAGTCGCGCCGCCACGATTCGTTGGGCGTAAACGGGATGTGAGTGTGTCATCTACTAGACCCTAAAGGTGCCGGAGAAAAATTTTTATTCGGTAACACGCTAACCCGTTAGCCCCCTCAGCGTTCACTGGTCACTATGGCAGTGATACCACCGTGCGCGTTGAGCAACTCAATAGTGGTTGAAAAGGAAGTGGTGGGCGCTATGATAGACATAACCCAAGACCCTAACGCCTTTGCTTGCCGCGCCTGCGGCAGCTTGGACATCGTCAGAAATGGCACGAATCGCTATGGCAACGCGCAGTATCACTGCAAGCGCTGTGGCGCGTATCGAACCGTAGCGCCGCAACGGCCCATCACTTCACAGAAGGCGGCTTATTTATTAGAACTCGAAGGAGTGAGTTGGCGCGGCATTGCGCGCAAATCTACCTTTATACAAGGAGACAGCAAGATGAACGTGACACACAGAGAGCGTGAACGCGAAACCCCAGCGGCGACACCGTTGTCGTCGGAGCATCGGAACGCGCAAATCAAAGTCATTGGAGTAGGTGGCGGCGGCAGCAATGCAGTCAATCGCATGATTGCCGAGGGCATGAGTGGCATTGAGTTCATCGCTGTCAATACTGACGCACAGGCGCTCATGCACGCCCATTGCACACGGCGCGTCCGCATTGGCGACAAGCTGACGCGCGGCTTGGGCGCGGGCGGCGACCCCACCATCGGCATGAAAGCCGCCGAAGAGTCGTCTGACGATTTGTACGAGTCCGTCAAGGGCGCGGATATGGTTTTCATTACGGCGGGCATGGGCGGCGGCACAGGCACGGGCGCCGCGCCGCTCGTCGCCAAACTCGCGCGCGAATCGGGCGCGTTGACGATTGGTGTTGTGACCAAGCCGTTCACCTTTGAAGGCGCGAAGCGCAAGTCTAACGCAGAGACGGGGCTCGAGGCGTTGAAGGAGCAGGTGGATTCGCTCATCACGATTCCTAACGATCATCTGCTAAAGCTGGTGGACAAGCGCGCGTCGTTGCAAGTCGCATTCCGTATGGCGGACGACGTGTTGCATCAAGGCATTCAAGGCATCAGCGAGCTCATTACGACGCCGGGTTTGATCAACTTAGACTTCGCCGACGTGCGCACGATCATGTCGGAGCGCGGCACGGCGTTGATGGCGGTGGGACACGGCACGGGCGAGACGCGCGCAGCCGATGCGGCGCAGGCGGCGGTGCGCTCGCCGTTGCTCGACATGACGATTGACGGCGCGCGCGGCGTGCTGTTCAACGTGACGGGCGGCCCCGACTTGAGCTTGTTCGAGGTCAACGAAGCGGCGGAGATCATTCGCGGCATGACAGATCCCAACGTGAATATGATCTTCGGCGCGGTGATTGACGAAAACTTAAAAGACGAAGTGCGTATCACCGTCATCGCCACGGGCTTCGAGGGCAGTGTGAGGCGCATGGCGATGCCCGCGCCGGCGCCACAAGAGAGTAAGATCACGAAATTTCCAACGCCGCATTTCGACGCAGCGGATTTGGACGTGCCGGCGTTTTTGCGGCGACGCAGATAAAAAGAGGCAAGAAGCAAGAAACCCGTTTTCCGATGACCCACTTTGTCGGAAAACGGGTTTTCGTTACGAGGTTCTCCGGCTTGACCAGCAGGTTATAACCACGCCGCACAATCATACTTCGCGATTCGCCCCAAGCAATCGGAGGGAGCGCACTGGCTGTATGAGTTCATTCGCCGTCTGCCGCTCGGCGCGTATGTGCTTGATGCGGGTAGCGGCACCGGCATTCCCATCACCTATTGCAAGCGTGCGGGTTCGAGCTCATTTGGTCACGAACCGTGCGCGATGCCGCTTGGCCCACATCAGCCCATTTGTTTGTATTAGCGAGGAAGCTGTAGGGCAAGTTTGCAACTAGCCCAATCTTGAAGGCAAGTTGCAAACTTGCCCTACATAGGTTTATGAACCCATCCCAAACCATTCTCATTCGTCCTGCCATGTGCGATGACGCCGCAAGCATCGCGCGCGTGCATGTGGACAGCTGGCGCACGACCTATCGCGGCATCGTGCCAGACGCACATCTCGCTAGCCTGAGCGTCACGCAGCGCGAACAGTATTGGCATAGTGTCATTTGCGATGAAACGCGCAGCGAGTTTGTCTATGTTGCCGAGGATATAGACGGCAACATCGTTGGCTTCTCGTCGGGCGGGCCCGCGCGCAATGCGCCGTCGCCCTATACAGGCGAGCTTTACGCCATCTATTTGCTTGAGACGTATCAGCGCAAAGGCATTGGACAGCGGCTCGTGTTGGCGACAGCCGCGCGGCTGATTCGCATGGGACATCAGGCGATGATGTTATGGGTCTTAGCAGACAATCCCGCGCGTCGCTTCTATGAATCATTGGAAGGACAGCCCATCACGTCGCAACGCATCACACTCGGCGGCATGGAGTTGGAAGAAGTGGCGTATGGTTGGCAAGACATCGGCGCACTCGTCGCCAATCTGCTCGAAGATGAACGTTGGCAACAACAATCATCGTATGAAGTGCAAGCCAGCCATCGCATCCTCGCCGTCGCCGAAGACGAACTGCAACTCGTCATCCTTGATATTCACGATGGGCCCGTGCAGAAATTGTTCGCCGCGTCCTCGCAAATCGCCGCGCTGCAAACACGGATGGCGCAACTGCCCGACGCGATGCTCGACTACTTGAGCGCGGACATCGCGCGCGTGGGCAGTTTGATCGAAGGCGCACTCAGCGAAATCAAACGCACGCTCGGCACGTTGCGCCCGCCTGAATTTCGCCATCGCTCGCTCGAAGCCGTCGTGCAAGGACTCGTGCGACAACAAGCAGCCTTGACAGGGTTGCATGTCGAATTGAACGTAGTGGGTGACTTGCCACCCGTCAGCTTGCCTGTCAAAATCGCACTCTATCGCATCTTGCAAGAAGCGTTATCGAATGCCTATCGGCACGCGGGCGTGGGGCGTCTGGACGTGCAGCTCTCAGCAGAGGATGGCTGGGTCGCGCTCGACGTGTATGACAAAGGGCGGGGGTTCGAGCCACCGCCCTTGGAGGGGCCTGCGGCGACGGAGTTGCAAGAACACATCGGCTTGCGCGGCATGCGTGAACGCGCACAGTTGGTCGGCGGTTACATGCGTTTAGCGAGCCATGTCGGGCAAGGCACACATATTCACGTTAAGGTGCCGAGTCATGTCTAACTTCCTCACCTCACCCCTGCCTCCTCCCCATCGGCGCGGGTGTGAACCTTTGAATTATGTCTAACCCAATTCGCATCATGCTCGCTGACGATCACGAGCTGGTGCTGGAGGGCTTGCGCGCGTTGCTGCAAGCTGAGCCGGATATGGAAGTGCTTGGCGCATTCACCAACGGCGAAAAATTGTTAGAAGTCGCACGCCGCCTGAAGCCCGACATCGTCGTCGTGGATTGGCAGATGCGTATAGGCGCCCTCGACATCGTGCAACGCATTCGCGCCGAACAGCTGCCTATCAAGGTGATGATTTTGACGGCATTTGAAGATGGCGAAGAGTTGCGCCTCGCGTGGGAACATGGCGCGGATGGCTACGCGTTCAAGACCGACCCGCCACGTCAGACCGTCGCCGCGATTCGCAATGTCGCGCACGGTTCATTGGTCTTTCCCGCAGCCGCGCGCAGTGACCGCGCGCGCAAAGCCAGCGAAAAAAATCCACTCGACACCCTCTCTGACCGCGAACGCGAATTTCTGGAACTCGTCGCCGAAGGTATGACCAATGCGGAAATCGCGCAACGCCTTTCGGTGAGCGCGCACACGGTCAAGTTTCATTTGCAAAACATCTTTCAGAAGTTGCAGGTCGGTAATCGCACCGAAGCGGCGAACTTGTATCATCGTTGGCGCGAGCGTCGGTAGAGCCAATGGGCAATTGGCTTTACATGCTCCTTACATTCTCCTAGCCATTCGTCTAGTTTTCCACTCCCCCAACCTACCCCTTCACCCATACAAAACAGTTCATTTGCCCCTTCCCTTCTCACGCGCTCCATGCTATGGTGAGTGTAACATCCAATCTTTAATCTTTAATCTCTAATGACTCACCCAAGGAGCGACTCATGTCAAGCACAAATGGACATAAACCTTCTCTCAGCGAACAATGGGCTAGCGATTTACGCTGGCAAGGCATCACCCGCCCTTACACAGAAGCGGATGTCTTGAGATTGCGCGGCTCGATTCAAATTGAATACACGCTTGCGCGCATGGGTGCGGAACGCTTGTGGCGTCTGCTCAAGACCGAACCGTATGTGAATACGCTCGGCGCATTGACGGGCAACCAAGCCGTGCAACAAGTACAAGCGGGGTTAAAAGCGATTTACATGAGCGGCTGGCAAGTGGCGGGCGATGCAAACAACGCAGGGCAAACCTATCCTGACCAAAGTCTCTACCCAGCCGATAGCGTGCCGACACTGGTGCGTCGTCTTAACCACGCGCTGCTGCGCGCCGACCAGATTGATCATGCGATTGGCAAGCACGATGTTTATTGGTTCGCGCCCATCGTTGCGGATGCGGAAGCGGGCTTCGGCGGCGTGCTGAACGCCTTCGAGTTGATGAAAGGCATGATCGAAGCAGGAGCAGCCGGCGTGCATTTTGAAGATCAGCTATCGTCTGCGAAAAAATGCGGACACATGGGCGGCAAGGTGCTGGTGCCTACCCAAGAAGCGATCCAGAAATTGATCGCCGCTCGTCTTGCCGCCGACGTGATGGGCGTGCCAACGATTTTGCTGGCGCGCACCGATGCCAACTCTGCGAGCTTATTGACGAGCGATATTGACGAGCGTGACCGTCGTTTCGTTATCGGCGGCGAGCGCACCGTCGAAGGGTTTTATCATGTGCGCGCCGGTCTCGACCAAGCGATTGCGCGCGGCTTGGCGTACGCGCCGTATGCCGATCTCATCTGGTGCGAAACCGCCGAGCCCAACTTGGACGAAGCGCGACGTTTTGCGGACGCCATTCGCGCGCAATTCCCGGACAAAATGTTGGCTTACAACTGCTCGCCCTCGTTCAATTGGAACAAGAAGCTCGACGCGGCGACGATTGCAAAATTCCAAACCGAGCTGGGCGCGATGGGTTACAAATTCCAATTCATCACGCTTGCGGGCTTCCATTCCCTCAACCTCAGCATGTTCGAGTTAGCGCGCAGTTACAAGCAACATGGCATGACAGCTTTTGCGACCATGCAGGCGCGTGAATTCGCCGAGGAAGTGCATGGCTTCCGCGCCATCAAACATCAAGCGTTTGTCGGCGCGGGCTACTTCGACGATGTGACACAAGTGATTATGAGCGGCGCCTCCTCGACCACTGCGTTGCATGGCTCGACGGAAGAGGAACAGTTCACAGAACCAACGCCAGAGCAGGTGTTGGCGTAGCGGATTTTTTGACAACGGATGATGACACAGATAAACGGATAGAAACGGACACTGCCCGTTCCTATCCGTTTATGCGTTTCTATCAAGCTAACCCTCCGCTTATTTGTATGCCATCCGTTGTCGCACGTATCCGTTGCGCTCCGCTTATCCGTATGCCAGCCGTTGCTGCACGCATCCGTTGTCATCCGTTTGTCTGTTTTTGTCCATTGTCGAAAAATCCGTTATATTCCCACAAACTGTTGAGGTCATGTCATCATGCTAGAACTTACCATCCCCCCCACACCTGAATTTTCCGAAGTACTCACCCCCGAAGCGCTCGCCTTTGTGGAAACATTGGAGCGCACGTTTGGCGCGCGACGCCTCGAACTGTTGCAACGGCGTCACGAGCGACAAGCCGCCATCAGCGCAGGGCAACTCCCCACCTTCTTACCTGAGACGACGCACATTCGCGCGGGTAATTGGCAAGTCGGCGCGACGCCCGACGACTTACAGAAGCGTTGGGTCGAAATCACGGGCCCGACGGATCGCAAAATGGTCATCAACGCTTTGAATTCGGGCGCGGATATCTTCATGGCGGACTTCGAGGATGCAAACTCCCCTACCTGGTCGAACATGGTGCAAGGACACATCAATCTACGCGATGCCATTGAGCGCACCATTGACTTCGTGCAAGCAGATGGGCGCGCCTACAAGCTCAACGAAAAAATCGCAGTGTTGCTGGTGCGTCCACGCGGTTGGCATCTGGACGAGCGACACGTGTTGTGTGATGGCAAGCCTATCAGCGGCGCGCTCTTCGACTTCGGCATGTATTTCTTCCACAATCACGCGCGCTTAAAGGCAAAAGGCACGGGGCCGTACTTCTACTTGCCGAAACTCGAAAGCCATCTCGAAGCGCGCCTGTGGAACGATGTGTTCAACCTCGCGCAAGATACGCTGGGCGTGTCGCGCGGCACGATCAAAGTCACGGTGCTGATCGAAACCATCCTCGCCGCGTTCGAGATGGATGAGATTCTCTATGAATTACGCGACCACATCACAGGTTTGAATGCGGGACGCTGGGATTACATCTTCAGCTGTATTAAGAAGTTTCATCAAGACGCGACGCGCATCTTTCCTGACCGCGCGCAAGTGACGATGACCGTGCCATTTATGCGCGCCTACACTGAGCTGTTAGTGAAGACGTGCCATCGGCGCGGCGCCCATGCGATGGGCGGCATGGCGGCGTTCATTCCGAGTCGGCGTGATCCCCAAGTGAACGAGGTCGCGCTCGCGCGTGTGAAAGAGGATAAGCTGCGCGAGTCGCGCGACGGCTTCGATGGTACATGGGTCGCACATCCTGATCTGGTGCCGACGGCATATAAGGTGTTTGCAGATGCGCTCAATGAGCAGCCCCATCAGAAAGCGCGCCTGCGTGATGAGGTCAATACGACGGCCGAACAACTCATCAACTTCGCCGTGCCGAATGGACAAGTCACCGAAGCCGGCTTGCGACTGAATATCAATGTTGGCATCCTCTACATCGAGTCGTGGCTGCGCGGCAATGGCGCAGCCGCGATCTATAACTTGATGGAGGATGCGGCGACGGCAGAAATTTCGCGGGCGCAGGTATGGCAATGGTTACATCATGGCGTGACGTTGGCGGATGGGCGCAAGATAACAGCTGAACTCTATAGCAGCTTGCTGGCAGAGGAGGTCGAAAAGATCAAGACAATGGTCGGCGCGGAGACATTCGCAGCAGGCCAATATCAGCGCGCGATTGAGCTATTCAACCAACTAGCTACTGCGCCGACGTTTGAGGAATTTTTGACGTTGGGGGCGTATCAATATTTGGAATAAACGAGGGACGAGAAAACGAAGCAGCGAGGCACTACAGACCTCACAGGTTTTGGAAACTTGTGAGGTCTTTGGTTTAATCAGGCACGTGACGTGGAAACGTGACGACGATTTCGGTGCCTTGATTCGGCGCGGAATGAATGTGAACGTGCCCTTTGAGCGCGTCAGTGACCAGGCTATGCACGATCGTCATGCCCAAGCCTGTGCCGCCGCGCTCGCGCCCGGTCGTGAAGAACGGTTCAAAGATGCGCGCGCGCACATCGTCCGCCATGCCATGCCCATAATCGCGCACTGACACCGCAAATTGATCTTGACCTGCGAGCGACAGGCGAATCTCGACGACGCCGCCCGCGCCGTTGGGATAAGCGTAACGCTCCACATTGGTCAGCAAGTTTAACAGAACTTGCGAGAAATGACCGCGATAGCCCACCCATGTTCTGTGCTCGGCCGGCAGCGCGTCTTCATAGGTGATGGTCAAACCGCTGTGCTTGAGATAAATCTTTGCTAGGTTCAGCGTCTCGTTGACGACATCGGACAAATTCAGAACTTCTTTGACATCCTTGAGTTGGCTGACGGAAACCTTCTTGAAATCCTCCACCAATTTGTGTGCGCGTTGGATGTTGCTCATGATGAGCGACGAGGCTTCGCGGATTTTATACACAGCACGTTTTAGCGTGGCATCCTGCGCGAGCGCGTGGAAGGCGGGCATTTCGATTTCGTGCGCGATGATGCTCGCAGCGGTGTTTGCTACGCCCAATGGCGTGTTCAATTCATGCGCCACCCCTGCGACCATTTGCGTCAAGTTGCGTTGTCGCCTCGCTTCCATTTCGGCAGTGAGCATACGCGTTTCCAGGCGTTGGCGAAATTCGCGCTCGTTGATGGCGCGAATCTGGTTGCTGAGAACCGCAAACATTCGAAAGATGGCGCTGGGTGAGGTAGTCGCAATCAAATCGAGCAGCAACGCATGGTCAATCACCAAAAACTCGCACGGCATCACCGTCGTCGCGGTTGCCATGCGTGGTTCGTTGCTCAACAAGGCTAACTCGCCAAATACTTCTCCTGTGTCCAGCAGTGTCAACACCATTTCAGTGCCATGCTCGTCCACACGATGAATTTTCACCTTGCCCGACAAGATAAGATACATCTCTGTAGATTGGTCGCCCAGGTGAAATATTGTTTCGCCTGCGCCCAAGCGCACACGCGGCGCGGCGTCGGCGATATGTTGCAGCTGCTCGAGCGAGAACGGCGAGAAGAAGACGAATTGTTTCAGGAGATTGGCGTCCATCGTCTTACTGCGCGCGTTTCCAAAGCATCGAAAGCGCGAGACCATTTTTGAACGTGACGTCGTATAAATGGGGAGGCATCGCCATCGTATATTCGGCGACGAAATAGTAATCGGCAGTGGAGGGCGTCTCGACGATATGTGTCATCACGCGCTTCCCATCCGCAATGAATCTGTGACCTTCGGAGGTTTCAATCATGGGCGGCAGCATGACCAGCTCATCATGCAATGCCAGCACTTGCTCAGGCGTAACGTAGGTGAGGACAGTGTCTTGTTCAAAGACGATGCCCTGTATCATCAACAGCCCGAACTCTTTGCCGATGGGCGTCAGCATTTTCAGCAGTTGCGCTTTTGTCTCCGCATGTTGAATGGCGCGATTAGTCAGCTCGGCAACAAGCTTCGAGTAGTAGCTGGTGAGCCATTGGCGAATGCCGCTCTTGACGAAGGTGTATAGCTTCTGCTCCGTCATCTCAACCTTCGTGAAATAGCCAGAGATGTCGTAGCGGTCAATCACGATCCGTTCAGGCATAACCCCTGGTTGCCCAGTGCGGATGTAGAGTTGCGCGGATTGATTCTTCAGTGAGGCGCGAATATACTCACAGAGTTCAAGGCCTGCGTGCTGGCTCTCCATCACCACATCAATCAAGCCAACGGTCAAGGAGCCTTCAGGCACATCTTTGATGGCAAAGGTCGTGTTGAGCAAGTCCATCGCTTCGGCTTTGCTCTTCGCGGTGTGAATCTTGATGGGCAAGCCATAAACCTCCGCATCAATCAAGGCGAGCTTGGTGACAGCCAACACATCGGGCTCATCATCCACCACCAACACATTCCATTCCTGAAAAAACATGTTTCCTCCGTGAAGGATTGGTGTGTCCTCCTCCTCGAGGTAAAAAGAATTTACCACAATCCGCGAATGTGTCATAATTTCCCATCTCGCCTTGCGCGACTTTGACGCTATTGATGGCTATGCCGACTTCTCAACACAAAGGCACAACCATTTCACAAAGACACAAAGACTTGGTGCGCTTTGTGCTTCTTAATGCCTTTGTGTTGGGGCGGTTGGTGTAACCGCGTCTGCGTAAGGTGAGTTCCCACATTTCTTCCGAGGATACTCGATGAACTTTTCTTATCAAAACCACGAGCTCCATTGCGAACAAGCGTCCCTCTCGGTTATCGCGCGCGAGGTCGGCACGCCGTTCTACGTTTATTCGCTCGACGAAATTGAGCGGCGCGCGCGCGCCTTTCTCACGGCGTTTCCTAACGCCCTCATCGCGTATGCGTACAAGGCGAACGCGAACCTCGCCATCTTGCGCCATCTCGTCTCGCTTGGCATCGGCGCAGATGTAGTGAGCGGCGGCGAGTTGTGGCGCGCGCTCAAGGTCGGCACGCCGCCCAACAAAATTGTCTTCAATGGCAATGGCAAGACCGCCGCCGAAATTGCATACGCGCTTGAGAATGAGATATTGTGCATCAATGTGGATGGCGTAGAAGAACTTGAACTTGTCGCAGAGATCGCGCAACAGAAGCAAAAGGTTGCGCCCATTGCGTTTCGTCTCAATCCCGACATTGACGCGCTGACGCACAAGCACATCAGCACGGGACACAAAGCGTCGAAGTTTGGTGTGCCATTGGAAGATATTGAAGCGGTAGTGCGCCAAGCGCAGCAAATAGCAAGCGTGCAGATTGTCGGCATCCACTCGCATATCGGCTCGCAGATTACACAACCCGAACCAATGCGCGCGCGCGCCGAGTTCATGCGCGACTTAGTGTTGCAAATGCAAGCGTGGGGCGTGAACTTGCAGCACATCAACCTCGGCGGCGGCTTGGGCATCGTCTATCGTGACGAGAACCCAATGCACGCAAGCGAGTGGGCGCAGGTCGTGAATCAAACATTTGGCGCGGCGCATCCCCCCTTCATCTTGGAGCCGGGGCGCAGCATCGTCGCGCCGGCAGGCGCATTGGTGGCGAGTGTGACCTATCTCAAGCGCACGCCGACAAAAAATTTCGTGGTGACGGATGCAGGGATGCACTCGCTCATGCGCCCAGCGTTATATGAGGCTTACCATGAAGTGCGGGCAGTGCGTCCGCGTTCTGAGGCAAAAGTCTTGGCTGATGTAGTCGGACCGATTTGTGAGAGTGCGGATTTTCTGGCGCATGATCGCACCCTGCCCGTTATGACACGCGGCGATTTGATTGCGATTATGGATGTGGGCGCGTATGGGTTCAGTATGGCATCGCGCTACAATCAACAACCGTTGCCTGCGGAGGTCGTTGTGCAGGGCAAGGAGTGGCGCGTGGTGACGCAACGGGAAACGTGGGAGCAGATGGCGGAGCGTGAAATGTGAAGCGCGAAATGTGAGGCGTGAGGGGAAACGAAAACGGTGGAGTCACAATGACTCCACCGATTTTGTCTATAGTAGCTGTTTGAACACCCTCATCCAATTTCCCCCCAAAATCTTCTCGATGTCGGCGTCGCCGAAGCCGCGCTCGATGAGTTTGCGCGTGAGGTTGGGCGCGTGCGTGTGGTCGCGCAAGTCGGGTAAGAAGTTAGGCTTCGTGAGTTTGCGTTCGAGATCGGCACGTTGCGCGTCTGTCCATTGTTTGTAGATGTGGTCGAAGAAGTCGAAGCCGATGCCCACGCTGTCTATGCCCGCCAACTCTGCAACGTATTCGATGTGGTCCACGTAGCGGTCGAGCGTGGCTTCTTCGGGCTTGGGGCTGACCAGCACGGCGTTCACGCCGAACACGCCGCCGCGTTGTCCGACGATTTTGATGTGTTCGTCGCTGCTATTGCGTTCGATGTCGTAAAACTTGCGCGGGTTCGAGTGCGAGACGATGACGGGTTTCGTCGTCAATGCCAACACATCGTCCACACCCGCAGGGTTGAGATGCGCGAGGTCGAGCATGATGCCCAACGCCTCGCATTGCTTGATGACCTCCTTGCCAAACGCACTCAAACCGTGACGCGATGAGCCGCGTGGCGCGAACACGCCGCCATCGCCCGCCATGTTGCGCCGCACGTGGGTCAAGCCGACGCTCCGCACACCGAGCTCGTAAAACACACGCAGCAAATCGAGGTCAGTGCCTAACGGCTCGACGCCTTCCATCGTGATGAGGATGGCGATCTTGCCCGCTTGTCGCGCGGCTACGATGTCGGCGTAGCTCTTGCATAAAGCAAAGTGCGTGTTGCCATTGGTCTCCACATAGAGCCGTGCGATCTGGTCGAGCGCGACACGCAACGCCAACTCTGGCACATATTTGTCTTCGATGTAAATCGCCGCGCCGATGACGCCAATACCGCCCACTTGCAAATCGGCAAGATAATCTGTGTCGAGGACATTGACGCGCTCGCGTTGCTCGTACAAATCCATCAACAAGTCGAAGTGCATGTCAACGATGCCGTGATGCAAGCGAGCGAGACGAGTTTGAATGTCATTGCTCATTGCTTCTCCATTTTCAACACGAAGGCACGAAGGCACAAAGAACACAAAGGTTTTCTTTGTGTTCTTTGTGTTCTTTGTGTCTTAGTGTTTTACTCATGCCCACGCAGGCGCGGATCAAGCGCGTCGCGCAAGCCGTCGCCAATGAGGTTGAACGCGGCGACGGTCAAGAGGATAGCGAGGCCGGGGAAGAGCGGCAGCCACGGTTGCGTGGCAACGTAGCGACGCCCATCGCTAATCAGCACACCCCATTCGGGCGTGGGAATCTGCGCGCCGAAGCCGATGAAGCTCAAACCAGCGGCCGTGAGAATCGCCCCGCCCATGTCGAAGCTCGCTTGCACCAACAAGGGCGCGAGTGTATTCGGTAAGAGATGTTGTAGCAACATACGCGGCAATGACACGCCCACACAACGCGCGGCTTCGACAAATTCACGTTGACGCAACGACAACACCTGCCCGCGCACCAAACGCGCATACACGGGCCACGTCACCACCGCAATCGCAATCATCGCGTTGGTCAAACTCGGGCCCAATGCGCCTGAAATCGCCATCGCCAAAATTAGTGAGGGGAAAGCAAAAAACACATCCGTCGCGCGCATCAACACTTCATCTATTGCGCCGCCAACGTAACCTGCGACCAAGCCAATCAGCGTGCCAACTAAACCCGCCGCCCCGACCACGATGACGCCCACCATGAGCGAATTTTGCGCGCCGAACAACACGCGGCTCCAAAGATCACGCCCTAATTGATCGGTGCCCATCCAGTGTTCTGCGGAGGGCGGTTTGAGGCGCACAGAGAGTGATTGCTTGGTCGGCTCATGAGGCGCGAGGATAGGCGCGGCGAGCGCGCCGACGACGAAGATGAGCATGAGCGCGAAGCCCGCGACGGTCAGTGGACTCCGCAGCAGGGTGGGACGTTTTAACCTGCGTGTGAACGCGACGGGGGTTTCTGTCAATGGGGAAACCATAGTTCAGTGTTCAGTGTTCAGTGTTCAGTGTTCAGTGTTCACTGTTCAGCGAATAGAGCCATCACTAGAAACTGAACACTGATGACTGAACACTGATTACCGATTCCTAATGCGTGGATCGAGCCAAGCGTAACTCACATCCACGATGAGATTGGCGAGCGTATAGACAAACGCGGCTAACAACGTCACTCCCATCACGGCGGGAAAGTCCACGCCAATCGCAGCGGCTGTCGCATAGCGTCCAAGTCCGGGCCACGTGAACGTCGTTTCGGTCAGGACGGCGCCCGAGAGCAAACTGCCAAACGTGATGCCGATGATGGTGAACGTGGGAATCAGCGCATTGCGGAGACCATGCCGCACAATCACCCAACGCTCCAATAACCCTTTGGCGCGAGCGGTTCGCATGTAATCTTGTTGCAAGACTTCAAGCATGGAGGAGCGCATCATCCGCGAGATGACGGCCGTCGAGAAGTAGCCAAGCGTGAACGCGGGCAGAATCAGATGAATGAGACTGCTTTTCAAAGCAGTGAAGTTGCCTGTCAGCAAACTATCTATCACGAACAGTCCCGTGATGCGTTGCGGCGGCGGAACGAAATCGTCAATGCGCCCGCCGACGGGCAGCCATCCTAAGTTGCTGTAAAACAAGCCGATGAGCAACAAGCCCAACCAGAAAATCGGCAGTGAGCCGCCAATGAGCGCGAAAATACGCACCAGATGATCGGGTAAACGATTGCGAAAGAGCGATGACCACACACCCGTTGGAATGCCAAGCAGTAAGGAGATGAGCAAGGCAGCTAATGAGAGCTCGATTGTCGCGGGGAAAAAATCGGCGAGGTCGGTCAGCACAGGACGGCGCGTGCGGATGCTCAAGCCCAAATCGCCGCGCAATAATCTGCTGACATAAATGAAGTATTGCTCGACGACAGGCTTATCGAGACCATATTGTTGCCGGAACGCTTGGACCTGATCTTCGCGCGCACGATCACCCAATGCGGCGGCGGCAGGATCGGCAGGGACGAGGTGGGAGATGACGAAGGTGACGATGGAGACGCCAACCATGACGGCGATGACGCCAATCAGACGGCGCAGGAGGTAGTTGAGGAAGTTCATTGAAGAAGTGAGACATGAGACGTGATGAGTGAAGCGTGAAACGTGAAACGTGATGGGCAAAGCTCGCTGACCCATCACGTTTCACGTTTCATGCTTCAGACTACTTGCTAATCGTCCACAAGTCCGAATAGCCCATGGGGCTCCACGCGAAGCCTTGCACGTTGGAGCGCAGCGCGAACAATTGGTTCGGCTGGAACAAAATGGCATAAGGACCGTTGTGTGCGAGGTAGTCGGTGAGTTCTTTGTAAGCGGCTTTGCGCTTGTCGGGATCCGTTTCGAGTTGCGCTTTCTTCGCCAATTCTTTCGCTTTCGGGTCGTCGTAGTTGTTGCGCTTGCCAAGCGGCGCATCGGCGAAGGGTGTGCCGTTGGCGTCGGGATCGGCAAAGTCGGGGCCCCAGAGCAGCAACACAATTGGCGCTTTCTGCGCGCGATACGTGCCGAGCAATTCGGCGGCGGCTTGTTGTTTAACGTTGACCTTCACGCCAATCTCTGCCCAGTCGGCTTGAATCTTCGCGGCAAGGTCGCCCATGTTCACCAAGCCTTGATTGCCCGTGAGCGTGAGCATATCAATCTCAAAGCCTCTCTCGAAGCCGGCCTCTTTGAGCAACGCTTTCGCCTTCGCCACGTCTTTCTGGAAAATTTTGTCGGTGTTCGCGCCAAACAAACCAATCGGCACAATGGTATTGAGGCGTTGCACGTTGCCCGAGAGCAAATCTTTCACGATGCCATCGTAGTCAATCGCCGTGCGCAGGGCTTCACGCACTTTGTTGTTGTCGAGCGGCTTGAGGGTAACATTCATGCCGACGTAGAAGATTTGCAGGTTGCCCGCTTTGACGACGCTGATACCAGACTTACCTTGCACAGCCTTGACCTGTTCGGGCGTCAAACCCGTGGCGACATCGGCATCGCCCTTTTCCAGTTGGGCTTGTTGATTGACGCCTTCAGGCACGTGCTTGATCAAGACGTTAGCAATTTTGGGTTTGACGGACGCATTCGGATTGGCGACGAGCAGGAACTCGACATCCTTCTTCCAGTGATCCATCATGTAAGGACCTGTGCCTGCCGAATGATCTTTCAGCCACGTGTTGCCCATGTCGGCGCCAGCGTTCGCCATCACGGTCTTGGAATCCACAATGCTCAACGGCGGCGCAGTCAGCACGTTAAGAAATTCGAGCGGGCTGGCGGTCTTGGGCATCGTCAGCACAACCGTCTTCGCATCGGGCGCTTTGATGCTGTCTTCCTTGAGACCGCCGATGTCTGTCCACAAGAAAGCGGGTGGTTTGTTCAACTTGATGCCGCGTTGGAACGAATACACGACGTCGGCAGAGGTCATGCTGTTGCCGCTGGCGAACTTCACGCCTTCCTTGAGGTTGAACGTGATTTCCCAATTTGCGCCCGCGTCTTTGATCGTCCATTTTTCCGCGAGGCTCGGCTTGACGTTGACGAGGTCAGCGCCTTCAAATTTGACGAGCGTATCGTACATCGCATGCACTCCGAGCCAACCGCTGTACTCGTAGGCTTCGGCCGG
The DNA here is from genome assembly GCA_964509505.1 of uncultured Anaerolineae bacterium. GTDB lineage: Bacteria > Chloroflexota > Anaerolineae > JACRMK01 > JACRMK01 > CAZDYP01. Next base: position 8,709 of record CAZDYP010000004.1, on the reverse strand, counting down.
ATCGAATGACACCACATCGTCAATGTTTTGCACCCAGACCAACGTGTTCGCAGCGCCGCTCGGCGCGGCAGTGGGCGGCGTGGTGGGACGCGGCGCGGTCGTGGCTGTTGGAGCAGGAGCAGCGGTAGTGGGTGTGGCCGCTGCGGGGGCGGCAGTCGGTTGCGCTGCCGCTGCGCGCGTAGGTGTGGCGGGCGGTGGCGGCGCGGCGGTGGGTGTAGCAGCTGTGCCACACGCTGCGAGCACCAAAGCCAACGTCATCAACAACAAAAACAAACGACGAGACTTCAACATATTCTCCTCCTTAAGAAGAAATGGAATTTGAGCATAGCGCACGCACGATATTATAGTCTCAGAGAAAGGGCTGTCAACAGCAAAACAAAAAACGGTGAGGGTTGGTTCACCTCACCGTTTGTTGTTTGGATTTTGGTCTTTAGGTCTTAGCGCGTGCGCTGGAACACTGCGAGATAAGAGTAGTGATACAGCGAGTTACCAATTGGATTTACGACCTCGCCATTCTTCACGCAAGCCTGATCGGGCAAATCCACGCTCACCCAATCGGTGATGTCGCTGCTGCCACTCAACACTTTAACGCGTACACGTCCTTTGTAGATGGGCCAGTTCAAATAGCCTGCTGAATTGTTCGGCGTCACTCCCAAGGTAGGGATGGTCTCGTTCAATTTCTTGCCTGTGTTGTCAGTAAAGATGCCATCATCACGAATGAATTGCACTTGAACATTGGGTATCCCCTTGCCTGCTTTATCCAACACTAGCACATGGAAATGATGTCCACCATTGTTCTCGCAAGGGGTCAACTGGCGCAACTGGGTCAGCTTAAATTCATTTTGAACGGAAGCCACCTGGATTTGGGCGGCAGTGGTTGGTGTGGCAGTTGGTGGTGGCGCCGCAATGGTGCGACGCACAGGCGTTGGGGTGGCGGTTGGTTGCGCGATGACGACTACGGGCGGTTTGGTTGGCGATGGTTGCGAGGAAACGGCGGTGGCTTCGGGTGTGGCGGTTGGCAATGGCGTTGGCGTGAAGGTCGGTTGCAACGCCAAGCGGCGCAGCACGGGTGCGCTTGGATTGTCAGGTGAGGTGAGACTTGCGATGAATGCCTGTCCTTCAGAGCTAGAGATTGCCGAGAACAACGTGACGGGCGTAGCAATACCACACAACCAAAGTAACAAAAGCGCCAACGAAGCCATTTGTAACTTGAAGCCTAAAGGGCGCTCTGCAACCCAAGTGGCACTTTGCGTCACAACCAATGCCATTGCGTTGGAGCGAGGTTGCACGGGCACCAGCGCGCGCGAGGTATTGGGGCGCGCTGGCACAGGTTGGCCGGGAATTGGACGAGCAGAACCCACTGCACGGGTCGCGCCATTCTTTGCTTGTGGGGTGTTGGGTTTGACCGTGAGCGGTACGCCTTGTTTAGCTGGAGGGCGCGCCATCGGGCGTTTGATAGCGAGTGTGGTGGGACGGCGAGCAATAGCCGGATGTGAAGCGGGCGCGATAGTGGCTTGCAAGGTGTGAGGCGCGGCTGGTGGGCGCATTGGCGCGGGCGATGGTTGCGCTTCGGTGCGTGCCAGTCGCTCGTTCAATGCCTTGCTCAAAGCCCACGATAGTTGTGGATATTTGGAAGCCAACTGATCAAATGCATCTTTGGTCAGTTGCCATATTTGTGTTTGGCTGGCGGCAGCGCGCGCAGTGTGCTTGCGTGGGCTATCAGTGAGCAACGCCATCTCGCCAAAGAAACTGCCCGGGCGCAACATTTCAAACGAGAGCTTGGGGGAGTCGCCTGTGCGCGTGGCGAGTTGTACTTCGCCCGTTTCGATGAAGTACACCGCTTCGCCGGGTTGACCTTCCGCATAGATCACATCGCCGCGTCGGAACGTCAGCAACTCCATCGCCTGGGCGATGTCGTGCAATTCAGCGTCGCCTAGTTTGCTGAAAATAGCAACGTTGCGGAGTTGGTGATTGATGAAAAGATGTTCTTGTGAGTTCAAATGCGCGCTGACAGCGTTGGTGAGCGCCGTCCCCAAAGCGGGATAACGCGCGAGGAGTTCATCGTAGTCGGATTTGTAAAGAAGCCAGAGGTTACAGTCGCTGTCAGCATAGGCATTGACCGTGCGGTTTTGTCCTGTGATCAACGTCATTTCGCCATAGTAACCGCCAGGACGCACAAACCGCAAGGGCTCGGTCTCGCTTTCCAAACGCACATCGCCCGAATCTACTAACAACAGCGCGTCACCGGCATCGCCTACCTTGAAGATACACTCACCCGCAGGGTAGTGACGCAAAACCAAGACAGCTGAGACGGCATTAGTAACGGTCTCTGGCAAGCCTGAGAACAGGGGCAATTTGGTGAGTTGTTTTTGGGCTATTGCCTGATCAGCCACGCTTAATGATTGTGAAATACGCTCGCTAAGCGCGACGCGAACATGCGGATATTGTGCGGTAAGGTTCAAGAAGTCCTTGCGATTCCAAGCCCACAAAACTACTTCACTCGCCGCACGCGCGGTCGCGTCGTAAGATTTGCCCGTTAAAACAGCCATTTCGCCGATGAGGTCGCCCACATGCAACGTGCGGAACGCTTCGCCGGCTTCTTCTGTCGCTGAAGTGACGACCACCTCGCCTGATTCAACGATGAACATTGTCTCGCCGGGTGCGCCTGCGCGAAAAACGAGCCCGCCGCGCCGAATCTCAAGCGGTTGAAGCGTTTCAGCAATCGTCATCAGTTCGACTTCACTCAACGACGTAAACAGCGACATCTGTTGAAGGCGGTTATCTACCAGATAGCGATTGAGCGCTTTCACGCGCTTGCCTAAAGCGGCGCCCAATTTCAAGCCAATTGAGGGTTGCGCTTGCACAATCTTCTCAAGATCAGCCTGTGATAATGACCACACACTAGCTTCGCTGACTGCTTGTGCCGCGCTGACTGAGGCTTGTCCAAGCAACATGTCCATCTCGCCCACCAAACTGCCGGGACCGAGATTGTTGACGATATTTCTCCCCCCCTCAACAGTTGTCGTCAACTTCACCCAACCAGTCCTGATGACATACAACTTCACCAGCGACTGGCCTTGAGCGAACAAAACTTCGCCTTTTGTGAAGTTCTGCTCTTGCATCGCACTAGCAATTGCCTGCTGTTCTGGTAACGTTAGTGACGAGAAGAGAGGCGCGTTCTGTATGAAGGTTTCTTTCATTTACCTCATGGCTCCTAATGGTATTCCAGCCCGCGATGACACCCTGCGGACAGAGGGAGATTACCCGAAAACGATTGACTTTGGCAAATCAGGTAGGATGGACGAGTTGCAATGTTATTGGTCTAACCACTTACACTCAACAGTTAGTTGCTTCGCCGAAAGATGATGCGCCAAGAGCGGAAGTGCTGTTTGCCATCTTGCGGACATTCAGGCTCAAGCGCGTTGGCATCGAGGTCACGTGCGACATCACTGGTACCATCCAAGATCTGCACGATGTAGCTCTTGCCCGGCTGCATTTCAAAATCAGTATAACCGGGGTCTGTGCCTTTCAATCCTGTAAAGAATGTATCCTGTCCATCATTCCATTGCACCCGCACACGCGCACCAGGTACCCCTAGCCCATTGGCGTCTTGCACATAAATCATAATCCGCCCGCGCGGGGTCCGTTCTTTATCCTGCTCACACGTCAAACGCACACGCTCGAAAACACGATAAGTCACCCGCACGATGGGGGTTTCGGTTGGGGTAGGTGTCGGGGTGCGTGTGGGGATAGGTGTGCTAGTGGGAAGTCGTGGCACGGTTGGCGAAAAAGTTGGAGTGGAAGTTGGGCTAGGCAAGCCGGTAGCGATCGGGATTGGCGTGTGTGTTGGTGTCGGGGTCACGACATACACCCGCAAGGCGGCAGTGTTTGCTCCCAATGCGATAGCTAGCTTGGCGAGACTGCGAGATTGCGCGTCCGGTTGATGCGCTTGGATGGATCGTTCTGCCAATTCAGTCACACGCTGTTTAATGTCATCTTCGCCCAAGCGGTCAAGCCGAATCTGCGCCCGCACTAAGTCGCCATCGTTTACATAGCTCATCGCCACCAGCAGGACGTACAGCTCTTTTTGTTCGGTCTTCAATTGGGCAGGTTCGCTAATTACGTCAATTGGCGCAAGCACAACCCATGACAGGTACAACGCTGTTCCTATACCTAATGTCGCGCCAAACAAGAAGCCAAAGAACTTCGCCATTTAGTCGCTTCGTCACTTAGTCGCTTCGTCACTTAGCGCCTATCCGAATAACCCACCCTTGCGAAGGTTTTGAACCTTCGCAAGGGTTATATCGCATAGACACTTAGTCGTGTGGGCATCGAGTGGCTCGCCACACGCATTCAGTGACGACCACCATCCTCACCACTGCCTTTGAAACACGATGCTATATGAATAATGACGGCGGCAGAGCTGCGCGGTTTGCTTGCGGGCGTTGCACTCGGCGTCGTCATGACAATACCCACCAGCAATGAGATCCGCATTGGGCATGTTTTGATCAATAGTGCTCATCTCTCGCGTCCACTCACTAGTGTAAGTGCGCCCAGACGCATCGCGCACCACGCGAAATTTGTTGCCGTCGCCCGTGTCGTCCTCAGTCTTACCTGCGCCTTTCGCGCCAGTCGGTCGCACCTGTATGTGGGACGCATACCCGCGCTCTACAATAATCCCGTCAAGGGGATTACCGCTCGCGTCTATAACCTTGATGAAGAATGTATTGAGGTTGCCGCAGGTCTGCACCGAGCCATTCACGCTGGAGCCGCCATTTTCAACCGCTCCCCACAAACGCGCTTCAATCACCTTGAAATCCACACTTGGCTTGGGAGCGGTCGTCGGTGTGGGTGGAGGTGGAGTGTTGGTGGGTGGGCGGCGAGTATTCGTTGCGGTCGGGGGTTGTGGCATGGGTGTGTTCGTGGGCGCGGAGGTGTTGGTCGGTTGTGGCGTGGGTGTCGCCGTTGGTGGGGGTGTGGGGGTCGTCGTGGCTGTTGCGACGAGTAGCGCGACGGGTGTGGGTGTGCGGGTTGTCGTCGGCGCAAGCGTGGGCGGTGTGCTCGGTGTCGCTGTAGCAATCGTCGCCAGATAGCTGCGAATAGTGGGTGAGTTTGCGCCTAAGGCTACTGCCAACACTGCAAGGTTACGCGCATTACGCGCGTCATTTTGTTCGATGGCGCGCTCGGTTATGGTTGTGACCAGTTTAGTCGCATTGGCGGCATTTGGCTCAATTTTGCTGAGACGCAGCTTCGCATCGGCGAGACTGTTGTCGAGCGCGTAAGCGGTGCTGACCATGATGACGTAATCTTCTTTGTATTCGGAGCGCAGCGTTGAAGCCTCTGCATTGATGAACGTCACAGGGAACAAATAGCCAATGACCAAGCCTAAAATGAAACCTACGATAATACCGAATAAGGTTAAGCCAAGCACGGGACCGACGTATCGGCTCATCAATCATTCCTAATAGAGTAAATAGTAATTAGTAATTGGAGAGGTGTGTTAATTACCAATTACCGATTACTTTTTTAACGAGTCTTTTGAAACACGATGAAGTATGAATAGTGGTAGAGCGAGTTTCCAATAGGATTGTCGCGCGAAGGGCAGAGCTCGTCAACGGGAATGTCAACGGTCAGCCAAGGTGTAAATTCGCTAGTGCCATTCAGCACCCGTGCGCGATAGCGTCCTTTGAACATAGCGTAATCTACATAACCTGCTGTCGTCCGCGCGTCTATGCCAAGCGCGGGTAGATTCTCAACTTTCTTGCCTGTGGTGTCTCGATATGAGCCGCCATCCCATGTCACCTCTATTGTGATGCCCGGTACACCATTGCCTTGTGTGTCCACAACCAGCATGAACAAGTGATGATTGCCGCCATTCTCGCACGGAGTCAATTGACGCGCTTTGGCTACACGATAATCTACACTTGGGGTAGGTGTTGGCGTGATGGTAGGTGTGCCTGCTAAGGTAGGCGTTGGGGTGATGCGACGGCGCGGGGTAGCGGTTGCGGTTGGCGCTCGAGTTGGCGTGGGCGTGGGCGATGTAGTAGGCGTTGGGGTGCGCGTTGGTGTGGCAGTAGGCGTAGGCGTGAAATTTACGGCGGCAGAGCGAGGGACAGTCGGTATGGGTAGAGGCGTTGGGGTAAAGGTTGGCACAAAGGTAGGCGTAGGCGGCAGACGTTCTAACAAGGGTGTTGTATCTGCGCCTAACGCTACAGCTAGTACGATCAGGTTTTTGACGTTGAATTTATCTTGTTGCTCGATGGCCCGTTGAGCCATATCTATCACCAATTGAGGATGAAAGGTCGCATCAGGTTCAATCAGGTTGAGGCGTTGTTGCGCTTCCGCTAAGTCGCCATTGGCAGCGTAAGTCGCGCCGATCATCTCCACATACATCGCTTGCTGTTCTGGGTCATAGCTCGCTGCGTCGGGCGAGGGAGCAACCAACCAACCCATGAGCAAACCTAATATAAACCCATCCAGCACGGCGAACAAGGTCAAGCCTAGCACGACACAACCAAAGCGACGTAAGTTCATGTTAGACGCTCACATGGAGATCAAAGCGTGCTAGCTGCATAAAAGCCTTATGGTATAATGCAAACGCTTGCCCCATGCCGTACTAGAAATCCATTTAGCACAGCCATGGGGCAAGTCAGGTGATTGAGCAGTGCCGAGAGAGGGAATCGAACCCACACGGGAGGTTTAGTCCCACCGGATTTTGAGTCCGGCGCGTCTGCCAGTTCCGCCATCTCGGCTTATGCAATTGCAGCAACGGCGCAAGTATAGGTGAGGAAAAATGATGTGTCAAATTGCTTGCGCGTAGGACGCCCTCTCACTTTCTCAGCGAGGTCAGGCTTCTCAAAGCATTCCGACCTCTATCCTCCTTTAGCTGAATTTCGTATGAACGACCAGCGCGCTCGTCTTGAACAATCACTCATCCAAACCGCTCAACGGGGTGATGTGCGCGCCTTCAACCAATTAGTTGAGACCTATCAAGACAGCGCCTATCGCACGGCTTATCGCATCTTGAACGACGCCGAAGCGGCCGCCGATGCCACCCAAGAGACCTTCATTGCAGCCTATCGCCACCTCAAAGAATTTCGCGGCGGCTCCTTCAAGGCGTGGGTACTGCGAATCGTCACCAATGCCTGTTACGATCTCTTGCGCGCGCAGCGACGTCGCCATACCGATTCCATTGAAGATTTGTTGCCTGTCAGCGACGACGCGCACGAACCGCCAACTTTTATCAGCCCACACGAAAATATGGAAGACCGGGTGATCCGCGCCGAGCTGCATCACTTGCTGCAACGCGCCATCGCAGCGCTCCCCGACGACCAACGCATCGTCGTCGTATTGTCCGATGTCGAAGGTTTATCGTACGAAGAAATTGCGATAGCAACTCAGACCAACCTCGGCACGGTGAAATCGCGCTTGAATCGCGGGCGTGGCCGCGTGCGCGATTGGCTGCTGGCGCAACAGGAACTTTTGCCAATCGCCTATCGTCTAAAGCGTGAGTGAGTATTTTAACTAATGAGCAATTTCGAGCATGTTACCGACAACCTATCCGCCTATCTTGATGGACAGTTGACCGAGCGTGAGCGACTGAGCGTGGCTGCGCATCTAGCTAGCTGCGCAACATGTCGTCACGATTTAGAGACGCTTCGTTACACAGTTGCGCTCATGCGCGAGCTGCCCGCCCTGCGCGCGCCGCGTTCATTCACCTTGTCCACCGAGCAGGCGCAACGCGCGCGCCCGTGGTGGCAAGCGCCATGGGTGTCACGGGCATTGCATGGCGCAACGGCTTTAGCGATGTTGTTGGTGGTGCTGATCGCATCAGCCGATCTGTTATGGCTGAATACGCTGCAAAGTCGTTCCGCGCCTGCGATGCAAAATCAATCAGGCGCAATGACTCAACAAAAAGGACAAGAATCATCACCCGCCTCACCATTGCCGCCCCAACAGTTCCCAGCAGGCGCGCAACAGCAAGTGCCCATTGTGCCGCCTGCGGCTCCGCAAGCTACGGCGCCCGCAGCGCAAGATACAATCAAAGCCGCCACGCCTGCGCCCGCTGCGGCGCTGCCACAACCCGCGCCACCGACGGCAGCTGCCGCACAGGCTGCGCCCACCCAAGCTCCGCCCAGCACCGGCACTGCCAGCGCTGCGACCACGCCACAACCCCCCACCAGCGTCTTTTCGGCGCCCACGACGACAACCATCACACGCACTACACCATCCGGGTTGTTCACACCCACACCCGCGAGCGTTCTTGACGCCACCCGCACCACCTCGCCCTCAACCATGACTACGACTGCGCCTGTTCAACCGACGACCTCGCCTCCCGTCGCTGCGCTGCCCTCGAACATCATCCCGACCACTGCGCCTGTCATCCTCGAATCGCAACACGCCACGCCTGCGCCGTTCCCTCAACCCGCGACCATCTCGGACGCGACCAGTATGTTGGTTATATGGCGCACAGTGGAGGTGGGCTTGTGCATGTTGACCATATTAGGTATCGTCGCCATCATCCTCCTTCGTCGCGCGAACCGCTGATACCGGATTCCTAAATCATGTGGAAATGAGGAACTCCTCCTTGCAAAGATTCAAACCCTTCGCAAGGGTTATGGGATTCACATCGCATTTAGGAACACTATCTGATGAAGAGACGACGTGAGAGAGTGTTTTGCAATTCAGACCCTAAAGGTTTTTCTGGCG
>CAZDYP010000003.1:48332-71904 GCA_964509505.1 uncultured Anaerolineae bacterium | reverse complement strand
ATTGCCCATCGAGCTCATAGAGTACGTTGGCTTTTGAGCGAGTGACTAAACGCTCTGGACCAAACGGATCCCAGCCGCCTAACGAACCATAGCCAATTTTCAAGCGCTTGCCATAGAAGCCAAGTGCGGCGATGAGACCTGATTGCGGCGGGTGATCGAAACACACCAAGGTTTGCGCAAAGCGTGAGCTATCACCTGCCAGTCCGCCTGTGACGGCAACGCTCGCCGGCAAATGGTGGCTGAGCCCTCTGACCAGCTCGGTGCCATTGACCGCTAGCCCGTCGGAGATGACGAAAACGTGCGCCAAGTCATCATGCGGTAAATGCTGCGCGAGCTGTTTGCCGGCAGCGAAGCTGTCGGCGTCAGCGTCCAAGGTGATGGACGCGCCCTTGAGCTGGGTGTGTGCGAATTGAATCGCCGTGCTGACAATCGTATCGTCGGTGACTTCGGTGTTGTAGATTTCACCGGAGGTGGAACAACCCAAAATATGCGCGGAGGGGTAAGCAGCTTTGAGATGAGCGAAATGCTGCGGGTCTTGGAGCGCGTGCGTTGCGCCAAAGACCAATACGAGTTGCGCGGATGCGCCTAGTGAGGCGATGGGGGGGTGCCAACCCGCAGCGGCGGTCCAGCGGCTTTGTTCGACGTACATGATTTTTTCTCCTGAGAGAGCTCGGTTTAACGGCGAAGGACGAATGCGGCTGAACGGCATTCGTCCTCGACGATGAAGCAGTATCCATCTTGCGTTCTTGCGTTAATGATGGCCTTGTTGCTCAATGCTGATGGCGCTGAGAGCTTTGCCGCCCGCGTCTAAGGGCATCGTCCACTGTCCTTAAAGCAATTTGCGCATTGGCTTGCGTGCGTAACCCCTCAAGCAGCTCCATCAACAAACCTGCTAATCTCCCTTGATGTCCCTGCTCGCTGCGACTAGGCGGCCATCGTTTCCGCCACCCAACCAACGCCGAGTTTTTCCAACCGCTCGCGCGTGGGCGTGCCTTGCTCATCCCAACCGCTCAAGCGATAGAACTCGTCGAGACCGCCTTCAAATTCTGCTTGTGTCAACGCGATGCCATCGCTTCGTCCGCCTTGCAACGGCTTCAACATCTTCTTGGGCAAGCTGTCGTCGGCGCGGGTGAAGCCTTCGCGCACGTTAAAAGCGCGCAACATGATTTGTCGTCGCTCGCCCAACGCCATCATCTCGTCCATGTTCAAGTCCCAACCCGTCACCGAACGCATCACGTTCAACAGGTCTTCGGGTCCGTAGAGCTGCCACGAGCCGCCAAAGACGAAATTGCACAGACACGCCGATTGCAACACGCCATATAAATTCATCGTCGTGTAGGCGTATTTCACCTTCTCCGCGTTCAATACGAATTTGTCTTGCGGGCTGTTCAAGCCAATAGATTCGAGCCGCTTGAGGCCGCCCTGCGGCGAGTTCGGCATGTACGAAGTGTCATGCTCCGATGATTCGTGGTCTGCGCCGTGGGCGTTGACCGCATAGACCAAGCCAAGCGAACGCTTGACCTGTGGCATGTGCGCGGGATATTCTTGCCCCTTGCCTGTCACGACGAATTCCTCGGCGCCATGTCCGATTTTCTTGGCGGCGCGCGCGGAGCCTTCAGCTAGCACATCGCCAAAGCCTTCACGTTTCAAGGTCATTTCGAGCATTTGCAACATTGCATCGGCGTTGCCAAAGCGGAGCTCGACGCCGCCCGTGTCTTCGGCGCTGATGATTTCGTGCTCGAACAAGTCCATCGCAAACGCCAGCGTCGCGCCGCACGAAATCGTGTCCACGCCATATTTGTTGGCAAGCTCGTTGGCTTTCATCACGGCGGGCATGTCGTTCACGAAACAATACGAGCCGAACGTCGCAATCGTTTCGTATTCGGGACCGCCGTAGTATGGGTCAACCTTGCGCGATTCTTCTTCGACCACACGCTTGCAACGCACGGAGCAGGCAAAGCACGTCTCGCGCTTCTTGAGATATTGGTCGTATAGGACTTGACCGCTGATGTGCTGGCAGCCATCGAACACGCCGCTGTCCCAGTTGTGCGTGGGCAGACCGCCGCTCGCATGTTGATTGACGACGACGCCCGGCGTGCCGAGTTTGCCGAACTGAAATTCGTTCATCGTCTTCTTCGCGCCGTCTTTGTGCATGATGTTCAGCAACTTCGAGTCAGCGATCGTCGGCTTCCCATGACCGCGCACGACGATAGCCTTCAAGTTTTTCGAACCCATCACCGCGCCCATGCCCGTGCGCCCCGCGGCGCGATTCGACATGTTCATGATGGACGAGAAGCGCACCAGCTTCTCGCCTGCGGGACCGACTTGAAAGATTTCGATGTCGTTGTCTTTGTGTTCGGCTTTGAGGATTTTGTCCACCTCGCCCGTGACCTTGCCCCACAGATGCGATGCGTCGCGCAGCTCATACGCGCCATCATGCACCCAAAGATAAACAGGCTTGGGGGATTTGCCATACACGACGACGCCATCGAAGCCTGCGAACTTCAATTCCGAGGGCCAGTAGCCGCCTGCTTGCGAATCGCCGATGCCGCCTGTGAGCGGCGACTTCGCGTTGACGGTGACGCGCGCTTGCCCTGAAATCGGCGTGCCCGTGGGTGCGCTGACGAAAAACGTCAACACGTTGCGCGGATCGAACGCATCAATTTTAGCGGGCGCGTGCTTGAGAATGTAATACAAGCCCATCGCGCTGCCGCCCCAATACATGCGATAGAAAGACTCGTCGGGTTGCTCGACCCAGAGTTTGCCTTCCGTTAAATTGACGTGCAAGATTTTGCCCATGTAACCGTACATGGTGATGCCCTCCTAATGGTTGGATATGGGAGATTAGAATGTGGCGAGCTCGTCGGCAGACAAGCCTGTGAGCTCACTGATGAGTCGAAGGTCCGTGCCTTTGGCAAGCAAAGAAATCGGCGCGACCCTGCCAGCGGTGGCGCGTCCACTCGCTCAACAAATTGATTTGAATGCGATGTTTGTGGCTTTCCAAGGGGTACCATCCTCGGCGGGCAGTTTGATGTGGGGGGATGTTGGGCGCGATGTAGCGTTCGGCTACTTCAATCACTTGGCTCATGGTTGCGCTCCTAAGTATGGTTGTGATTATAGTCGCTTTACACGGGGTTGACAATCGGAGAACACAAAACCCGCGAGGCTCGGCGCTGCGAAGCTTCGCGGGTCTGGGTGAGGCAATCACAGTTGACGCGCCGCCCGCCGCCGCGCGTTGGGCGCGCGAAAATTATAAAGACATTGGGTGACTTCCGCAACATACTTTATAATCTCGTTCTGTGAGTGAGCATGAGCAACCTCCACAGTCTCAAAGCGCGTTAGAGGCGCAGTTGCAGCGCCTTCGGCAAGCGGAGTTGATTCGCGTTCACGCATCACAGCCCGAGCTCGAATACATTTTCAAGCACGCGCTCGTGCAGGAAGCGACCTATCACAGCACGCTCATCAAAAGCCGTCGCGTGTTGCATCGTCAGGTTGCCGAAGTGATCGAAACGCTCTTTGCGGATCGGTTGAGCGAGTTCTATGGCATCTTGGCTGACCATTGCGAGCGTGGCGAGCTGTACGACAAAGCCATTGATTATCTCGACAAAGCAAGCGCCCAAGCCTTGCAAGGCAGCGCCTATCGTGAAGCGCAGCTGTTTTTGCAACGCGCGCTGAAGTTGCTGCCCAAGCTTGAGACGACCGCCGATGAATCGAGCGCATTGGCGGCGGCGCGGATGCGTTTGACGCAACAGCTCGGGCAGGCGCACGCGGGGTTGAGCGAATACGCGGACGCGCAAACGCAGTACGAGACCAGCTTGATGCTGGCGCGTGCGTGCGGCGAGGTTATGGGCATGATCGAAGCGCTGAATGGTCTGAGTGGGGTGGCCTTTGCGCGCGGCGCATTCGACGAGGCGCGCCATCACGCGGAACAGGCATTGCTGTTAGCGCGACCCAGCGGCAATCAACGGCAACTCGCCGAAGCGTTGCGGCGGTTGGGCGATGCGCTACGCAACCATGACTATGCCAGCGCCAAAGCGCACTACGAGGGCAGTTTGGCTATTTGCCAAGCGCTGCATGATCGGGGCGGTATCGCCGTTTGCTTGAATAACCTTGGCATCATCGCATCGTTGCAAGGCGCGTACGCCGAGGCGCAAACCCTGTTCGCCGAAGGCTTGGCGATTCGCCGAGCAATGGGTGATCGCGCAGGTTGCGCGGGCAGTCTAAGCAACCTCGGCGTGGTGGCGCGCAGACAGGGGCGCTATGCGGAGGCGCGCACACTTTACGCCGAGAGCTTGGCGATACGCCAAGAGATTGGCGACCGTTGGGGCATGGCGGCGTGCTTGAACAATTTGGGGCTGATGGCTTCGCAGCAAGGCGCGTATGCAGAAGCGAGCGACTCCTTGAAGCGCTCTTTGGCGTTGAGCAAGGAGATTGGCGATTGGCATGGGATGAGTATGGCGCTGGCGACGTTGGGGGAAGCGCTGTTGGCTTATGGAGATGACGCAGAAGCCAAACGCTATTTCCGCCAAAGCCTTGCCATCAGTGCGCAACAGCGCATCAACCCGTTGTCGTTAGCTTGCCTGACGGGATTGGCAGAACTCTATCTCAGGGGCAGCATGACGGAGCGCGCTTTAGAATTGATGGGTGTGATTTTGCAGCACCCCGCCAGCGAGAACGTATCCAAGCAGCGCGTCACGTCGTTATTGGATGCGCTGAAGGCGAAGGGAACAACTGCTGAAGTGGACGCGACCTTGGCGCGCGGGCGCACGCTGGATTTGGAAGCCGTGGCTCAACATGAGTTGTCTGATATTCTCTGAGAGAGTGTTTTAAAAGCCCTTGCGAATGACATTCGCGGCTACCCAGAGCAAAGTCCGCCGACGCGGACTACGAAACAGCAGCGTAGGCTGCTGGGGCTATGGGGTGCAGCGATTTCTAAGCGCCCAGCCCTGCCACTTTTAAAACACTCTCTGAAGGGTGACGATCTTGAAATGGCTAACCCGTGAGCGCATTCGCATGGACCGGATCGCATGCGCGTGGCTCATCAAAAACTTCATTGATCCCGACGCCGAATTTATTTTTGCGCCCAACGAGGGCGCATTGGAACGCGCGCAACGTGAAGGCGCGATTCCCTTCGTCGTGCCGCACGCCGAATTTGCGCGGCAAGGCGAGCGCATCACGATGGACGTTTTGCTCGACACATACAACTTGCGAGACCCTGCGTTACGCAAGCTTGCGGACATCATGCGCGCCGCCGACATTCACGCGCTGCGCGGCACATTGCCCGAAGCGGAAGGCGTGCGCGCCATTGTACATGGCTTCTTCTTGTTGAATCGGCCCGATGCGGAGACGCTCGCGCTGGCACTGCCGGCGTTTGATGCGCTGTATCGCTATTGTCAGGAGCAAGCAGTGTAGGGAATGAAATTGAAACCTCCCGCAATCAAGCAGAGCGGCGCTTGCGGGAGGTGGGGCATACTAAGATTTTTGAAACGGCTTATGCATCGGGTTTCGCCGCAGCGAGTCGCGCCAGCTCTGCGCGCAAGCGTGTGACTTCGGCTTCGGCGGCTTCGGCGCGTTGGCGTTCGGCTTCGGCGCGTTGGCGTTCGGCTTCGGCGCGTTGGCGTTCGGCTTCGACGCGTTGCTGTGACGCTTCTTCGAGGGTCGGCACGAGTTCGCCATCGGCTGTGTAGAAGCGAATCCATGTGGCAGTTATACCCAAGTATGTGCCTTGCCACAAGCCCAACCACACTTGTAACTGCTCGCTCGGCAGATGATCATGTTCATTCGGCTTCAAGGACACGTAGCCCCAAGGCGCCAAGCGCCAACCCTGCAACTGGCGCGTGTCAGGGTCATAACAAAAGTATTCGGGCGTCTTGAGCTTCTGCTCGTATAAGTCCTTCTTTCTGCCCAGATCATCTTCGGCTGTGCTAGGCGAGAGCAGCTCGACGATCACATCGGGCAGGCGTCCATCTTCTTCCCACGCGATCCAAGCATCGCGGTCGCGTGTGCCATCCACATGGTTGACGAAGAAGTAATCGGGGCCCTTGTAATCTTTGTTGCGGACTTGCCTCATGCTGAAATAGACGAACATGTTGCCGCCCGTGAAGTAGTTGGTGCGACCCTGTAGATGTTGATGGGTGCTATCTACCAACAAATTGATCTGCGCGCGATGCCAGTTGCTTTCCAAGGGGATACCATCCTCGGTGGGTAAGTTGATGGGAGGCAGCTCTGGAATGATGTAACGTTCCACGACTTCAACGACTTGGCTCATAGGCTTCACCTCAAGCTAGGTGAGCGGATTATAATGCGCGCTATAACAAAGCGCAAAGAGAGGAGCGTCTGATGTTAAATCGAATCTCTGTCGTCGAAGGCGACATCACCCAACAATCGGTTGATGCGATTGTGAACGCAGCGAACAATTCGTTGCTCGGCGGCGGCGGTGTGGATGGCGCGATTCACCGCGCTGCGGGTCCTGACTTGCTCGCCGAGTGTCGCACGTTGCATGGGTGCGAAACGGGCGAAGCGAAAATCACGAAGGGCTATCGGCTGCCCGCCAAGCACGTCATTCACACCGTCGGTCCTATCTGGTCGTTTGTCGCGCGCGACCACACGAAAGACGACGAGCTCTTGGCGAATTGCTATCGCAACAGCTTGCAGCTCGCCGCGCAACACGGCATTCGCACCATCGCGTTCCCCGCCATCAGCACGGGCGTGTATAGTTTCCCTTTGGAGCGCGCAACCCGCATCGCCGTGAATGAAGTGAAAAAATTTTTGGAGCAGGACAACACCATCGAACAAGTGATGTTCGTGTGCTTCGATCATAAAACCTATCAAACGTACATGGACACCATCAAAGAGTTGGTATGAACATTCACGACACATTTGCCGATGGCGCGTTGCCCTATTGGAATCGTTTTGCCGTTGGGCGCGCGTGGATTGTCGAACAGTTCGGCGCGCTGCGCTTCGTGTTAGGACCTGTCAAGGTAGAGACGTTGCCGGCAACGTCTCTAGCACAAGCGTTGTCCGATGTCGAGCTCAACGACCATCGTTTGTACGAGCGTGGGCGCTGGCCCTGGCGTCCGCCGTTGCGGTTGATGGTACGGGCGCGTGCGTCACATGGGCAAGACCAGCTGCTTGGTACGGCAGGCTTTGGCTTTTGGAATGCGCCGTTTGGCGCGGGTAACGCTGCTGCCGATTCGCCGCAAGCCGTATGGTTCTTTCACGCCTCGCCGCCATCGTTTATGTCCATGTCAAACAATGGTGCGGGCAACGGTTGGCGCGCACAAGTATTGAACGCGCCGCGCGTGCCGAAGTTCATCGTGTTGCTCGGTGGTCTGGCATGGTATGTCCTTAAGCCACTGCGTCCGTTGTTTTATCGCGCCGCGCAAACGCAAGTCGGCGGTGGTGAAGTCCTTATCAGTGCTTCGCTTACTGAATGGCACACCTATCGGCTCGATTGGCTGCGCGACCAGGTGGACTTCTTCGTGGACGAACAAAAAATTTTCACGAGCCACTCGTCGCCGCGTGGAGCGCTGGGCTTTGTCGCGTGGCTCGACAACAGCATGTTGAGTGTGCGGGATGGCGACATTCGCTTCGGCAATCTTGATGTGCCTGAGCGGCAGTGGTTTGAGTTAAGTGAAGTGAAGATTGAGGGGTTGTAGCAAGTAGCAAGCGGCAAGAGGCATGTAATAACGATGTGTTGAAGGAGCGGAAACGACGTTGAAGCGTTACACTTTGAAACAGAGTGATATGCCTTTGCGTGCGAGGCACAATCTCCCTTTGATTCCCCGCACGCCTCCGTTGCACAATGCTGAACTTGAGAAAAGTTTTTTGCATGTATTGTTGGTCACGCTTGATTTGCCTGAACGTATTCCCCATCTCGTCTGGTTTGTGTGCGTCGCCGGGTTGGATGTGTGGTTGGCGCAGTGGCTTGGAGTGAGCAATGTCGTACTGCTCGCTATCGCACAGTTTGGCGATTGGGTGTTGCTGATGGCGCTGTCGCGTCGGCGCATCTCGTTTGGGCCTGTGCAGCCGCAATGGTTGGCGTTGGTTGTGTTGCGCATCTTTGTCGCGTTGATTTGCAATGCGCTCACGCTGTTCGTCGTTACAGACATTAACCTCCTGAATGTTGTGTTGCAAGCGATTGGCAGCGCGCTCGTCGTTTATGGTTATCACATCGAGCCATCTGTGTTTCGTTTGTCACGCATCGAATTGACCATACCCTCGTTTAAGCAAGGTTCACCCATGCGCTTGTTGCACATTGCCGATGTGCATTTGGAACGACAAGGGCGCCGTGAAGCTCAATTGCTACAGACAGTGCGTGAACTGAAACCCGATGCCTTGCTGTTCACAGGTGACTTTCTCAACCTGTCGAACGTGCATGACCCCATCGCGCAACACCAGGCGCATGAGCTGTGGAAGCAACTGTGCGCGGTTGCGCCCGTGTATGCGGTGACGGGCAGCCCGCCCGTAGATGCGCCAGCGGCAGTGGCGAAAATTATGGAGGGCCTGCCCATCGTGTGGCTGTGCGATGAAGCGCGCGAGCTAATGTTGTGTGGCAACATCCTCCGCATTGTCGGCATGAGCTGCACGCACGAACCGACATACGATGGCGAGGTGTTGCGGCGGGTGTTGGTGGGGGATGGGAGACGGGAAACCGCAAATGATCCTCCGTCATTCACAATGCTGTTACACCACTCTCCCGACCTCGCGCCCCAAGCGGCGGCGACCGGACTGATTGACTTGCAGCTCGCGGGACATACCCATGGCGGGCAAGTGCGCCTGCCATGGTTCGGCGCGTTAGTTACAGCATCGTTCTATCTCAAGGCACTGGAGATGGGGCTATATCAATTGAATGATATGCTGTTGTTTGTCAGTCGTGGCATTGGGCTTGAAGGGAAGGGCGCACCGCGCGTGCGCTTCAACTGTCGTCCCGAAGTCACATTGTTAATTCTGAGTTCCGAACCTCACTCCCACCCCCTCTCCTCATAAGAGAGGGGGAAGAGCTGAATGTTATGCAACGCTTCGCGTTTGCTAAAGCGCCACTCCGCTGTCACGCTTCCTGTTTCGCGCGCCTCGTCGTAGCCATCGCCTTGTTCAGCGTCGCCGTCGTCGCGTCATGGTATTGGTTGACCCAACCACTGGTGGGCATGCGCGACGAGCATTACGAGCGAGTGCAGGCGCGCGGCGTGCTGCGCGTCGGTATGGATGCCAGCTTTCCACCGTTTGAGTCATTGACTGAACAACATCAACTGATAGGCTTCGATGTCGAACTAGCCGAGGAACTGGCGCGACGTATGAATTTGCGCGTCGAGTTTGTGACGCTGGGGTTTGATACGTTGTATGAAGCGTTGGCGGCGCAACACGTAGACATAATCGTCTCCGCTTTGCCTTATGAGCGCTTGCGCTCGATGAGCGTGGCGTATTCGGATATTTATTTTCACGGGGGCGAGCAGTTGTTGGCGCGAGCAGACGATGGAATGCTCAAAAGCATCGCTGATTTGCGCGGAGAGACATTGGGTGTCGAATGGGGCTCGAGTGGGGAGACGCTGGCGAAACAGCTCGCGCGACGCTACGGCTATCGCCTGCACAGCTACACCAGCCTTGAGGAGGCGCGTGGGGCGTTGGATGGGCGTGAGGTGCGCGCGTTGTTGACCGATGCGGTGTCGGCGCGGTTGTTGCGACGCGCACAGCCGCAACTAAAGTTAGTCGGCGAACCGTTGAATGATGAACCGAATTACATCATCGCGGTACCATACCATGCGCCGACTTTGCTGGCGACCATCAACCAACAGCTGCGTGACATGGAGCGGGATGGGACATTGAAGCGGTTGCGTGACAGGTGGTTTTGATTGGAGATTGGAAGTTGGAGATTGGAAGTTGGAGGCGCGGCAATCCAATTTCCAACTTCCAACCTCCGACTTCAATTCGGTTTGAGGATGAGAAACGTCGTCTTGCCCGCGACGACGGTGACTTCTGCGCTGTAGAAGCGCCCGCCTCCATACGCCGAGACGAGCATCGGACCCGCTTCAAGTTCAGCCATCACAAAATTTTCTTGCCAGTCATCGTCGGGGTTGATGGGGCGATTGGCGGGGTAGGTGGTCGTCTCCCGATAAGGCGCGTCGGGCTTGCTGGCGCGACGGAAGATGACGATGGCGCGCGAAATCGGTTCGTTGCGCGCGTTAAGCAAACGTCCCACTACGGTGCCTGTGCCTGCGGGTGGTTTCAACCACAAGGCTGGATTGCGCGTGTGGTCATAATCGTTTACGTCAAGCCGCACCTCCAAATGCAAATGCGGACCCACTGCGGCAGTGCCTTCCTCGCCCACTGCGCCGATGCGTTGTCCCTCGCGCACTTTGTCGCCAACCTTCACGTCAATTTTTGAGACGTGACCATAGAGCGCGTACAGGGGACGCCCTTGCCAGCGACGCTCCAACTCGATGACGATCAGCTGCCCATAAAATTTGGGCTCGAAGCCATAGACGTCTTTGTCGTCCTTGCCGGCGACGATAATTGTGCCATTGGCAACGGCGTAGAGCGGTGTGCCGACCGGATTGTTGTCGAAGTCCACGCCGCGATGCAGATAGAATGTGCCATCGCCAAACGATCCGTAGGGATAGGTAGGATTGATGTAATCTTGATGTTGTGGGCTGAGGGGACGCGCTAGCCATAGATGTTCTTCGGGTAGAGGCGTAGGAGTTATGGTGGGCGTGCGGGTGGGCGTGGGTGATGGGCCCTGTGTAGGTGTCGGTGATGGGGTAGGAGTGGGCGTGGGAGTGAAGGTTGGGGTGGGTGTTCGAGTAGGCGTAGGAGTGGATGTGGGGGTGGGCGTGAGTGTGGGCGTGGAGGTAGCGAAGAAAGCGACGATGGTGTTGGCGATGTCCGCGTTGACGAACAAGCCAATGCCACAGAGTAAGCTGCTGCCGCCGAGCAGCAAGGTGACGAGAAAACAACCCAATGCAGAGAAAGACGATTTTGCGGAGCGAGGGCGAGCGGTTGGCACAGAACGATGTGGGTAGTTCATCGGAGATAAGCGAAGGCTGAAAGTCGAAGTCTCAAAGTTGCAGCGTTTCGGTGTGACGGTTCATCCTTCATCCATCATCTTTCCTCCTTTGTCAGGGTCCCCACGAAATACGTTCATAAATCCAATCAAGGTCATCGCCTTGCGCGTAGCTGCCATCCAGCGTGAACAATTGTTTGAGGTTACGGCCATCTGGGCGCATCGTCCAGATAGCCCATTGGCCCCCCCGATTGCTAACGAAGGCGATGAATGTGCCGTCAGGCGAAAAGGCAGGCAAGCCATCGTCGGCAGAGTGGTTGGTGAGGTTGCGCGCTTCGCCGCCGTCGAGCGGCACACTATAAAGCTCGAAGTTGCCGTCACGATTGGACATGAACACGACGGTGTTGCCTGAGCCGGCGGGGGCGGTATCAATGCAGCGATGGGTGTCGCCGCACACCGAATTCAGCATAAGCAACCCAGTGCCATCGGGGTTGACGCGCATGATGCCTGTTTGCCCCCCATCACGTCCGGCAAAGACGATTTGACCGCTAGGCAACCACGTTGGATAACGCCCGATAATGTCTTTGCCATTGGCGCGAAGCGGTTGCCGTTGTTCAGGCGCGCCCTTGATGGGAATAACGTAGAGTCGCGATTGGCGGTCATCCATTTCATTCGAAGCATAGACGATGTAATTACCATCGGGTGACCACGAGGGGTTGGCAGCTTCAAGGGGCGTGTTGGAAATTTCTCGCTCACCGCCGCCAAGGTCGCGCACAAACAATTTTTCTTTTTCCAGGTCCATCCCACGCACGACGAGACGCGAGCCATCCGGATGGAATTGTGGTTGGCGGTCTTTGGGCGCGACCCGTTGTCGCTCTGAGCCATCTGTGTTGGCGATATACACATCATACGCTTTGCGTTCTGTGTAGCCTGTGTTGAAAATCGCAAAAGCAATGCGTCCATTGAGCGTGACGGGAGGCGTAGGCGTGTTAGTAGGCGGACGTGGCACAGGGGTATTAGTGGGGGGGCGAGGGGTGTTGGTGGGCGCGGGCGTTGGTTCCGGCGTGGGTGTGGTCGAGGGCGCTGTGGGGGTGTTGGTTGCAGTGGGCGCAGGCGACGAGGTGGGCGTGGTGGCGATGAGGGTAGGCGATGGGGTGAGTGTGGGTGGTGAGGTTGGCGTGGGCCCCATGGTGTTTGCTGGCGAAGGTGTGGTGTCGGTGCGTGGAGGCGTTGTCGTATTGGAGCCAATGACGACGATGATGGGCGTAGGAACTTGCGTGAGTGAGCGACTGGGTGTTGGGGTGAGGTTGGCGCGTGTCGGTGTGGCAGGATTAGGCGTCGCTGTGGCTGTGGGTGTTGCGGTGCGCGCTCGCCCGATGATGGTCGGAGTGGGTGTGGGACCGAAGAAAGGCAGCGCGCCTCCGCGAATCGCATACGCGCCAAAAACGCTAAAGGCGCATGCTAACAACAACCCAATCACAATCAACCCAAGAGCCACAAACACTAGACGACGCCCGAAGCGACTGGATGGGCTATGTGGCGCAGCAATGTGAGCATCTGAGCCGTTGGGAGAAGGCGCGGGGACGGTAGTTTTCTGTGCATGCTCGTCCGCAACAAGCTCATTCATTGCCTCCGGGCTTTCTTCTTTCAGGCGCAAGCCACAGTAACCGCAGAAGGAAGCTTCGAGGTCTGTTTCTTTGCCACAGTGAGGACAAGCGACCCATTGAGCAAGGGGGTGCACACGTGGCGGGTCGCCCATCACCCACAGATCATCTTCATAGACGTACCAATGACCCGTCTGCGCGCCGATCATCCAAATATGACCCTGCGCGTCTTCGAACCAAAGTTTGGAGACTTCTTCACGGAACTTTTCTGGTTCTATCGCGCCCGTGCTCAATTTAATTTTTAACTCTTGATAACGACTTTCGAGACTTTCAACTTCCGACATGCGCTGTCAGTGACTCCTCGCCGAGAATACTAAGGGCAAGATTATAGCATTGAATGAGAGGCTACCCAAAGCATCGTTCAGGCAACGAGCGAGTTGGCTAAGTTGGGGTCATAGACAGTGGTTCTGCCGTATTATTTTGGAGGGTGTTTGGCAGAGTATCTTCAAATGAACGCCGTTCGTCTTATGTTATAATCCCCACACCATTTAGGAACAGTGTAATTACTGTGTATCCTTTGCCATGATAGACCTTGATGCTGAAACTCTCGCCAACATTTACAAGGCACAGACTGTGCGTGGCATCCCATTGTCGCAGACGCTCACACCGTATCACACGCTCGCCGAGCTGCTCGCCGCGCGCGTCGCAGCGACGCCCGACAAGGTGTGGCTGATTCATTACGACGAAACGGGCGTGCGCACGTCATACACCTATCGTGAATTTTCACAACAGGTCAATCGGGTTGCGAGTTTCATGCAAGGTGAGCTGGGTCTGCGGCGTGGCGATTGTGTGGCGACCATCACGCACAATCACGTTGACGCGCTGCTGGTCTATTTTGCGGCGTGGCAGCTCGGCGCACTCGTCGCGCCGCAGAACGTCGCCGAAGACGACCAACGCATCGCCTACATCCTCCGCAACTCGCAAGCCCGCGTCGTCTTCGTCATGCTACACTACCTTGAACGCGCGCAACGTATCTTGCCAAATGTTCCCAACATCGAGCGCATCGTGCAACTCCCAACTCCCAACTCCCAAACTCCAACTTCCAACTTCCAACCTCCAACCTCCAACCTCCAATTACCAATTACCACCCGCGATGACCCGTGTCTCCTCGTTTACACCTCTGGCACGACTGGCGCACCCAAAGGCGTCGTCCTCACGCAATACAACTTGCTTGTCAATGCGCTGTCGCAAACGCGCTGGGACAAAATCACGTCGGATGATCGCTTGATGACCGTGCTGCCGATTCATCACGTCAATGGCATCGTCGTCACGACCATTGCGCCGTTGACCGTCGGCGCGAGCGTCGTGCTGAATCGCCAATTCTCCGCGTCACACTTCTGGCAACGCATCGCGGCGGAAGGCGTGACCATCAGCAGCGTCGTGCCGACGATTTTGCAGTTCCTGCTCGAAGCAGCCGACAAAGACCTGTCAGGTTTTAAAAACCTGACAGGTCTAAGATATCTGATTTGCGGCGCAGGCACGTTGAGCGTCGCGCTCGCGCAAAAATTCGAGGAGCGTTTCGGCGTGCAGCTCATTCATGGCTATGGTCTCTCCGAGACGACGGCGTATGCGTGCCATCTGCCGATTGACCTTTCGCCCGCAGAACATCGGCATTGGTTGAGCGCCTATGGCTATCCTTCGATTGGCTGCGCGCTTGACGTGAACGAGCTGGCGATTTTCGATGCGGGAGGTGAAGGACGTGAACTCGCAGCAGGCGAGCGCGGCGAGATTGCGATACGCGGGCATAACGTGATGCAAGGCTATTTCCAGCGACCCGACGCCAACCGCGAGACGTTCAAGTATGGTTGGTTTCGTTCAGGCGATGAAGGCTTCTATCAGACCGACGCGCAAGGGCGCAAGTTCTTCTTCATCACGGGACGTATCAAGGAGCTCATCAATCGCGGCGGCGTGAAGTTCTCGCCGTTCGACATCGAAGAAGCGCTGGGTGAAATCCCCGGCGTGCGCGTCGGACTCGCCATCGCCTTCGAGAATAAGTATTACGGCGAAGAGGTTGGCGCTTATGTGGTCGTCGAAACGGGCATGCACCTGAGCGAAGAAACTGTGCTAGACTATTGTCGCAAGCGACTCGGCTTCGAGAAGTCGCCGAAAGTCGTCGTCTTCGGACCAGACGCGCCCGTGACGGCGACGGGCAAGTATCAACGGTTGCTGTTGCGCGAGCAGTTCGCGGCGTGGCGGCAGACGCAGTTCAAACCATATCGGGAGGATTGAAATTAGACGTTACCCGACATAAGAAAATCTAGCGCGCTGAGCGGTTCGGCAAGCTCACCATGCGCTTATCGAAGCGTGCGAACCATGTGTGAAAACGCCTGTTTCGACCGCATTCTTCGACAAACTCAGAATGCTGCATGTTTTGTCAAGATGAACTCAGGCGTCATTTCGGATAACATCTAATGGCCGCAAGAGCAAGACTTTTGCCCTGACGCACGCTACCTGGAAAGCGGGGCGTTGGTTCGGCGCAGCGTCGTCTATGCGAAGTCCAAAGCAACGGCGATGAAACGAATTGTCAAATCGCGCAGGGTCGCAGTCGGCAGGCAGTAACACGATGAAATCGTGACACTGGGGTAGAGGTGAAACGTGAAGCATAAAACGTGATGAGGTAACCATGAGCAACGATCAAATCCACATTGGCAACGTGGGCGGCGGCGCGGCAGTGGCGGCCGGGCAAAACGCTCAAGCTATCATCAACCAATACATTCAACAGCTGGTGATTCAGCAACCGCAGCCCGAACCCGAACTGCCACCCTCGTCGGGGCGTGTGGACATTGGCGTGTTGTATGCTGCGCCGTTGACCTACATTGAGGCGAGCGGCGCGCGCCACGTCTTGCTGTGTTGTTCGCGCAGCTCGCGGGACAGCTCGGCGCGGCGCGATGGGGCGCACTGGTGGTGGAATTGGCGCAACACGCGGAGACGTGGCGCACAGAGGGCGTGGCCGCCGCACGCAAAATGTTAGAAGAAAACAGTTCCAGTTCCAGTACGAAGCTCTGATAGGCATACTGACTCCTGATTCCTAACTACTCTTATGACTATCCAATTTTCCGAACTCTCTCTCCCCACCTTCGGTCTCCCCACCGTCGAGCCGCACATCCCCGCCGCAGAATATGCAGCGCGCGTTGCCGCCACTCGCGACGCCATGAAACGCGCGCAGCTCAATGCGCTCGTCGTCTATGGCGACCGCGAACACTTCGCTAACCTCGCCTGGCTCACGGGCTACGATCCACGCTTCGAGGAAGCGGTTGCCGTGCTGACCGATGAGGCGCAAACACTCATCGTCGGCAATGAGGGCGTGGGCTACGCGAATCTCTGCGTCGCCAGACCCGAAGGGTTTTCGAAACCCTTCGGGTCTAATGAGTGGAACATCGTCCTCTATCAAACATTCAGTCTGCTCGGTCAGCCACGCGACCAACTCGTGCCGCTCAGAAAGTTGTTGCGACAAGCGGGCATCACGAAGACTGCGCGCGTCGGCGTCATCGGTTGGAAGTATTTCGAGCAGGGCGAACTGCCGAAGCCGAAACGCACGAGCGAACTGCCTGCCTTCATCTTGGAGGCGGTGAACGATGCGGCTGCGCGCGGCACAGTCCGCAATGCGACGGCGCTGTTCATGCGCCCAAGCGATGGCTTGCGCGCGACGAACAGTGTGCATCAACTCGCGCGCATGGAGTACGCGGCGACGCTCGCCTCGCAGATGGTGCGCGACGCCATCTTCAAGCTGCAAGTGGGCATGACTGAGTTCGACGCCGTGCGAGCTATGCGCTGGAATGGCTGGCCCCTCTCGTGTCATCTCATGCTCACGGCTGGCGAGCGCGCAAAGGTCGGCTTGGCAAGCCCATCGTCGCGCCCGATGCAATTGGGCGACCCATTCACGACGGCGGTTGGGTTGTGGGGCGCATTGACGGCGAGGGCAGGCTTCCTCGTGCATGACGAAAGCGAATTGCCCGAAGGCATCCGCGATTATCTCGACAAACTCGTGAAGCCGTACTTCGCCGCAGCGGTGGCGTGGTATGAGACGCTCGACATCGGCGTGACAGGTGGCGCATTGTACAAAGCCGTGCATGACATCGTAGGCGCCCCGTTCTTTGGGGTTGGACTCAACCCCGGTCACCTCATTCATTTGGACGAGTGGGTGCATTCGCCCATCACGAACAACTCAATGCTCAAACTATCGTCGGGCATGGCGTTGCAATGCGACATCATCCCTGCGACGGGCACCGACTACTTCACGACGAACATCGAGGACGGCATCGCGCTCGCCGACGAACCAATGCGTGCAGAGTTTGCCGCATTGTATCCCGAAGCGTGGGGGCGCATCGCCGCGCGACAGACATTCATGCGCGAAACGTTGGGTATCAACCTGCATGAATCGGTGTTGCCGTTTTCGAACCTGTGCGCGTATCTGCCGCCCTTCTTGCTCAACCCAACGCGCGCGATGTGTGTTAGTAAATAGTCATTGGTCATTGGGGATTCGGAAGTTGGAAATTGGACACCGGATGCTCCAAGCAAGCATTCCACACTAAAATCGGTAGAGCCTTATTACTCGTTCTCCCCTTTACTCTTATGTTGCCCATCCGTGACCTCAACCCCACACGCACCTTCCCATTCATCACGATTGGGTTGATTGCGGCGAACGCGCTCGTCTTTTTCTATGAGGTGTCGTTGCCGTCGCGCCAATTGCAGCAATTCATTTTCGCGTATGGCGTCGTGCCTTACGAGATTACGCAAGGAGTGGACTTGCCGCCGCTGATTGGTTTGCCCGTTTATCTGACCATCTTTTCTTCGATGTTCATGCACGGCGGTTGGCTGCACATCATCGGCAACATGCTCTACCTGTGGATTTTCGGCAACAACATCGAAGATCGCTTCGGGCACCTGCGTTTTTTGTGCATCTATTTGGCATGGGGCATCGTCGCCGCGGGCGCGCAGATCATCGTTGAGCCGCAAGGGCGCATCCCTGCGGTGGGCGCAAGCGGCGCGGTGGCGGGCGTATTGGGCGCATACCTCGTCATATTCCCGCAAGCCAAAGTAGATGTGTGGTGGTCGTTAGGCTACTTTGTCACCCAATCGCGTTTGCCTGCTATCCTCGTCATCGGGCAATGGATCCTCTTGCAATTCTTTAGCGGCTTCATTTCGTTAGGCATCGCCTCGTCACAGGGCGGCGTCGCCTACTTCGCGCACCTCGGCGGCGCAGTCGCAGGCATTATTTTCGGATTAATCTATCGGGCGCTGTATCGTCCGCGTTATGGCGATGTGTGGTAATTGGATACTTGGCTATGGGATATTAGATATTGATAAGCCCACTCCAATATCTAATATCCCATAGCCAATTATCAATTACCCATTACTTTTATTCCCATGCTACCCATCCGTGATCGCACCCCCACCAAAACCTTTCCGTTCATCACCGTGCTGCTCATTCTCGTGAACGTCGCCGTTTTCACGTATGAGATGAAGCTGGATCGAACGCAACGCAAAGAATTTGTGTGGACCTATGGCACGCGCCCTTACGAGATTAGCCATCGCGTGGATCTCGAACCGCAGATTAGGCTGCCTGTGTACGTGACGTTGCTCACCTCGATGTTCATGCACGGCAGTGCATTGCACATCTTCGGCAATATGTTGTATCTGTGGATTTTTGGACGGCTGGTCGAAGACCACATCGGACATCTGCGGTATCTACTGCTGTATCTATTTTGGGGCGTGTTTGCCGACATCGTGCATATCGGCGTTGACCTCAACGACAAGATGCCTGCCATTGGCGCAAGCGGCGCCATTTCGGGCGTGCTAGGCACGTACTTGGTGATGTTTCCCGCCAACCGCATCGTCACATTGGTCCTGTTTTTGATTGTGCCATTTCCACTTACTATTTCGTGTTGGTTCGTGTTGGGCGAGTGGGTTATCTACCAATTTGCCAGCGGCTATCTGTCGCAAGTAAACCCCGAATTCGCCGACAACGTCGCCTACTTCGCGCACATTGGCGGCGCGGTGGCGGGCATTATGACAGGCATCGTGTATCGCGCCTTGCGCCCCAACGAATTTCATAACGAATGGAATGTAGGATTTGATTGAATTGCCATGACAGCTTTGATTTTCTCGCAATTGCAAAAACTGGATGGCGAGGTCGAACGCGTCCAACAACGCTTGCGCGAATTGCAAACGCTGCAAGCAGACCATCACGCGTTGCAAGACGCCGAGACGCAAGCGCAAGCCGCGCACGTTGCCGCAACCGATCAACGCCGCCAATTGCGCGACCGTGAACTTGAACTCAAGACGTTGGAGACGCGCATCGCCGAGCTCGAACAAAAATTGTATGGCGGGCGCATCCGCAATCCGAAGGAACTCGAAAATTTTGAGAAAGAGCTGCAAATGTTCAAGCACCAACACGGCAAGCTCGAGGAAACCGTGTTAGCGTTGATGGAGACCAGCGAGCAAAGCGATGCACTGTCACAGCGCACGCAAGCGGCGCTGAACACACTACGCGCAGAACGCGCAAGGCAAGAGCAGGCTTGGCAGGCAGAACAAGCGGAGCTCACTACGCTGACTACAACATTGCAAGATAAACTAAAAGGGTTACGCGTACAAGCGGATGCTGATGAGCTATCACGCTATGACAAATTGCGGCGCACACGCAGTGGTCTCGCCGTCGTCGCGCTTAATGGCTTCAATTGCGGCGCGTGTGGCTTGAGCGTGCCAATGGACACCGTGCAGAAAGCGCGCGACGAAAACACGCTGGCAACGTGTGACCATTGCGGACGAATTTTGTATCATGCAGCTCAGCTGTGACCGCTTCTGTCACAATCACAAAAATTTAAGAAAGTGTTATTGACAAGAGCGGTTGTTCTGTTGTAATATCTTCAACAGAACAACCGTTCTTTTTTTGGGGGGTCTGACGAGTTTCCGCGCAGCGTGCCTGTCAGATCTGAGCGATGTGTCCTATGCCCAACCATCGTATCCTGAATCAACAAGCTGACCGCATCGAAGCCGTCTTAGCTATGCACAAGCTGCCCGCGCAAGTTTATGGCGGCACGGTCACGCCGCGCCTCGTGCGCTACCACTTGCTGCTCGCGCCCAATATCAAGCTCTCGAAGCTCACCAACTTGGCGGAAGAATTGGCGTTGGCGTTAGGCGCGGTGACGTGTCGCATTCAACGCCAGCAAGGCATGGTGCAAGTTGAGGTGCCGCGCGACGACGCTGAGCTCATCGCCTTTGCTAAGCTACAGACTATGGTGAAACGCACGCCGCCACTAACTGCGCTGTTGGGCTTGGATGCGAACGGGCAGCCGTTGTTGTTGCGTTTGTCAAGCCCGTCCATCGCGCATGTGTTGATTAGCGGCACGACAGGCTCGGGCAAGACGGTGGCGGCGCGCACGTTGCTGTATTCGTTAGCGTTGTATAACCGCCCTGCCGATGTGGGTTTTATGCTCATTGACCCGAAAGCGCGCGGTTTAGCGTGTCTCGCGCGGCTGCGACATACACTATTGCCGTTAGCGCGCACCAGCGACGAGGCGGCTACTATTTTGCAGCGCGCCGTGCGCGAAATGGAACGACGCGACGCCGAAGGGTTCAATCGCCCGCGTATCGTGGTTGCGATTGACGAGCTCGCAGATTTACTGCAGGTCGGACGCGCCGCTGTCGAACACCCTTTGCTGCGTTTGTTGCAACGCGGACGTGAGGCGGGTATCCACGTCGTCGCTTGCACGCAAAAACCGAGCGCAGCGGCGCTGAATGGTTTGATACTCGCTAATTTCCCGACGCGGTTGGTGGGCAAGGTTGCCTCGGCGACCGATGCGCGCGTGGCGTCGGGTATCGCGGGGACGGGGGCAGAAAAGCTCGCAGGCCGTGGCGAATTTCTGCTCGTTGCGTTAGGACAAGTGATTCGTTTTCAGAGCGCATGGTTGGCAGCGGAAGATGTCACGGCGCCTTAGGCTGACATATACAAGTTTGACTATTGGGAGTAAAATAGAGGCATCTAAAGTTTTCGCGGCGCTATTAGGAGGGCTTGTTCGACATTTATCGAGATTTGACTAAAATACACGCGCGCCAGAACAACGCTGGGATAGGCAAAACCTCAGTCATCTAATCCATGATTGATTTAAGGGCCCCCAGCAAGGAGGTAACATGGCTAATCTGTTTAAGAGTTTTTCGCAGAATATCATCAAATCGCCTTTCGTCATTGTCGTGACTATCGTTTTCGGGTTGTTGTTCATCATTGCTGTGGGTTTATCCATTGAAGATTACATGACAACCTTGAAAGGCTATGAACTATTGCCGACCGCCAAAGCGAACGATTGGATCATTCCGCTAGTGGCATTGTTGCCTCAAGTGGGGCAGATCGCATTCACGTTCACCTTTGCTTCGGATACGCGCAGACGCTGGGCTATCTTGGTGGCTTTTGGGCTGCACTTCATTGACGTTTCAACCGATGTGTACTTCAAGGCGTATGGCAGACCGTTGTGGGTATGGTTGGTTGCCTTGTTCGAGAGTGAACTGCTCTTCACGTTGGGCTCGGAACTGGCATTGACATTCTCTCTCGGTATGCTATTGGAATTAGTGCCTAACGCGCTTGAGCAGACGATGAATACGTTGCACCGAGTGTCCGGCGCCTTAGGCTTGCATGACGACGACGAAACACAATCGCCCTCCCCAACTAAGCGCGTTTGAATGACTCACACGATACATACAAAAATCCTCCCACAGCGTCGCGCTACGGGAGGATTTTTGTTTTATGGCTCTTCTAGCTTTGCTGCGGTTTTACCAACGCTCAAGGCGGATGGACATATCCGCCGTCGGGCGTGGGCTGTGTCCGCGTGAGCCATTCGACACTCAAGTTGGTAGAGCCTATTGTGTCTTTGCTGCGATGCGATACAGCATGAAGTTCTCTTCGCCAAACCCTTTTAGCTTTGACTCGAATGGTTCAGCGCGCCAACAACCTGTGCGTTCGTCAAGCAGCTTGGCGACTTCGGGATCATCGCGCACCGCCGCGGAAACGATCACGTCATCGCCCGACGAGAAGCCTTCGAGTCGCGCTGCGATGTTGACGGTCGAGCCGAAGTAGTCGAGACGACCATTCAATGTGACGGCGACGCAGGGGCCATAGTGCAAGCCTGCTTTGAGGGTTAGCGGCTGACGGTTCGGTGTCGGACGCATCAGCTCTTGTTGTGCGTGAATGATGGCGCGCAAGGCAGACGCAGGATTACGAAAGACGCCCATCACCGCATCGCCAATCGTCTTCACAATCGCCCCGTCTTCGTTGGCGATGGCTAGGCGCAGCACGTCGAAATGGCTCATCACGTAACCGAAGGCGGTAGCATCACCCACCTCACGATATAAGCTCGTGGAGCCGCGCAAATCCGTGAACAAAATGGTGAGACTGCCCACCGAAAATTGATCGCCGGGGCGCAGCGCCTCATTTGCAAACAAATCACGGAACACTTGCAAGGCAGTGACCTCGGCAGCCGTCGCCGCCTGATCGCTCCATTTCGTACGCTCCAAGATGAACAACTGCTCCGAGTCCGTCGCGTTGTCGAGCTGCAAGGTTGCGGCAAGTCCGATGCTCGGCTCATCGTTGAGCCAACCGTTGCGATTGACGTGAATAGTCAGTTCATGCGCGCCGCCGGCTGCTGCCAGCAGCGCTTGACTACCTGCCAGTTCCAACGTGCGGATGCGATAGCGGCCGGGTTCGAGTTGCAGCGACACTGCGCGTTGCGAATGCGTGGGGAGCAATTGCTGTGCGACGATGTGCGGCGTGAGTTGCGGTCCGCCCATGCAAAACTCGCGCGTTTCGTAGTGGCGCACGGCGGGGTTTGGATGGAACGTCAATTCGACCGAACGCTCGAAGTTCGCCGTGAAGTCAATGTTGCACGTGTCGCAATGCACTTTTGCCTTAATGTCGCTCAAGGTGGCGCTTTCTTGCTTCGCGCCACGACACAAAGGGCAAAGCACTTCCCATTGAAAATTGAGCAAGCCGACGCGCGTCGCCCATAAGCACAATTCGAGCACAGCGCGACGGGGATAGCCCCATTCATCCGCCAATTGATAAGGTCGTATCCGCGCGAGGATGAAATCGTCGGCTTGTTCAATAAACTGAGAGAGTGTGTTCACGTGCTCGGGTGTCGCGCCTTGCTCGAGCAAATTTTTTGTGAACGTCGCCAGACGCTCGCGCCCGCCTGCTGGAAAATGCGCGGGGCCAGCTGCGGTGAACAACGATTGTCGCGTTGTGATGACGTGGTCGTAGGCGCGAAAGGTTTTATCGAAGCTGCGTGCGCTTAACCAACCAATTTGAAGCGGGATAGCGATCAGTCCCAATAGATTGCGCGCTTGCGCGCGCACCTCATAAATGAGTTGTGTGCCGCCATTGAGCTGTGGCTGTAGTTGGACATTGACGCGCATAGACGCGACAGGCCCACTATGGTAATAACGCTTGACGCCGTACCGTCGCGGATAAATCCACTCGAATGGCTCTTCTTCGTAATCTACGCGCACCCCCAGCCGATATAAGCGCAGCGACCGACGCGCATTGACCATGTGATCGGTCTGCGTGGCGCGTGGTTCAATCGCGGGCACGCCGCTATCGCGGTTGAAACGGTTAGTGTCGGTGACGAGCGACCATAGCTCTTCAGGCGACGATTGCAATTGCCATGCCCAGTGATAACGAAATTCTTTGCGGAAGAAATTGCTCATCTGAACCTCTACTAAACACACAGACGCGAAGCAGGCTTGGTGCGCGCTTCGCGTCTGTGCGGTGTATCTCATACTCAACAGTCAAGAGACATGTTTGCTAGTCCGATGTATTATACGCTTGACTGGCAAATTTGGATTCACGCCCGCATCCTCATCCTCTCTCCTAATGCGAACAAGTTAGAAACTTGTCCTACACCTGCACTTTGGGTAGGTAGGGTCG
>CAZDYP010000003.1:15666-48232 GCA_964509505.1 uncultured Anaerolineae bacterium | reverse complement strand
TGCGAACAAGTTAGAAACTTGTCCTACACCTGCACTTTGGGTAGGTAGGGTCGCGCCAACAACAACGCCGCCAAACTTTTCGCATCGCGTAGCTGCCCCGCGTGCGCCAGCTCGAATGCGCGTGCAATGGGAATATGTTCTACATTCAAAAACTCATCTGAATCGTGCGCAAGCGGCGCGTGCTGCAAATCCGTCGCCAAGAAGAAGTGCATCATTTCGGTGGAGTAGCCGGGCGCAAGAAAGCTTTCGCCGAGTTTTTGTAATGCGCCCGCCGCCATGCCGATTTCTTCGCGCAGCTCGCGCGCCGCGCACACTTCGGGCGCTTCGGCGGGCTCGAGCGTGCCAGCAGGCAACTCCAACAACCGCTCGCCCGCCGCATGGCGATATTGGCGCACGAACCAGATGCGCCCTTGCTCGTCCACAGGCACGAGCGTGACCGCGCCAGAATGCGCTACAATGTCGAGCTGTGCGGTCTTGCCGTCGGGCAAGCGCACCTCGTCGCGTCGCACGGCGAAGGCGCGGCCTTGGTAGATGGTTTCGGAGTGGAGGAGGGAGAAGGACATTAGTAACCTCTCGATAAAAATATAGTCAGCTAGCTATGTTTGCACCCATTTTACAATCGCAGGCGTCACCCCCACCAACGACCGCAACCCCTCCGCGAACTCACGTCGCCGCACGCCGACGATAATCGCAGGCACGGGGTTGCGCGTATGTTGCTTCGTCGTGCTGTCCTCGATGTTGCCGTGGTCGCTTGTGATGAGCAAGAGCGAATCGCGCAGGTTGAAGCCGTCCAATACACCGCCGAGAAATTCGTCCAAGCGTTCGAGAATCGTCACAGCCGACATGCGCGCAGGACGATGCCCTGCGATGTCGGTGAGCGCGAACTCGAAGAGCGTGAAATCGTGGTCGTTGGCGAGTCGCGCGAGGTTTTGTCCTGCGGCGAATGGGGTGATGATGGGCGGCGGATTATGATGATTGGGCCAACGCTCATTTGTCAACGACATCGAGACGGCGCGACTGTGCGCGAGGTCGTCGCGTGTGCGATAGGGAACGTGCGCCATGCCAGCAGCTTGCGCCATCGCCGAACGCCGATCGGTGCCGCGCGCCATGCGCTCAAAAAAAATCGGCGGGTACGCATTGGCGAAAGCCACGCGCTTGCCCAGGACTTGCAGCCGATGGAAGAGGTTGTCGTTCAACAACGCCAACAAACGCGCATCGGGATACGGCCCGTAATGCTCGCCAAGCTGCTCCGCCGCGTTGATGCCTGTGAGCAGCGTGGTCTGTCCTGTGCCGCTTTGCGGCAGACCTGCCACGCCCAAGTTTGCATCGAGCGGCATGACACACGCACGCCGATTCTCCAAGCGCGGCGCATCGAGAAACGGCAAGCCACCCAGCAACTCGCGCAGCACAGGCAATTGCGCGCGAGTGAAAGGGTTGGTCTCGTCGCGCGCGCCGATGCCGACGCCGTCGAGGAAGAGGAAGAGGATGCACATGTGAGTAGTCAGTATTCAGTAACCAATAGCCAGCTGAAGCGAATCAAATCTGGCTACTGGCTACTGACGACTGATGGTTATCTGCCTTGCCACCAATCTTTGCGCGAGCGTGGGTCAAGCCAAGCGCCATTATCTTGAATGGCGACGCCGATGCTGACGCCACGCGAGCGTCCCAACGGTTGCAAGCCTGTGAGCGCAGGCAAATTGCCGCGTCCTGCATTATTCTGTTGTTCATAGAGCGCTAAAAGATTCGGCTCGGTGCAGACATTTTCAAGATGCAGTGTGTATCCACTAATCACATTGTCATCGCGGGTGTATTTCAATGTTAGGCGGTCAGTGGTCGCATACAACACGAGCGCTTTGTAGCCGCCCCCGTAAATTTCGTCGGGCCGATTGGGCAGTTGGATAATTTCGCCCGGCGCAGTTTGCATCCAAGCTAAGGTCACGGGTGGATTGTTGATGGGCGTGGTGGGTCGGCCTGGTGGAGGGTCAGCGTAATCCCAATTGTAAACTTTTGCGACCGCGGTAAAAGTCGGCACGCGATTGTCCACAAAGAGCCCCGGCAATTGTGGCGCGCCGGCGTCGCTGTCGCCCGAATAGTCAACCAACCCCAATGTGTTGGTCGTGTCGGTGTAGCCGCGCAAGCCCAGATTCAAGTCGGCGTGTAAGTGTGCTGGGCGGTCGGTGGGCGGCGGCTGCGCAGGGATGACGTTATAGTTGGTCGTCGTGATGGCCGCGCAGACATCTATAGGCTTGACGACGAGCGGCAGAAAGACCGTGTTGGTCATGGGTGGGGGCACCGTTTGACGAGCCTCATTTTGACCCGAACCTTCCCACGCGCCCTCGACAGGCAACCCCCACGTCACCATGATCGCCCCGATGATCAGGCTGACGATAATGCACAGTTTCCAACTGGAATGACGCTGCTTCATGCAATGACCTCCAATTTTTGTGGTAGCAATTCAACCTCGATCTGCCAATGGTAATCGGTGCCCTCTAGCATTTCGCCGTCCGAATCAACCGCCAACGGTTCAGCGCTGGTCACCATGAGTTTGCGTCCTTGTGCTAGTCGCACATACGGTTTGTCGCCGTGCGCGCCTTTCAAAAAGATAGGCACATCTCGCACGACTTGCCAACGCCCCAAGCCGCGCACCATACATACGTCGAACAAGCCGTCATCTATTTGCGCTTGTGGCGTAAGATAAAAGCCGCCGATGCGTGAGACGAGCGCGGTCGTGATGAAGAGAATGTCTTGCGTCCACGTCTCGCCGTCCAAACTAATTTGCACAGCGGGCGTGCGATAGTGTTGCCACAAGGTTTTGAAGACGGCGAGCAGGTAGCGCGTGTCACCCGCAATCCAGCGCATGGTGCGCGCGGTGATGCCGACCTGCGGATGAAAGCCAATGCCCATAGACGCGACATTGTATGTGCGTCCATTCACGCAAAACAAATCCACGCGCCGCGCCTGACCAAGCGCCATGCGCTGGCAGAGCGTGGGCAAGTCACGCGGTAGCTTCAGCGCAAAGGCTAACTCATTCGAGGTGCCATAAGGCAAGATGCCAAGCGGTCCAAACGCGCCGTTGGTGGTGGCGTGCGCGCAGCGCGCAATCCCATTGACAATTTCATGAATGGTGCCATCGCCGCCCGCGCTGATGATGAGCTCAAATCCATCTTCCTTGGCGCGTTGCGCCAGGTCAGTTGCTTCGCCGCTCCGCGTCGTCAGTTGCAAATCCACGTCAAGGCCGTGCGACTTGAGCAAGGCTTTGGCTTCAGGGGCGAAGCGCCCATGGCGGCCTGTGTTGGCGGCGGGATTCCAAATCAATTTAGCAGAACGCATCTTTCTTCCTTGAGACTCCGCACCTGTGGCAGGTCTGGCCTTACCGAACTGTGTTGGGTGTAAACGCTGTCAGGCGATGACGGTCAGTTTTTGCGGCAACAACTCTGCCTCAATGCGCTGGTGAAAATCGCTCTGCACGGTTTCGCCGTCGGCGTGCATGGGCAACGGCTCGTCGGATATGATGGTGACTTTGCGCGCGCGCGTCATCCGCACGAGCGGTTTGTCAATGTGTGTGCCGCGCATGACATGGGGCACCAGCCCTAGCATTTGTGGCTTCGTCATCTGATGTCCGATGCACACGTCAAATAAGCCATCGTCAATCGTCGCGTGCGGCGTCATCCAAAAACCTCCACCTGTGCAGCGCCCATTGCCCAACGAAATCAACGTGACATTTTGTTTCACCTGCTCGCCGTCCAATTCGATTTGCACGTGCGGCGTCCGATACGAAACGAGCAGCGTGCGCGCGAGCGCGGCGACGTAAATCGCCGTGCCGCGCGCCCACCAGATTCTGCGCGCTTCGAGCCCGACTTGCGCCTCGAAGCCGATGCCGATATTGTTGGTGAAGTATTCGCCGTTGACGCGGCCGACGTCCACGCGCCGTAGCTGCCCTTGGGCAATTTGTTGACACGCCGCGCGCCAATCGGTGGGTACCGGAAGCATCTTCGCAAAGTCGTTGCCTGACCCAATCGCGATGAGGCCCAGTGCGCCAATGACGCCACCGCCCGCCGCCTGCGCGAGCCCATTCACCACTTCGTGCACCGTGCCATCACCGCCCGCTACGATGATGAGCTCGTGCCCATCCCCTTTCGCGCGTTGCGCCAGGTCAATCGCTTCACGCGGCGCGCGAGTTTGCGCGACATCGGCTTCGATGCCATGCGCCTTGAGTGTGCTGCGAATCTCTGGCAACAATGCGCCTGCGCGCCCGCGTCCGGCGGCGGGGTTGAGAATGAGCTTCGCGGTTCGCATCTTTCCTCCAGTTCCAGTTGAGAGTTCCAGTTCTTTCGAGAAGTTGGGACTGGAACTGGAACTCCAAATCGTTGCGATTCTATGTCATTCATTCGCTTTTGACAACTACCAGCGCTGTGTTATAATCGCGCCCAACAATTTGAATAGGATTGTTCATCCAGAGAGGCGGAGGGAACGGCCCGATGAAGCCTCGGCAACGGGTTCACACATTTTGTGAACGCTGTGCCAATTCCGTCAGACAGCAGGTGTGTCTGAGAGATGACTTGAAAACTTCATAAGTTCTCTCAGACGCGCGCACCGTCTGGGAGATGACTTGTCGTGAATCAAACACTCTCCTTGACGGGGAGTGTTTTGTTTTCAGATAAAGACTAAAGACTAAAGACTAAAGATTAGAGTTCATCTTCAATCTTTAAACTTTAGTCTTTCATCTCCTCTCTCTCCCTCTCTGGATATTTCGTACTTCTTAAGGAGGGTTCAGATGTCCAATGTCGTGGCGCTGCGTTGCCGCCAATGTGGCGCTCAATATCCCGAATCTCCACAATATGTGTGCGAGGAGTGCTTGGGGCCGCTTGAAGCGGTGTACGACTATGGCACCATTCGCGCGCAAATTTCCCGCGCGGCTATCGCGCAAGGCCCACGTTCCGTGTGGCGTTATCAAGCGTTGTTGCCAGCCAATCACAACCCATGCACCGATTTGAATGCGGGCTTCACACCGCTCGTCAAAGCCGAACAGCTGGGCAAGCGGCTTGGCTTGAAAAACCTCTATATCAAAAACGATTCGGTCAATCCGACATTTTCGTTCAAGGATCGCGTGGTGGCGATGGCTTCGACGAAAGCGTTGGAGTTTGGCTTTCGCGCGTTGGCGTGCGCCTCAACGGGCAACCTCGCGGCATCGGTGTCGGCGCACGCGGCGAAAGCAGGCATTCCCGCTTACGTGTTCATTCCCGCCGACCTTGAGCCTGCGAAGATTACGAATGCGTCGGTGTATGGCGCGACCATCGTCGCGATTGATGGCAACTACGATGCAGCCAATCGGCTCGCAACGGAAGTGGGTGATGAGTATGGTTGGGCATTTGTCAACATCAACATGCGCCCGTATTATTCCGAAGGCTCGAAGACACTTGCCTACGAAGTCGCGGAGCAATTGGGTTGGCGCGCGCCCGATTGTGTGATTGCGCCGATTGCGTCGGGGTCGCTCTACACAAAAATTTGGAAGGGCTTCAACGAGCTCAAAAAGGTTGGGTTGATTGACGGTGTGCAGACGAAGATGATTGGCGCGCAAGCGGAAGGGTGTTCGCCCGTCGCCGTGGCGTACGAGCAAGGTGTAGAGAATGTGCAACCCGTGAAGCCCAAGACTGTTGCAAAGTCGTTGGCGATTGGCGCGCCCGCGGATGGATTCTACTCGTTGCGGGTCGCGCGCGAATCGAGCGGCTCCATTGAACGGGTCAGCGAAGAGAGCATCGGCGAAGGTATGCGCTTGCTTGCCAGCACCGAGGGTATCTTCACGGAAACGGCGGGGGGGGTGACTATCGCCGCGTTGAAGAAGCTGACAGAGGCGCGCAAGCTGGATCCTGAAGAAACTGTCGTCATCTATATCACAGGCAACGGCCTCAAGACACAAGAAGCCGTATCGCCGCATCTCGCCTCGCCTGTCTATATCGAGCCGACGATGAAAGCGTTTCAAAAGGCGTTGAACATCTAAGCGATACAAGATGCAAGATGCAAGATGCAAGATGAGCCTTATGGTGCATCCTGCATCCTGTATCCTGCATCTTGCATCCTGTATCCTGTATCCTGTATCCTGTATCCTGCATCTTGAGTTAATCAATGGAGCGAATGGTTGTCCAAAAATTTCACCGTGCAAGTCCCTGCGACCACTGCCAACCTTGGCGCGGGCTTCGATTGTTTGGGGTTGGCGTTGGGGTTGTATAACATCGTGCGCGTGGAAGCAGCGTCGGCGCTGACGTTGACGATTGAAGGCGACGGCGCAGCGACCTTGCCACGCGATGAAACTAACCGCGTCGTGCGCGCGATGCAGCTGGCGTGTGAAGCTATCGGCAAACCATTGCCTGTCGTGCGCTTGCTAATGCGTAATCGCATCCCATTAGCGCGCGGTCTCGGCAGCAGTGCGGCGGCAGCCGTGGGTGGCTTGCTCGCCGCGAATCATTTTTACGGCGATGCGTTACCACCCGATGAGCTATTGAAGCTCGCAGTTGAGATCGAAGGCCATCCCGACAACGTCGCGCCTGCGTTGCTTGGCGGCTTGTGTGTCGTGAATGTGGACGGCGAGAAGCCCATTGCCATCAAAGTGCCATGGCCCACGACGCTGCGTTGCATCGTCTATGTGCCCGATGCGCCGTTGCCGACGGCGAAAGCGCGTGCGGTGGTCCCAAAAGAATTTTCGCGTGCGGATGCGGTGTTCAACGTAGGGCGCGCCGCGTTGTTCGTGGCGGGCATCACACAAGGGCGCTTCGATGTGCTGCGGCTTGCGACACAAGACCGTATCCATCAACCGTATCGCGCGCCGCTGATCACAGGCTTCAATGAAATCATGACGGCAGCGTTACAAGCAGGCGCGCGCGGCGCGTTCCTCAGTGGCGCAGGCTCGAGCATCGCTGCGCTTGCCGATGCATCCTATGATGATGTCGCAACGGCGATGCAACATGCGGCGGATGAGGCGGGACAGCGCGGGCATGTGGTGGTGTTAGAAGGGGAGTCGCAAGGAGCGCGGATTGAATAAGTGAGGGGAGGAAAAGCAAACCCGTTGTCATTATGAGAGAGACAACGGGTTTGCTTTTTCTCATTGACACATCCCCTTGCGCCAAGTGGAATCCGCGTCAACAATTGGTTTGTGCAGGTAGTTTTGGTGAGTGTGACTTCATTATCAATCGCTCAAGGCTTCGTCGCTTGAGCCTGCTTCGCTGAGGTACTCAGTGAAACCTCGGGACCTGGCGCCTTTGCTACACTGGACACCCTGCGGCATCAGCCCACTCATTCGCGAGCATCATGGCTTCATTGATAAATCCATGGGCGATGGCATCATGGCGCTACAAGCGCTGTTCGCGCGCGTGTTACAACAACCTTCCCACGACTCCGCCGCTGCCTATTATCGTGAGCAAGCAGAATTTTATTGTATGCATGAGGCGCCGCCTGATTGGGATGGCGTCGAGATGTTGCTGGAGAAATAAATTGTGTGACTTATGTCTTTGACACGTTGCGATGCGCCAAGTAGAATTTTCGGCGATGGAGGGGTAACACTTTGTTGCGAGGTCAATCGTCGTGAACAAC
The DNA here is from genome assembly GCA_964509505.1 of uncultured Anaerolineae bacterium. Taxonomy (GTDB): domain Bacteria; phylum Chloroflexota; class Anaerolineae; order JACRMK01; family JACRMK01; genus CAZDYP01. The sequence goes on along the minus strand of CAZDYP010000003.1, from coordinate 40,648 downwards.
TCATTAGGCACAACCGCCCGCCCCTTGCGCGTGGCGATCATCGGCGCGGGGCCCTCGGGCTATTATGCCGCAGGCGCATTGATTGGTCAGAGCGCCGTGCAGGTTTCAATAGACATCCTTGAAAAATTGCCTGCGCCGTTTGGTCTGGTGCGTTATGGCGTCGCGCCTGATCATGAAAAAATCAAAAACGTCATTCGGGTCTATCAAAAAACGTCGGCGGATCCGCGCGTGCGTTTCTTTGGCAACCTAACCTATGGCAAGGACATCACACGAGCTGAATTGTGTCGTTTTTACGACGCGCTCATCTATGCCACGGGCGCATCGTCGGACCGACAGCTGGGCATCCCTGGCGAAAATCTGGCGGGCAGCCATTCAGCGACGGAGTTCGTCGGCTGGTATAACGCGCATCCCGATTATCGTGATTTGCAATTCGACTTAGCTCACGCCGAGTCTGCCGTCGTCGTTGGCAACGGCAACGTGGCAATGGATGTGGTGCGGATTCTTGCGAAGTCGCCTGAAGAATTGATGACCACCGACATCGCCGACCACGCGCTCGACGTCTTGCGGACGAGTCGCATCAAGACGGTTTACATGCTGGGACGACGCGGGCCCGCGCAAGCCGCCTTCACCCATGCCGAATTGCGCGAGTTCGGCGAAATTCAAAATGCGGAGGTCGTAGTCGCGCCGTCCGAATTGGAATTGGATTCGCATAGTTTAGCGATGTTGCACGCTAACGGTGAAGCGATTCGCAATGTCGAAATGTTGAAGCAATACATGCGACGCGCGCGTACGGGCAAGCCTCGCCAAATCGTCTTACGGTTTCTGGTGTCGCCCATCGCGTTGATGGGCGATGGACGTGTGCAACAGGTGCGCATCGAACACAACGAACTAAAACCCAATACGAGCGGCGTGTTGCAAGCGCAAGGCAAAGGTATTTTCGAGACCTTGCCCGTTGATATTATCTTTCGCTCCATCGGTTACAAGGGTCTGCCGTTACCCGACGTGCCGTATGATGCGCGCAGCGGCACTATTCCCAATCAGCAAGGGCGCATCATTGATCCGCAGACTAGGCAGCCCCTGGTCGGCAAATACGTCGTTGGTTGGGCGAAACGCGGTCCAACAGGCGTGATTGGCACCAACAAGCCCGATGCGGTCGAAACGGTCGAAGCGTTGTTGAGCGATGTGCCGACCCTCAACCCTGTGGCAGACGCACAGGCTGACCCGCACGCATTAGAATCGTTCCTCAAAGAACGCTGCCCGCCGGTCGTCTCATATCAAGATTGGCAAATCCTTGACCAACTTGAAACCGCGAAAGGCAAACCGCAGAGTCGCCCGCGCGTGAAGTTCAGTCGCGTCGAAGAGATGCTAGAAGCATTGGCGCGCAAGAATGGACTCGCATAAACGCGACACTTTGAAAAGGAAACAGCGCAGCGATGCTTTAGCCTTAGAGGAAATAAGAGGAAATATATCAGTGCGACCTGGAGTCGCTGATTTTCCCTTATTTCCCCTTATTTCCTTTTTCCTGCTTATCGGCTGCCTCGCCATTGTCCTTGCGCCCCCGCGACCACTCACGTATGTTGGGCCGCCACAGACTGTCATTACGAACAATCCAAAAGTTGGCGTGCATACACGCCTCACCGATGAAGTGGAAGAATGGAAAGTGCAGCGCACGTTACAAATGGTGCGCGAAATGGGCGCATCGTGGATCGTCGAGTATTTTCCATGGGCGTACTCCGAACCCGCAAAAGGGCGTTACGATTTTGCCCATGCGGATATGGTGGTGAATCATGCGCGCGCGCAAGGGTTGACGATCATTGCGCGCCTTGATTTGGTGCCTGATTGGGCGCGCCCCGCCAACTCGCCATCGCAATTGCTTGGGCCCGAACGCTATGCGGACTATGGCGATTTTGTGTTTGCCTTCGTGCGCCATTTCAGGGGCCGCGTGCGCCATTTGCAAGTTTGGAACGAACCGAATCTCACCAACGAATGGGGAGGACGCCCACCCGACCCCGCCGCCTATACACGCTTGTTGCGCGTCGCCTATCGTCGCGCGAAAGAAGCCGATCCCAGTATCGTCGTGTTGGCGGGCGCGCTGTCGCCTACGGTTGAACCAGACCATGCGCGCGCCCTGTCCGACCTTGATTATTTGCGCGCTATGTACGCGGCAGGCGCACGCAATGTGTTTGATGCGTTGGCGATTCATGCCTATGGGCTGCGCGCACCCGCCGAGGCGTCGCCAGCTGCTGATGCGCTCAACTTCCGCCGAGCGGAGTTGTTGCGCGCCATCATGGTGGAACACGACGATGAACAGAAAACCGCCTTCATCACCGAAGGCGGTTGGAACGATCATCCCCGTTGGACGTTTGCCGTGCGCCCTGCGCAGCGCGTCGCATATACCGTGCGCGCCTATCAGCTCGCGCAGCACGAGTGGGCATGGTGTCAGCTGGTTGCGCTGTGGGCGTTCCGTTTTCCTGCTGAACAGCACAACTTTCACGATTACTTCTCTTTTGTAACCCCCCAGTTCCTCCCCAAGCCTGTGTATCAAGCGGTGCAAGCGGCGACGAGACCGTAGAGCGGGTTGGCAATTTCCATTACATACGCGCCCACACTTTCTCTGCGCGCTCGCGCGCCTTCGCTGCAATCTCCAGCTCATCCAACGTCAACAGTTTGCGATCTTGCATCAACACCTTGCCGCCGCAAATGGTCGTCGTCACGTGCGAACCATCCACGCCGAAGATGATGTGCCATGGTAAATTGCCTTCGCTCAATGACGTAATGGGCGCATAGTCGAGCAGGATGAGGTCCGCATATGCGCCAATCGTCAGCTCGCCCAACGGCTTCGCCCAGAACAGCTTCGCAATCGCCGCGTTGTTCGTCACGGCCATCTGCATGACTTGATCCGCGCCCACGCCAGAACGCGAAGCGCGTTCTGGCGCTGTGCCATTCGCTGATTCAGCGAATGGCGTCACACGCGGGTTGCCCTTGTGATGTTGGTGCATTAAGTATGCCGCTTTCATCTCCGCGAACATATTGTTCGAGAAGCCATCGTTGCCTAAGCCGACGCAAATGCCGCGCTTCAACAGCGCAAGTGAATCTTGCGCGCCCACGGCGTTGTTCATGTTCGAGCGTGGTTGATGCGTCACTTTCGTTTGCGTCTCACGCAATGCGTCCATCTCATACGCGTCCAGATGAACACAATGCGCGGCAATCGTGCGCGCGCTTAACACCTTGGCTCGCTCAAACCGCTCGACGACGCGCAGGTCATACTTTTTGAGACTGTCGGCTTGGTCGGCTTTATCTTCCGCGACGTGCACATGAAAGCCGCTGTTCACGCTCTTGGCGGCGTTGACGCATTGCTCCAGCGTGCGTTCTGAAATGGTAAACGACGCATGAAGACCGAACGACGCGCCGATGAGCGGGTGTGGATTTTTTTGCTGCGCGGTGATGAACCGCACGTTCTCCGCGATGCCTGCCTGCGCGCCCGCTGCGCCGTTGCGGTCGGTCACTTCGTACGCGCACGCGACGCGCACACCCGCGAGCTGCGCCGCCTCTGCAATCACGTCGAGCGAGCCATCAATCTCAGTGGGACTGGCGTGGTGATCAATCAAGCACGTCGTCCCGTGCCGAATTGCATCCACCAAACAGGCGAGCGCGGAGTAGCGAATGTCTTCCAGCAACAACGCACGATCCAAACGCCACCACAATTTTTCGAGAATCTCCACAAAATTTTTTGGCGGCTCGCCGCGCAACGCCATGCCGCGCGCAAACGCGCCGTAGAAATGTGTGTGGCTACAGATATTTGCAGGCATGACGAGCTGCCCACGCGCGTCGAGTTGCGGGTCGTTGGGATAACGCGCTGCGAGTTCGCCCGTCGCGCCGATGTCGTCAATCGTGTCATCGCTGATGTGTAACGCTCCATCCACGACAACACGCGGCGCAGGGCCGAAGGTGATGAGCGTACCGTGTGTGATGAGCATTATTCTTCCTCCTCTTCCTTCCCTAAATCCCGAATCGCGCGCCACACCACCTCCTCTTCCGACGCATTCAACACAAGATCGTTGAGTTCCCACGCATTTTGAAAACGCTCGCCTGTCGTGACCAGAAAGGTGAGGCGTCGCCACTTGCGGCTGATGATGGGATGGGGCAAGCGCACGAGGGGACCAAGCAAAATTTTGTAGTAGGTGTGGTTGGCGCGCGGATGGTCAGGCTCATCGGGAAAGAGCTCGCGCCGGGTGGCGAGCTCGACGCCGAGGATGCGCGCGTAGTAATGAATCGCGAAGGCGTCGTCGCCAAACGCTTTCGTCTGATAGAACGCGAGGTATTGCGCGTGGATGCCGTCGGGCGCGCGTTCACTGGGAATGCGATACCAGCCTGCTTCGCGCGCGATGACGAAGTCGCGCGCGTTGTTGATGATGGCGACGAGGATGGTGTCTTCGGGTTGCATGGTCGAATAGGCGAATTCAACACCAAGTCACAAAGGCTCATGAAGAGAACCCCAATTTTTCTTTTGTGCGCTTCGTGATTTCTTTGCGGCTTGGTGTTGTTGGGTTTTCAAAAAATAAATTGCGTTTACAAGACATGGCTACTTTAACGTCAATGCGGGATAAGGTTGCGGGCGATTGACAATCGCGCCTACTCACTGCGAAACCCGCCTGCGCGAGTTCAGCGCCAGCCGACGGAGGTTGGCTGGGCGCTGCAGTGCGCGCGCATTGCCTTTGCGTGGCTTATCCCGAGTTCACGTTACTTTAGCATGTTGAGGAGTTCGGCGCAAGTAGGCTATAATCGCGCCACACATTCTTTTGGAGGATGAAATGACACCCGAAGAAAAAATTGCAGCCAAAGGCTTGACCTTGCCGCCGTCGCCCAAACCGATTGCGAACTACGTGCGGACGGTGCGCTCGGGCAATATGGTTTATGTGGCAGGCACAGGTCCAGACCGCGAAGGCGGCGCGAGGTGGCGCGGTAAACTGGGCGAGGAGTTGAGGATTGAGGATGGTTACCAAGCCGCGCAGTCATGTGCGTTGAACATGCTCGCGTCCTTGAAGGTAGAGATTGGCGAGCTGTCGTACGTGCGCCGCATCGTCAAAGTGTTGGGCATGGTGAACGCCGCGCCCGATTTCACCGAACATCCCAAGGTCATCAACGGCGCATCGGATTTGCTCGTCGAAATTTTTGGCGAGCAAGGACGCCATGCGCGCTCGGCGGTAGGCATGGGCTCGTTGCCCGGCGGCATTCCCGTCGAAATCGAGATGATTGTCGAGGTGGATGAATCGGAGCTGTATAAAGAAGAAGAATGAGGTCAAGCGAAAATCCGCGAGGCGCGAGTTCCTCGCGGATTTGTTTTAGCGCGCGACGTTCACCGTAATCACGCACGGCGCTGGAAAATTGCCCGTGCGGTCAACGGTCACGAAGCGCAATTGGTAACGTCCCGCCGCAATCGTCGTCGTGTCCCACGTCATGCGCACGTTGATCGGATTATCCTGCCGATAGATCATGCGCCACGCATCGTCGCCAGCGCCAGCGGGACGCACCTCAAACTTGTAATACTCGTAGCCGCTCAAGCTCACATCGCTGTTCATGTTCACGCGCCCACGCAACGTCAGCCCGTCGAGCGGCGACAAAAACATATTGTGTGGGTCTGTGCAGCTGTTGTTCGTTGTCGGTGGCGCAATGGGTGGGGGCGTGCGTGTTGGCGGGGCAGGGCGCGGTGTGTTGGTTGGGGCGGGCGCATCGGTTGGTGTTGCTTCGCTGGTTGGATTGGGCACGGCCGGTAGTGATGAGGTGGGACGGGCGCGTGAGATGGTCGCCACAGCGACGACGGAGGGTGTAGCAACCACATTGGTCGTCGTGCGTGAGGTCGGGGCGCTTTGTGCCCCGATTTGTTGCTCGATGATTGTGCGAATGTCTTGCGCGACGCTCGTCAGCCGCTCTAAACCGAAGTAGTAAGCAAGTCCACTCAGCAGGATGAGCCAGATCAAACAACCCAACCAACGCCCCGCGCCTGTATTACGCGTGCGCGCTGCCTCGCGCGAGCGTGCGGTTATTTCGGCGATGGGATTAGGGGAGACGATAATCGTCGTCAGCTCAGGCTGACGTAGGCGTTCTGGTTTGATGCGTGTGACCGTGCCGCAAAATTCGCAAGTCACATCGCCCACTGAACCTGGGGGCAACGGCGCGCCACACTTGGAGCAATTAAGAGTTTGCAAGGGTTGGCTCATGTGCTGTGTCTCGCCTCCAAAATTTTGTTGTCAATCTCCGCCACACGCGCTTGATGTTGCAGCCACCATTCCTCACTGAGCTGCGCGTCCAATTCCTCAACGGTCTTACCTTGTTGCTCTACCCAAGTGTAATATTTGAGATTGTGCCATTGCCGTCGTGTGTCCACCGTGCCTTCTTTGATCCAATCGGTCTTTTGTCCATGAAAAATGGATGCGAGCCGCGCCGTCGCTTCGGCTTCGTCCATCACACCATACGCGCGGGTCAAGTCAGCCATCACCGAATGATAGCGATCAATCGCATCGGTGAGAATCGTCACGATGAGGTCGCGCTTGCCCATGCCATAATACTTTGCAGTCTTGATCGCGCCCAGCACGTTGCACACGCCGCTGATGCCGAAGATGTGTGACATGGCTTCGACATCGCCCGTCGGCATGCCGAAGCGCTTGCTCAACGTCTCCATGCCGTTCTCTGCGGTGAGCAATTGCAGACCCTTCTTGCATTCGATATCGTCAATGCAGATGATGGCGTCCATGTTCGTGACGTGATGAATCCACGTCACGTGCTTGTCGCCGATACCTTGAATGTCGTGCGAGCCATAGCCGTTGTTATAGAGCGTCGGACATTGCACGGGTTCGAGTCCGACGATTTTGCAATCATGCCACAACTGCTTGAGGCGGTCGCCTGCTGCAATCGTGCCAGCGCTGCCCATCGCGGAGCAATATGCCGCCAATCTCAAATCGCTATGCTTCAATCTCAATTCATTGACGAGCTCGGCAATCGTGTTGCCCGTGACGTGATAGTGGAAGCGATAGTTGCCCAGCTCGCTGAACTGATTAAGGATGCGGACTTTGGGATCGCGCGCGAGTTCGTGTGTCTTGTCGTAAATCTCTTTGACGTTGCTCTCGGAGCCAACTGTTTTGATGACACGCGCGCCGTACGATTCGATGCGCTCGAAGCGCTCTTGGCTCATGCCTGCGGGCAGCACGACGACGGAATCGAAGCCCATGCGACAGCCAACCCACGCGCCGCCGATGCCATAGTTGCCTGTGCTGGGCCAGACGAGCGTGTGCGTGCGTGGATCAACCTCGCCGAACAATTCTTTCTCGACCAGCACCGAATACGCCGCGCCAACCTTATGTGAGCCTGTCGGAAAATCTTTGCCATAGAGGACGACGATGTTCGCATCCACGTTGGTCAGTTGCTTCGGCAGGACGCGATAGTAAATCTGCCCATCGCCGCCGCGCCACGTGATGTTGAACAAGTTGATGGGGTCGAGCGGATCCTGCGTCTTCATCATCAATGCGCGCTGACGAATGGGGGGCGCAATGGTGTGAGGGTGCAACATTTCCTCGAAAGTGGGACCGAGAATGATAGGCATAGACAGATTCTTTCTTGTGATATGAAGTGAACTACCCCTCCAAAGCGCGCTGCACGTCGTCGAGCGTCGGTTCGATAACGCGCGCCTCTCCCGCTGCCTTCATTGCCGCAGGCACATCCTTCAAGCCATTCCCCGTCACAATCACGACCATTGTCTCGTCGGCATCAACGCGCTTTTCGTTCACTAACTGCTGCAACCCCGCAAAGCCCGCCGCGCCCGCAGGTTCCGCAAACACCGCCGCCTGTTGCGAGAGTGTCTTCATCGCCTGCAAAATCTCCGCATCGCTCACCGTGACGAACTCGCCGCCCGTCTCTTGCACAGCGCGCACCGCCCGCGCGCCATCACGCGGCAAGCCTACACTAATCGAGTCTGCGATGGTGTGCGCATCCACGGGTGTGATGGTTGTCGTGTTTGTGCGCCATGCGTTATAGCACGCTGCACTACCCTCCGCCTGCACGCCCATCAGCTTTGGCATCTTCTGAATCCAACCAAGTTGACGCAAATCGCGCAAGCCTTTCCACACGCTGCTCAAGATATTGCCATCGCCAACGCCCACGAAGATACGGTCGGGCGCGCGCCAGAATTTTCCTAGTTCCCGATTGGGCTGAATGGCTGAATCGGGGCTGAGCTGTTCGCAGATTTCAAAGGCGACGGTTTTCTTGCCCTCGATGGTGAAGGGGTTGTATGCGGTGTTGCGACAATACCAACCAAATTCTTTTGAGGCTTTGAGGCACACATCAAACGCCTCGTCATACGTGCCTTTGACCAGCAGCGCCTTTGCGCCGAACATCAACAGCTGCGCGACCTTGGCTGGCGGCGCGGTATGTGGCACGAAGATGACCGAAGGCAAACCGACTGCCGCGCTCAGGCACGCCAACGCCGCGCCTGCGTTGCCCGAGCTCGCCGTTGTGATCATCTTCTCACCACGTTCAATTGCTTTCGCCACGACGAACGCGCTCGCACGATCTTTGAACGATGCGGATGGATTACGCCCATCATCCTTGATATAAAAATTTTTCAAGCCCAGTTGCGCGCCCAAGCGTTCCGCGCGATAGAGGGGCGTCCAGCCCACGCTGGTAAACGGCGATGTGAGATTGAGCAACGGTCGAATCTTGCGCGCCGCAATCGGCAGCAGGTCGAGGTAGCGCCATACGGAGTAAGTTGATTGGAGGGTGGGTTGCGTCGCGTTGAAATCGAGTATGGTATCCAATATGCCTGCGTCGTCATGTTTGGGGCACACATACGTCACTTCATCGGCGGCATACGTCGCGCCGCAGAGCGTGCATTGGAAGCGATAGAGTGCGCTCACGAATGCGCCTCCCGAGTGTAACGAGTGTAACGTGGCATGGCAATCTCCATGGGGTAAACGAGTGAACGAGGGAGCGAGGAATGGACTCATATCACATTGACCCATTAACCCATTCCTCGTTTTCTCATCTACTTATTCACTTCAACACATCGTCAACGCCATCACCGCTTTCTGCGCGTGCAGACGATTCTCCGCTTCGTCATAGACCACCGAGCACGGGCCGTCAATCACCTCGTCGGTCACTTCAAGTCCGCGATCCGCTGGTAGGCAGTGCATGTAGATGCAATCGTCTTTTGCCAACGACATGCGCCGCGAGTCGGTAATCCACGACTTGTATTTCTCAATGAGATATTTACCCTCGCCGCCATCGGTGGTCGTCACAAGCGGACCCCATGACTTCGGATACACGATGTCAGCATCTTTGAACGCTTCGTCCATGTCGTCGGTTACATCAAAGCCGACGCCATACTTGCGCGCATTGTCGCGCGCCTGTTGCATGATGTCGGGCATCAGCTTGAATTCGGGCGGATGCGCCAGCATGACATCGCAGCCGAAGCGGGTCATCTGCAAGATGAGCGATTGCGGCACGCTGATGGGCTTGCTGTATGACGCCGCATACGCCCACGAGACGACCAGCTTCTTGCGGCGCAACTCGCGCCCCTTCTTCTCGATGACGGTCATCAGGTCCGCGAGAATTTGGAACGGGTGATACACGTCGCACTGCATATTCAGCACGGGCGCGCGCGACGCCTTCGCCACGTCGTTGATGTATTGGTTGCCGAACTGCCAATCGCATTGGCGGATGGCGATGCCGTCGAAGTAACGTCCATAAATCTGACCGATTTCTTTGGCGGTGTCGCCGTGCGCGATTTGCGTCACCTGCGAGTCAATGAACGCGGCATGGCCGCCGAGCTGCGCCATGCCCGCCTCGAATGAGCCGCGCGTGCGCGTGCTGGTGAAGAAGAACAACATCGCCAGCGTCTTGTCGCGCAGCAAAGGATGGGGTTCGTGCAGTGCGCGTTTGCGCTTCAAGTCCCACGCCACATCCAAAACAGTTTCCACTTCTTCTTTGCTAAAGTCGAGGTCGCCGATGAAGTCACGACCACGAAGGTTGGTTTGCATGATGTCTCCTCGTAAAGTAAATGTAGAGCGTGTGCCATCAAAACAATGTCAGTAGATCGCATGTGGCTGCGATGAAAATGGGTATGCACGGCAAATTGCCAATTTGCCCTACGGCGCAAACGAGCTGAACACCACTACCACCAACAAGGCTGCCACGACAAGTAACAACGCCGCAATGACGACGCCTACAATCAACCACGGGTTAGCGCGTTTGCCCGAATCCGTTTGCAATGGGTCGTGGGGCATGGGCGCGAGCGATGAAGTTGGCATGGTTTGTGTGAACTGTGCGCTTGGCATAGCTAGCACATTTTCCAGCATGTCAGGCACGCCATTCTGATTCTGGTCCGCCAACATGCCCATCGCCTGCTCATACTGCGCGCGCGCTTCGGGCGGCAGCTCGTCCACGTTGTTGTACGACTTGCCGTCGTACACGATGGTCGCGCTTTGCAGCGTGATGTTGCTCGTGGGTTGCGCGCTCGTTGTACTAATGTCGCCCTTGCCCTCTAAAATGTCAGGGATGCCGTTTTGATCTTTGTCGGCGAAGATGCCCATCATGCTCTCATACGCTTGTCGCGCATCAGCAGGCATCTCCTCGAGACTGTTATATTCTTTTCCGTTGAAGATGATTTTACTGGACATGAATCCTCTCAAACTTTCAATGGGTTATTCTCTCCGCACCGAGCGCAGCTCAACTTGAGTGATGTCAACACCCCACGCCGTTGCTGAGTCTTGAAACAGCACGCGCAATTGCATGTTGACGGAATCACGCGCCGCCAACACATCATCGCGCGTCAAGCGTTCCAACATCGCATGGAGGATAGTGATGGCTGTTTCACGCAACGCGGTTTCGACGTGGGCGACTTGGGTCACGCTACGGACTGGGTCAACCAGCTTGAACATCCACGTCAGGTCAACAACGAGGCGCGCATTATCTTGCGTGATGATGCGCTCGCCTTCGAGTGTGCGCGTCTGCTCGCGCAAATCTACAAGCACACCCTTATCCACGAATGGCACCAACAGCAACAACCCTGGCCCGCGCGCGCCGATCAATCGCCCCAACCTAAAGACCACGAGACGTTGATGTTCTGGCACGATGCGGAGCGCGAGGGTGAGCCACACTATCATACCGACTGCGACGAGGCAAAGCAAGATCAAACTCGTCGAGCTGGTCGCCCGTTGCGCTGCCACGCTGAGGAGTAATGGCATCAACCCAACTCCACCCGCACGGTTGACACCAACTGCTTCAAGGCTTGCTCCACCACCGCTGTCTCTGGATGGCGCACGATGATGAAGCCTTCGCCTTCATAACTGACGGACTTCTCTTGTCCAATTTGTGGCAAGCGTGCGTCGCACACTAAATGCCCGACCTCGCGCGCGGCTTGTTCGAGTCCATGCACTGCTTTGACATGCTTGCCCTCGCCTTGCCCGCGCAAGAATGCCGCACCCACCGCGTATTTGCGCTCTGGGATGGTGAACTCGCCATGAATCATCACGCGCCCCCACTCGCGCGGCAAGTCAATATCGTTCGCACGCGACATCATCGTGGTGATTTGCGCGCCTGGCGGACGCGCCGCGACTTCCGAAATGGCGATGCTTCCATCCTTGCGCCTGAACCATTCAAGATGCGTCAGGCCGGTATCCATGCCCAACGCATCGAGCGCGCGTGTGCCAATTTGTCGAATGTCGTCGTACTCAGGCATATCAATCTCGCGCGGCAACAACAAACACCACTGAATCCAGGGATTCCGCATCACGTCGAGCGGCGATGGCCAGTAGTGGGTGAGCGAATGCCAGATATGTTTGCCGTTAATCGTGATAGTCTCGAAGGAACGCTCGTCGCCCGTGATGAACTCTTCGAGGATCGCGGGGTGACTGGTGGATGGCTTCATCGTTTGCAACGCCGCACGCAGTTGAGCTGCTTGTTCGATTTGAAAGGTCGTCTGCGTCGCCGCGCCTGCCAATGGCTTAATCACCAGTGGATAACCAACCTCGCTCGCAAACGCCCACGCATCATCGTCGCTATTGACTTGCTTGTGCCGCGCGCATGGCAAGCCTGCCGCACGCAGCACGTCTTTCATGCGCGCCTTGTCACGAAAATTCTTGGCAACCTCGACGCTCATGCCCACGATGCCGAGCTGCGCGCGCGCTTCCGCGAGCGGCACTTGCATGTGCTCGACCGCGCCGAACAAGCGATGAATCGCGCCGTGTTGCTCCGACAATTTTTGCGCGGCGTAGGTGATTTGCTCCGTGTCGAGCGCGTCGTCAATGCGCCAATGCCCGACGAACTTGCTACGCAATGCGGGCGCGAGGACCTCTTGCGGCTCTTGGCTAATCACGCCGAGTCGCGCGCCGGGCAAAGCCGTGATGCCTTCTAACAAACGCACGGCGTTGGCGGAAAAAAATGGGGTGGCAAAAATGGCGAAGGGCATACGCTCCTCATACGCATCGAGACCTGTCAGATTTTCTGAAACCTGCCCGGTCTTGAGCGTTGTTTATGATAGGTGCGCCAAAGCCTTGATCCACGGCAAATGTTCCGCGTAATGTCCTGCGCTGTTGCCCATCACCCAACCGTAAATGGGTCTCCCCTCATCTTTGCCGGGTTCATTAGGCTGATAATGGGCATAGGGCTTGAGCAGGTCTTCGTCACTCAATGGGTTCAAGACAGCCACTAGCGCCTCATGCGTCTGTTGCAGCGCGGCACGCACCTCAGCCAACGAGTGCGTTTCAAATTGTTTGCGAAGGATTTCGTTCTCCTCATCCTCACTTTTGCCCTGGAGGGTCGCAAGGTCAATGCCCATCGCAGGATAGCGCGGCTGATACTGAAGCAATGCGACGATGCCGCGCTCCCACGCAATCAGATGCGACAAGTGATCCTTGATCGTCCAACCCACGTGATCCTTCACGGTTGTCATTTGCTCATCACTCAATGCGTTAAGCGTTTGTTGCAACTCCGTCCAGGATTGATGTAGGTAAGTCATAAATTCGGATTTGTTGGTGATAGTCATATAATCCCTTTCAGTCGCTCAAAGTCAATGTTGCCGCCGCTCAAAATCGTCACGACCTTTGCGCCCGCTTTGACTTTGGCTTTGCCGCTCAAGAAGGCAGCCGCGCCGCCTGCGCCTGCGCCTTCCGTCAGCATTTTGCTGCGCTGCAAAATCCACCGCATCGCCTGCTTGATGTCCTCGTCGTCCACCGTGACGAATTCATCCACGAACTGTTTGGCGAATTGGATGTTCAGCTCGCCCGTGAAGGGCGCGCCCATCCCCTCGGCAATCGTCGGCGCGCGATTGATGCGTACCGACTTGCCTTCCTTGATGCCGATTTGTAACGCGGGCCCCGACGCCGACTCGACGCCAATCACGCGCACCGACGGCTTGTTGAGTTTAATCGCGGCGGCGATGCCCGACAACAAGCCGCCGCCGCCGACTTGCACCGCGACGACTTCCACATCGGGCAAGTCCTCAAGGATTTCCATGCCGACTGTCGCTTGCCCTGCGATGACGTGCGAATCGTCGAAGGGATGCACGAAGGTGTAACCATGTTCACGCTGCAATTCATTCGCCTTGTCGAAGATGGTCGCAATCGTACCCGTGACGATAACTTCCGCGCCATAGCCGCGCGTCGCATCCACCTTTGCTTGCGGCGAACCTTCAGGCATGACGATGGTCGCTTTCAAGCCTTCGCGTTGCGCGGCATACGCGACGCCTTGCGCGTGGTTGCCCGCGCTCACGGCGATGAGTCCGCGCGCTTTTTCTGCCGCCGACAGATGCGCGATTTTGTTCAATGCGCCGCGCGGCTTGAACGAGCCGGTGCGTTGCAAGTTCTCGCACTTGAAATACAGCTGCGCGCCAAACTGTTGTCCAATGCTCGTCGCAGGCGCCAGCGGCGTGCGATGCACCTTGCCTTTGATGATGGCACGCGCTTCGTTGATGTGGTCTTGGGTAATCATGGTTTCCCTAAGCTCCCTTAATTTCCGCTAATAGCCCATTCAAGGGTATTAGCGGAGATTAGGGGAAATCGAAAAGTTGGTTACAGCAAAGATGGCAGCAACGCATAAAACTCTGTCGCCTGCACCACGTCATCCAGCTTGTTTTGATCGAGCGTCGTATGCGCGTAAATCTCGTCGCCGGGTCCGAAGCCAATCGAAGGGATGCCCGCTTTGCCTGCCCAATAGGTGCCATTGGTCGAGAAGCCCCATTTGCCCGTTGGTCGTGACTCGTGCCACAATCTTTCGATGGCACGCTGTCCCGCTTGCACGAGCGGATGCGATTCCTCAAACGCCCATGCAGGAAAATACTTGTCAACAGGATAAACGAAGCCCGTGTACGATGGGTCATCGTAAAACAACATTTCAACTTTGATGTCTGTGCCTGACGGGACGAGCCGGCGCACTTGCTCGATGGCTTCTTCTTTCGTCTCGCCAAACGTCACGCGGCGGTCAATGTAGGCGATGGCTTCGTCGGGCACCGCGTTGAGACTAGCCGTCTTCACCTTCATGTCGGTGACGGTGATGCGCCCCTGCCCGAGAAACTCGTGTGTGTGCAACGTGTCATTCAGGTCGCGCACGCCCGCGATGATGGGCAGCAATTTGTAAATCGCGTTGTCGCCTAATTGATTCGAGGCAGCATGGGCGCTGCGCCCTTTTGCCACGACTTGCATCTCCACGCGCCCCTTGTGTCCGCGATAGACATGCAGCTTCGTCGGCTCGCCAATCACGACGAAATCGGGGCGCACCTTGGGATCAACCTCGACAAAGGTGTTGGGTGCGATGCCATCGCATATTTCTTCCATGTTGCCGAAATAATACGCCGTCCAACCATCGAGCAAACCCAAGTCGCGCGCAATGGCAAGTCCATAAACCATGCCTGGCGTCGAGCCTTTTTCGTCGCACGCGCCGCGCGCGAACAAGATGCCGTTCTCAATTTTGCCTGTGAGTGGATGCCAGTCCCACGCAGCAGGATCGCCAATGCCAACAGTATCAATGTGCGAATCGTAAACGATGATGCGTTTGCCATTGCCAATGCGCCCAAGGATGTTGCCCATTTGATCGAAGCGCACTGCGTCGAAGCCGAGCTGACGCAGCTCCGCGCCGACACGCTCACCTACATCTTTGATTTGCGAATCATACGATGGAATCGCGCATAGCTCGCAGAAAAAATTGATGATGGCGTCGTGTGAGGCGCTAACGCGCGCCTGAAGCTCATCTACTTTTGAGTCTGTCATCATCTCCTCAAAAATTAGTGTTCAGCGTTCAGTGTTCAGTTGCACACCCACTGAACACTGAACACTGCTTACCGCACATTGCCCTAAAGATCAATCACACTCCGCGCTACCTCACCCTTCGCCAACGCCTCGTACGCTTCGTTGATTTGTTCGAGTTTGTAGTGACGTGAGATGAGTTCGTCGAGGCGCAGCTGATGGCTGCGATACAGTTCAAGGATGCGTGGGATGTCAACGGCGGGACGCGCGCCGCCGAAGTGCGAGCCGCGAATGTTTTTCTCCTCTGAGAAGAATCCATACGCGGGCACGGTGATCGTGCTGGTGGCGGGCGGCATCCCGACGATGATGGCTGAACCGCCCTTGCGAATCATGGCGTACGCTTGCTCCATCGCCTTCGGCAGACCGATAACCTCGAAGGCATAATCCACGCCGCCCTTCACGATTTCCTTCACGCGCTTCACGGGGTCTTCCTTGCTCGCGTTGACGACATGCGTCGCGCCCATCATCGTCGCCATCTCCAGCTTGTTGTCGTGGATGTCAACCGCGATGATGACCGACGCATTCGCCAAGCGCGCGCCCTGAATCGCATTGAGGCCCACGCCGCCGCACCCAATCACGGCAATCGTTTCGCCTGGCGCAACCTTCGCCGTGTTGACGACTGCGCCGACGCCCGTCATCACGCCGCACGAGACGAGCGCAACGCGATCCAATGGAATATCGGACGGCACTTTGACCGCGCCCGATTCATGCACGACCGTGTATTGCGCGAAGCACGACAGCCCCGCAAAGTTGTTGACGGTGTTTCCACTCTGACTCAAGCGGCACGCTTGGCGCAACGTTTGCACATTGTCGCACAAGTTCGGATGCCCTGTGTTGCATTGGCGGCAATGACCGCAGAACGGGCGGAAGTTGAGCGAGACGTGATCGTGCGCTTGCAGGCGCGTCACGCCTTCGCCCACACGCTCGACGATGCCCGCGCCTTCGTGACCGAGCACGACGGGCATCGGATATGGCACGTCGCCCGTGATGATATGATAATCGCTGTGGCACACGCCCGCATGCGTGACGCGAATCAGCACTTCATTCGGGCGCAAGTTCGTGTCGAGGTCAACGTCCTCGATGGTCATGGGGGTTTTGGCGGCGCGTAAAATGGCGGCTTTCATGGGAGTCTCCTTTTTGATGAAAGATGAAATAGGTTATATCAGCCCCGCGCATTATAGCATCTAATGACGGTTTTTTTGTTGGTGATATGGGTATTCGCTTTTGCGTAGCTTGCGGCGTATGCACAAAGCGCCGAATCCCTAGCGGCTTCTGCCCAAAGTTGATGAGCAGGCACACTTTATAGTTGCCTTGCCGCAGATACAGTAAGCATTGCTCCACGTCTTCTGGGCGTATCTGCGAGATGGCTTTCGTTTCCAGAATCAACTCAGCCTCTGCATCCCAAATGACAAAGTCCACGCGGCGGCGTGTGACCATCACGCCATCATACGCAATCGGAATCTCCACCTCACGTTGGAACATCACATTTTGTTTGGGCAAAGCCAGTGCCAACGCGCGTTGATAGTCAATCTCCCTGCAATGCACGCCGAGCTGTCTCTGCACATCAATGCACGCGGCGATGACCTTGCGGGAGAGTGCCTCGAATGAATGACGTGAAACTTTAGAGGGTTGAGACATAGCAGTCCTCAAGCTAATGCAACACGAAAGGTTTTGGAACACGAAACTCACGAAAGAACGTGAAAACCGCGAAAGAGCGCAACCCTTTCGTGTCTGGCGTGTTCTTTCGCTTACCTACACACGCTGGCAATCGTAGCTCGCTTCAAAGCGCATCCTTGTCGTGTCGTGCGTGAAGTCAGCAAGAGTTTTTGCGCGGCAGCGCGTGTCTTGGCTTTATGTGCCTGTGCTTGCGCGTCAGCCCAACGACGACGCAACGGCACCATCAATACAGGCTCGACGATGCGCAAGATGTCTTCCTTGCTGGGGTAGTGCGCGCCGCGCAGATTTTTCTTTCAACGTCATGTCGCGCCATTTGGCGACAAAAGCTTGGGGAGCAAGGGCAGTCACGAGTTGTGTTACTCCTACGGCATTTCCTACTTTGCCCACACGCGCACACACAACTTCTCGACAATCAACTCGAACTCTGGCTCACGTCCCGACACGGCGCGCGACAGGCGAATGATGAGACGCGCATGTAGAAACGTCCGCCGTGCGATGGGGCTTCTGCGATTGAGCTCGGGCTTGACCGTAAGCGCCAATACCGTTTGGTTGTTTAACGGCAGCGTTTCCAGCACGGGGCTAATTGGCGGAATGCAACGGTCACGACAAATGTTCGTGAGCGGCTGGCGTTAGCGAACGCCGCTGCCTCATTTTCTGCGCTCCGCGATCATCTGCATGCCGTGCTTCGCGCGCAACGTGATCAATGGGTTCGTCGCGACCACGCAATCAGGCGCGAGCCGCAGCCGCCAAGTCCGCCCAATCGTCGCCAATACCAGCACGCCCTCTAGCCACGCAAAATGTTCGCCGATGCACTGACGCGGGCCTGCGCCAAATGGCACGTATGCAAACTTAGGGCGTTGCGCTTCGGCGTCTTTCGTCCAGCGTGATGGGTCGAAGCGAGTGGGCTCAGGATAGTAGCGCGCGTCACGATGCAGCGAATAGGGCGCCATCACGACGACGGAGCCTTTCGGAATCGTGTAACCGCGCACGGTGTAATCGTTGAGCGCGATGCGCCCGATTGACCACGCGGGCGGATACAAACGCAACGACTCCGAAAAAACTTGGTGCGTATAGGTCAGTCGTGGCACATCGTCCAACGTCGGCGCGTGGTCGCTCAACGCGGCATCCAACTCCGCGTGAAACCGCACTTCGGCGTCGGGGTTTTGCGATAAGAGATACCACGTCCACATCAGCGCATTCGCCGTCGTCTCATGGCCCGCCGCGAACAGGGTGCTAGCTTCATCCTTTACTTGTTTGTCGCTCATGCCCGTGCCGTCGCCTTCGGTGTCTTGCGCGTCCAGCAGCAGCGAGAGCAAATCGTCGGTGCGTTGCCCGCTGGCGCGACGCTCACGGATGAAGCGATAGGCGATGCCATCCAACAAGGTTTGCGCCTGACGGAAACGGCGCGTGCTGGGCAACGGCAGCCGATGCCACAGCTCGCCCAGTGGTTGTGTGGGGCGCATCGAAAGGTAATGGTTCGAAATGTTCATCGCCTCGCCAATGCGCTGGATGGTATCCTCGTCCAAACTGTCTTGTCCGAACAACGCCTCACTCACGACGCAGAGCGTAATCTGCATCATGTCTTCGTCCACCGCTACTTTGTTGTCATGGCGCCAAGCGTCGGTGACTTTTTGCGCGTGCTTAACCATGATGCCGGCGTAGCTGCCGATGCGTTGGCGATGGAAGACGGGCTGAATGAGGCGACGTTGGCGCAAGTGAAAATCGCCGTTGCTCGTCAGCAATCCTTCGCCAATCGCTTTCGAGAGCCAACGATGGAAGTTGGTTTGATTCGCAAAGTTTTTGTTGTGAGTGACCAACAGGTCTTTGATGTCGTCGGGATGGTTGAGCAGATAGCCGTCAATGGGCCACTGCATGAAGCGCACCACATCGCCATAGTCACGCATCCGCACGAAGAAGTCGAGCGGGTCGCGGTTGAAATCGCGCAGATGACCAAAGACGTTGCGGCGTTGGGGGCCGGGGGGGATGGGGGGGGTGGTCATAGGGTGTTCTCCATGAAACGTGAACGTGTTTATCTGCGCCCCTTGCGTTCAGGCTCAGGCGCATACTCGATGAGTTCCTGAATGGCGCAGTTGAAATAGCGACAACTACTCCTCTCCTAATTTCAACACTGCCATAAAAGCCTCTTGTGGAATTTCCACATTCCCGAACTGTTTCATACGCTTCTTCCCCGCCTTCTGGATGTTTAGGAGTTTTTTCTTCCTCGTGATGTCGCCGCCGTAGCACTTCGCCAAGACGTTCTTGCGTAAAGCGCGCACCGTTTGACGCGCGATCACTTTGCTGCCGATGGCGGCTTGAATCGGCACGGCGAACAGCTGTGACGGAATTACCTCTTTCAATTTGCGCGTCAGCGCATCGCCCTTCAGATACGCCATATCTTTATGCACGATGAGCGAGAGCGCGTCCACAGGCTCCTCGTTTACCAAGATGTCGAGCTTCACCAACTCGCCTGCTTGATATTTGTCAAAGGTATAGTCGAGCGAGGCATAGCCGCGCGTGCGGGATTTCAATTGATCGTAAAAGTCAATGATGAGCTCGGAGAGTGGCAAGCGATATTGCAGATGCACCCGCTGCGCGTCGAGGAAGTCCATCTTCTCGTACTCGCCGCGCCGCGTCGTCGCCAAGTCCATGATGGGCCCGATGTAATCCTTTGGCGTATAAACGCTGATCTTCATCCACGGCTCGTGAATCTCTTCGATGTCCACTGGCTCGGGCAATTGCGCGGGATTGTCCACGACGATGACCTCGCCTCGCTTCGTCAAGACGTGATACTCCACACTCGGCGCTGTCGCAATCAAATCCAAATCGTATTCGCGCTCCAAACGCTCTTGCACAATCTCCATGTGCAGCAAGCCCAAGAAGCCGCAACGAAAGCCAAAACCCAACGCGACTGATGACTCAGGTTCATACACCAGCGCGGCGTCGTTGAGCCGCAGCTTTTCGAGCGCATCACGCAACAACGCATAGTCGGGGCCATTGGTCGGATACAAACCCGCGAACACCATTGGTTTAGCGGGGCGATAGCCTGGCAGTGGCTCACGCGCAGGATAGGTGGCTGTAGTGATGGTGTCCCCGACTGATACTTCCTTCACATCCTTCAACCCCGTGGCGATGTAACCCACCTCACCCGCTTGCAGCTCCGCGGTTGGCGTCAGCTTGGGCGCGAAGACGCCAACTTCCAACGCCTCGATCTTCTGATTGTGCGCCATCATCACGAGCGGTTGCGTCGTCTGGACGCTGCCTTCCATGATACGCACGTACGCGACGACGCCCTTATACACATCATAATGCGAATCGAAGACGAGCGCGCGCAACGGCGCATCACGCTTGCCTTGCGGTGGCGGCACCCGTTGCACGATGGCTTGCAAAATCTCGTCAATGCCGATGCCTTCTTTGGCTGACGCGCGGATCACTTCGTCGGGCAACACACTCAACAAGTTTTGCACTTCTTCGGCAACTTCGTCGGGCCGCGCGGCAGGCAAGTCAATCTTGTTGATGACGGGGATGATGGCGAGATTGTGTTCGAGCGCGAGATACAAGTTCGCCAACGTCTGCGCCTCGACGCCCTGCGACGCATCCACGACGAGAATCGCACCCTCACAAGCCGCCAACGCACGCGACACCTCGTAACCGAAATCCACATGCCCCGGCGTGTCAATCAAATTGAGCTCGTACTCCTGACCATCGGGCGCGCGATAAGGCATCCGTACCGCCTTCGCCTTGATGGTAATGCCTTTCTCGCGCTCCAAATCCATCGAGTCGAGCAACTGTTCGGACATGTCGCGCTTGGCAATCGTGCCGGTGCGCTCCAACAACCGGTCAGAGAGTGTGGATTTGCCGTGATCCACATGCGCCGTGATGACAAAATTTCTAATCTGCGATTGATTCATGAAATGCGATTGGTTCCCTCGTCTCTATTCTCCAAGATACGCCGTCGCCTCGATCTCCAACAACAGTTCGGGCATGGCGAGCCCCGCGACGACGAGCAAGGTGCTGGCAGGATATGGGTCTTTGAGGTAACGCGCGCGCACCGTACGTATGGCGTCGCGATAGCGCGCATCGGTGATGAAGGTCGTCATTTTTACCACGTCGTCAAACGTCGCGTTGACCGACGCGAGCGCCAGTTTCAAATTCTCGAAGACGCGCACCGCCTGCGCCTCAATGTCGCCGCGTCCGACGAGGTTGCCATTCTCGTCGAGCGCGATCTGTCCGGAAATGTGCACGGTGTCGCCCGCTTTGACGACGTGCGAATAAGTGGGTGGCTTTTGTAAGCCTGGGGGGTGAATGACTTGTTTGGGCATGAGATTAACTCCTTTGCAAAAAGCGCTGTCACAATGCGGCGATTTCGTCTAGCGAAAGCCCCGTGAGTTGCGCGATCAGCGCTGGGGCAAACCCTGGCGCGCATAGCCTGTGCGATTTGTCTGTGAACTTGTTGCAAACCTTGTTCCATTCCGCGTTGCAAGCCCGCTTGCATCCCTGCTTGTGTCCCTTCTTCGTATGCCAACTCCCTCAATTGAGCCTTGCTCAAATTTTTTTGAACGCCATGTCGTTTTTGGGGTTAGCGAATTTCATCATGTCGCCGCCTGTTCAGCAGCTACACATTGGGGCGCTTGGCGTGCCACGGTCTTGCCGCTTCAAACGCCGCGCATGCGCGCAACACCGTTGCATCGGCCAAGCGTCGCCCGACGATTTGCAGACCAATGGGTAACCCATCCGACGAGAACCCACATGGCACGGTTGCTGCCGGTTGTCCCGTCAAGTTGAACGGGAAGGTGAAGGGTGTGTAGCCGAAATCTTGAATGGGTTGGCCTGCGATGGCGCTGGGCGCATCTTTGCCCGCTTCCCACGCAACTGTCGGCATGGTCGGCGTGAGCAGCAAATCATAGGTCTCGAAAAATTTTCGTGTCTTGTCCCACAGTTGCGCTTTCTGCATCAACGCGCTGACGTACTGTTCGCCCGTGATTTGCGGCAGAAGTTCAATCATCCGCGCCAGTCCCTGGTCGAGTTTGTCTTTCCATTCCGCAAGATATGGTTGCAAGTATGTGCCGATGCCGCCGACCCATAAGATACTGAAGATAGACATTGGATTTTCAAAAGGTGGATTTGCTTCCTCCAACACACAACCCAACTCGCTCGCAAACACCTTCGCAGCCGCTTCTGTCACGCGCACGATCTCTGGCTCGACGGGCGCATAACCAAGATTCGCGCTCCACGCGACGCGCAACCCTTTAATGTCGCCCTCACACGCTTTGAGGTAATCGGCGCCATCGTGCGGCAACGAGTTGCTATCACGGTCATCGGCCCCAACTAGCGCGTTCAACATCATCGCCGCATCGCGCACCGTCCACGTCATCGGTCCCGTGTGTGAGAGTGCGGCGACGGCGCTCGGCGGATAGGCAGCGACGCGCCCAAACGACGCCTTCATGCCGAAGATGCCACAGAACGACGCGGGAATGCGAATCGAGCCGCCACCATCCGTGCCAACCGCCAGCGGCCCCATGCCCGCCGCCACGGCTGCGCCCGCGCCGCCCGACGAGCCGCCGGGCGTGCGCGATAGATTCCACGGATTGCGGCTGACGCCCGTCACGGGCGAATCGGTCATGCCCTTGTAACCAAACTCTGGCGTCGTCGTCTTGCCGAGCATGAGCGCGCCCGCCTGCTTCAAGCGCGCGACGGCAGGCGCATCCTCGTCGGGAATGAAATGCTCATAGATTTTCGAGCCGCGCATCGTCCGCACGCCCTTCGTGATGAGCAAGTCTTTGATGGACACCGGCACGCCATGAAGCAAACCTAGTTGATCGCCGCGCATCACAGCGGCTTCGGCGGCCTTCGCTTCGGCGCGTGCGCTTTCTTCAGTCAATGTGCAGTAGGCGTTGAGTTTTGGATTGACTGCATGGATGCGCTTGAAGATCGCCTCTACGACTTCGACGGGCGAGAGCTGTTTGGCGCGAATTTGCTCCGCCAGCTCGCTGGCGGACATGTAGCAAATATCATTGGTCATTGCGTATTCTCCGTGTGAGTTTGTTTCCACGCGCGCCTATTCTAACACAAAAAACGGGCAAACGAGTGTTCCTCGTTTACCCGTTGACTCATCACAAGGAGGACAAGTTTCAAACTTGCCTTACAGCTTTGTCAAAATTTCGGGCCCGTTAGGTGTAACTGCAATGGTATGCTCGAATTGCGCCGAGAGCTTGCGGTCCGCGGTGACGACGGTCCAACCGTCGTTCAACAACTTCGTTTCAGCCGTGCCCACGTTGATCATCGGCTCAATCGTGAAGGTCATGCCCGCACGAAACGGATCGCCGTGTCCACGTTGACCCCTGTGTGGCACGCTGAACTCCTCGTGCAAAATGCGCCCCAGCCCATGCCCCGCCCATTCTTCGACGACGCTGTAACCAAGCCCTTCCGCGTATGTCTGAATCGCTGCGCCTACATCCCCGACGCGATTGCCAACGCGCGCGGCTTCGATGCCGCGCCGCAAACATTCTTGCGTTACGTCAAGCAAGCGTTGCGCCTCCTCCGAAATTTTACCAACAGGGAACGTCACGCACGCATCGCCGCAATAGCCGCGATACCGCAAGCCAATGTCAATGCCTACGATGTCGCCTTCGCGCAACATGCGTTGGTTGGGAATGCCATGACACACTTCTTCATTGACGGCAGTGCAAATGACGCCAGGAAAGGGCGGATGGTCGTCCTTGCTGCCGCGATAGCCTTTGTACAAGGGCTCTGCGTCGTACTTTTTCAAATGTTCAGTAGCAATACGGTCGAGCTCCCGCAAGGTGATACCCGGTTGGATGGCTCGCTGGAGTCGCTCATACACTTCCGCAACAATGCGCCCCGCTTCGCGCATCTGCGCTATTTCACTCGGTCGTTTGATAAAAATCGGCATTCAAATTCCAAATGCTAAGGGTCCAAAAAAGAACAACCTCCGCTCAAGGCGGATTTGTAATCCGCCGCTCCATGCGCTGGACTTCCTTCGGTCGCAAATCCAGCGTGAGCGGGTCGGGAAGTTATTTTTTAACGAACCCTAAGTGTCAAGTGTCAGGTGTCAAGTATCATTGGTTGCGCGCTACATGACACATGATACTTGACCCCTGACACTTTTATATCCACCAAGCTTGGGCGGGCTGTTCCGTCAGCAACACGCCCTTCAAGAATGAGACTGCTTTACTCAAGCCTTCAGCCACCGAAGCGAGCGCGTCTTCGTGTTCGATGGACATGACGTAATCGTAGCCCGCGATGCGGAGCGCGGTCATCATGTCTTTCCACACGATTTCGGGTTGCCCATAACCCACCGAACGAAAATACCATGAGCGCTGCGCGAGGTTCGCATACGAACCTGTGTCGAGCACACCATTGACGGCAATGTTCGCGCGTTGCAGCGTCGTATCCTTCGCGTGCATGTGGAAGATGCAGCCCTTCAGCGCGTGAATCGCTTGCACGGGGTCAATGCCTTGCCAGAAGAGATGGCTCGGATCGAAGTTCGTGCCAATGGCTGCGCCGCATTCGGCGCGCAGGCGCAACATCGTGCCTGTGTTGTAAACGACGAAGCCAGGATGTTGCTCGATGGCGACCTTGACGCCGTGATCCGTCAAGAATGTATTGAGCTCGCGCCAGTAGGGAATGACCTTTGCTTCCCATTGCCACTTCAACGCATCGGTGAAGTCCGTCGGCCACGAGCAGGTGACCCAATTGGGCGTCGTGTCGCTGGGCGAACCGCCGGGGCAACCACTGAAGTTGTTGACCACAGGCACGCCCATTTGTTGCGCAAGGCGAATCGTTTGGCGAAAACGCTCATCGTCTCGCTTGGCGATGGCGGGATTCGGATGCAATGGGTTGCCATGCGTCGAGAACGCGCTGATGCTGAGACCGCGCGCAGCCAGCATGTCTTTCGCTTTGGCTTGCGCGGCTGGATTGTCCAGCCATTCCGCCAACGGCGTGTGCGCTGGCACGATTTCGACTGCCTCGACGCCTGCTGCCAATGCCTTGTCGAGTGC
>CAZDYP010000003.1:15270-15656 GCA_964509505.1 uncultured Anaerolineae bacterium | reverse complement strand
GATTGCAGATTTTATGGGTTAGGTGGCGACGTAAGTGTTGGCAAAGGCGCAAAACCTGGTCGTCCAAGACATTGTATAGGCGAGCGAGTGTACATGGGACGTTTGTACCACGATGGGCACTCATCAGGGATAGTTATTTGTTTGGTGTGTACGTCCATAATTCCAAGATAGTAGATTTCTCTGTACCATACGGTTGATGGTGGTTCGCGTCGCATCATAACAGTGGCAATAGCATGTTCATCAGGCACCCACTGAGAATCAATAGATGCCCCAACGCCTTTTATCTCTTCACTTTTCACCATATCCCATACATGGAGTGGACATGGATCGCGATTGACAGGATCAATGGGACACTGTGCAAGGATTGCGAACTGGTCATCGTATGA
>CAZDYP010000003.1:10461-15260 GCA_964509505.1 uncultured Anaerolineae bacterium | reverse complement strand
AGGCATTTGTAATCTGTTTTCCACTTGGCAAGGTCAGCTCAGAGTATGGCTTATGGGATGCAACAACTAAGTCAGCTACAAAATGGAGCTGGATGCGACCAAGAGGTGAGACCAAAATCGTACATTTGAAATTTGGCTTACAGGGCACAAGCGTTGGGGGCGGTGTGGCAACGGTAGAGAATTGCAAGATGGGTAGTTCCTGTGAGATGAAGAAAAAACAGACAGAAACTACAAAACAGTTTGCGACAAGCAATACCAATAAGCGCATAGTATGGAGCAAGCGTTCCATTATCATCACCCCCTTCACCCTTTCATCCCTTCACCCCATCAGCACTTCACCGGCTTCCCACCCTGCCTTGCGCTCTCGTTAATCGCGTCCCACAACAACGCGAGGCGCAAGCCGAGCTCGGGCGGTGAGGGGTTCTCGATTTCGCCCGCGCGCACTGCGAGGAACGCTTCCCACACGCCACGCCATTCGAGCTTTTTCACAGGGCGGAACTTCCTGCTGCCCTCGCGCCGCACGCGCAGCCACGCACCCCACACATCCGTCTCCAAAATCATCTTCGTGCCGAACACCTTCACGTTGGCTTCGCACGACTTCACCGTGTCGCCGCATGCGCCAATCGTCACGAACTTGCCTGACTTCAAGCGCCCCATCGCGGTCGTGATGATGTCCACTTTGCGCTCGCGGTTATCCATCCACGCGGCGACCTCATCGAAGTCTTCGTCGGCGAGACGCACGACGATGTTGAGCAGATGCGCGCCTGTGTCGAACAAGAAGCCGCCGCCTGCCAGCTTGGGCTCTTGTCGCCACGCGCCTGTCTGTTCAACTTTCCAGCTCTGCCACACGTTGGCGTGAATCGCGGTGAGCTCACCCGCATCGCCGTTGCGAATCCACGCAAGCGCCTTGTTCACATAAGGACTGAGCGATGATTGAAATGCGACGGTGAGCAAGCGACCGGTTTTATCTTTCGTGCGAATGAGCGAGCGCGCCTCTTGCGCGTTCATCACCATCGGCTTTTCGAGCAGCACGTCGAGCCCCGCTTCCATGCACATCGTCGCCTGCGCGTGATGATAGACGTGCGGCGTGATGATGAACGCAGCGTCCAGCTCACCCTCGCGCTCGCCCAACAGTTTTTCGAGATCAGGTTCGTTGGGCGGCGCTTTCACGCCTGCGTCTTTGAACAGTTGTGCGGAGAGCTTGTATTGTTCCGTGTTGGGTTCACAGAGCGCGACGACTTTCGTCGTGTCTTGCTGCAACAACAACCGTCGGATGTGATGGCGAGCCATGCCGCCCGCGCCGACGAGAATCATACGTGTTTTCTTGGGCATAATGTCCTTTGTGATTAGAGCTTAAAAGCTAAAGATTGACGCTCAGGTTTAGAAAAAACGCTGCGCTCGCAGTGGAGGGTTACAGCCATCGTCTCTGGCGCGAGATTGGCGACCAACAGAAGTCCCGTGCGAGCAAGCAGCGTTGCGCGCTTTCTGGACATGAGCGAAGGTTGAAGCTGGCAACCGCAGCTAGCAGCCCTTCGAGTGCGTTGATCTTTGCCATGTCAATCTCCTGGCAACGCACGCAAAATGTGTTGCGCTTCCGCTTGCCAACCTTCAGGCGTATCGTCGCGCAACAATTCTATCACCACTTCACGCGTGGGCAACGCATTGCCTGCGCCGAGCACCGTCACCGCGGCTGCGCCGCACGCATTCGCCAGCAGCGCACTCGCGCGCACATCCAAACCGCGCACGCGCCCCGCGATGAAGCCCGCATTGAAGGCGTCGCCTGCGCCCGTCGTATCTACCACCTGCGCGACGCACAACGCTGGCACAGGTACACAGCCGTCATCACTGACGATCACGCATCCGCTTGCGCCCAACTTGCGCGCGATTATCCCATGCGCTTTGATGGGCAAATCGCGTCCCGCGTCGCCGCTTGGCAGCAAGACCTCCACATAAGGCGCGATGGCAACAACCTGCTCGGCTGCGAGTCGCATCAGCGCATCGCTCAAGTCGAGTGACACCGCGACGTTTGCCGCGTTAGCCGTTTCGCTGGCGCGCCATGCGGCTTCACGCGCAGCCACATCCAACAAGGTGTAACCGCCAACGTGCAACCAACGCGCTTGACGAATCGCGTTGAGCGGCAATTGTTCTGCGGCAAGGTGGCGATTCGCGCCCGCGCCGCCCAACATCGTGCGTTGCCCATCGGGTGTGACCGCGACATAGACAAGTCCCGTCAGCGTCGCAGGATCGCGCTGAACATAATCGAGTGCAATGCCGTTGCGTTGCAGCGCTTGGCAAGCGAAGTCGCCCAAGAGGTCCGCGCCAACGCGAGTGCAGAATGCAAGGTTGATGCCCAAGCGTCGCAGCATGATGGCTGTGTTCAGCGCCGTGCCGCCGACGGCTAGCGTCGTCTCGATGGGTTGCGCGTCGCCGCCGATGGGCGGGTACGATTCGACGCGCGCCACAATGTCAATGCACGTATCGCCGACGACGATGACTTCAGGCGAGTTGTTTAGCTTGTTCGAGTGCTGTGTCAAGCCATGCCTCAACTGATGTCAGCGGTTGCGTGACAGGCAAACTCACGTGCGCGAGAAATTCTACGTTGCCTGCGGGGCCCTTGATGGGTGACGCCAGCAGCCCGCGCACTTGCCAACCTTCATGCGCGCACCAGTTTAACAGATCACGCAACACGATACGATGCACGTTCACCGCGCGCACCACACCGCCTTTGCCGACTTGCCCTTTGCCTGCTTCAAATTGGGGCTTGATGAGCATAATGGCGGATGGCGAGTGGTGGATAATAGATAGTGAATGGTTGTTCGCAAGTAATTGCTTAACGACGGGTAAAACTAATTTCAATGAGATGAATGACACATCAATACATGCAAATTGCATTGGCTCTGGCAACGACTCGACATAGCAAATGTTCGTGCGCTCCATCACAACTACACGTGGGTCACGGCGCAATCGCCAATCGAGCTGCCCATGGCCCACATCAATCGCATACACCTTTGCCGCGCCGCGCTGCAACAGCACATCGGTGAAGCCGCCCGTCGAAGCGCCGATGTCCGCGCACACGCGCCTTGTCACATCCAGTTTGAACGCATCCAACGCCGCCGCGAGTTTGTAGCCGCCGCGCGACACATAAGGCAACACGCCGCGCACCTCAATCTCCGCGTCGTCGCGCACCGGCGCGCCCGCCTTGTCCACACGTTGCCCATTGACGAATACCTCGCCTGCCCTGATGAGCGCTTGCGCCTTCGCGCGCGACTCACAGAGCTTGCGTTCAATCAACAAGAGATCGAGACGTTGTTTCATCTTCGAGGGTAATTGGTAATTGGTAACTCGCGTTACACACCGTCGTCTTTGCGAGCGTTGTTTGCGAAGCAATCTCCATGTCGCATGTAGGAGATTGCTTCGCTTCGCTCGCAATGACAGCCTATGGCTGCGTAACGTGAGTTAGTAATTCATAATTGAGAACGCCTAATTACCAATTACGAATTACTAATTACCCAAAGTGTAGTTTGCGGTTCTTCCAAAAACTCGCATCCCGTCTCCGTCACGATCACATCTTCTTCGAGCGCGACCATACCCGCCTCCGTCATCACGCCGAGTTCGAGCGTGAACACTTGCCCCGCTTCGATGAGGCCATAGGGTGTTTCACCATAGCGTTCCCAACGCGGCCCCAATAGCGTCGAGCCATCGTGCGCCGTGCGTCCAAGTTGATGCCCAAAGGCGTGCTGGTATTCAGGATACCCTTCGCCTGTGATGACCTCTCTCGCACGCGCATCCACCTGCCAGCCCATCACGCCGGGCTTCAATGCCTTTGCACCTTCGGCAATCGTTTTCGCAACGGCGGCGCACGCATTTTGCAATGCGGCAGGCGGTTCAGTTTCACCGGCGCGCAGCACATACCAACAGCGTTGAATGTCCGAGCAATACTCGTTCTGCTTGATGCCGAAGTCCATGTGGACGACATGACCCGCTTCGACGCGTAGGTTGTTGGTGGGCGGTCCATGCCCCACCGTTGATTGCGGTCCTGTGTTCACGATGGGATTGCCTGCTTGTTCCCACGCATAGCCCAAGCCCAGCTCGTTCACGCGGCGTTGCATGAAATCGTACAACTCGCGTTCGGTTGCGCCGACCTTGATGTGTGGCGTCACTTCAGCGAATAATTTCATCGTCGTGTCAATCGCCGCGCGAATCTGCGCAGCTTCGCTCGGTGTCTTGCGTCCGCGCACACGCGACACCACCGCATCGGCAGACCTGAAGCGCTCCACATACGGTGTGCCTTTGAGGTGTTCTTGTAATTGCAGGAACATGCCGTACGTCAAGCCGTCTGCTGCCGTGTTGCTCTTTGAGAAGTTGAGGCCAATGCTTTTGGGGTCAATCTCAGTCAACAGGCTGCGCAGGGTCTCGCCAATGCCTTGCACATAAGTGATGACATCCGTGTAGAGTCCGCTCGCGCGATACGCTGCATCATCGTGCTTGCCGACGATGGCAAAGCGCTCGCCTTGTGCGGTGATGATGATGGCGGCGGGCCACACCACACCTGCTGGTGCGACGAGTCCCCAACTCGGCTCGTTGATCTCGCTTGTCTCGCGCGCATACAACAGCCACGCATCCACGTTCAACTCGCGCAAGACGCCGATGGCTTGGTCAATTTTTTCTTGTTGTAGCATGAGGTTTCCTAGAAGTGTTCAGTGTTCACTGCACACTGTTCACTGAACACTGATTACTGTGGCTGCGCCATCGCAAAAAACACAAAATCCAAATCGCCTGCCGATTGTCCTAAGTCGGTG
>CAZDYP010000003.1:1312-10361 GCA_964509505.1 uncultured Anaerolineae bacterium | reverse complement strand
CGCCATCGCAAAAAACACAAAATCCAAATCGCCTGCCGATTGTCCTAAGTCGGTGAGCATCGCCGCGAGTTCTGCGCGGTGTTGCATGGAATGATTGGCGCAGTGCAAGATGATTTGCCATAGAGGTAGGGCGTGTGGCTCGCCGCGTGTACTCGTCCATTGGGCGAGTTGAGCGAGTTGGGTTTCGCTCAGACTGCTGAGGAACGCGCGGCGCTCCCCAATGAGCGCTTCCCAACGCGCTTGGGCATCAGCTAAGGTAGGCACATCGGCGCGCGACAGAACGGCGCGCGGTGATGCGCCGCGCCAACGCGCGAACCAGAGCGTCTCGGCGGCGAGTGTGTGAATCACTGTATCGAAGATAGATTTGTAGCCTTGCGAAAAAACTTGGGTCCGCTGCGCATCGGTGAGCTGAGCACTCTTCGCCAGTAGTTGCCCATTCGCCCAGATGGTGTAGTCATACAACGTGATTATGAGCGAATGGATCGCAGGGGCAGGCGGTTGGTTGTGTTCCAGACAGAAGAACAGCAAATCTAAATCGCCCGGCGAATGCCCACAATCGGTGAGCATGGCGGCGATTTCGCTGCGATGGTGTGTGCCGTGCAACGCACATGTCAAGATGCCTTGCCAACGCAATGGGGCGGGACCGCCGCGCGGATTGCGTAGCGGTTCATGGAGTTGTGCTTCAGTTAGCGAGGCAAGATAGGCGCGACGCTCGCCATACAATCGTTCCCATGCCGAGCGAATCGCGTCGAGGGTGGTGAGGTCGGCAAGCGCCGTGCCTTGTGGCGTCTGTTCGCCGCGCCAACCCATCATGTACCAGCGCCAATCGCTAGAGACGAGATGCGCAAAGTTATCTGCGAGCGTGCGATAGCCTTGCGAAAAGGGTTGTCGCCATTGCGCATCCGTCACCCGCACTGCTTGATCCAAGAGACGCTGGTTTGCCCAACAGCCATAGTCATAGAATGTGACGAGTAGTTCTTTCATTAGCAATCTACCCAGAAACTTACTCAACACAAAAGCCCTAAGATGCGCAAAGAACACAAAGATTTTATATCTTTGTGAAATCTTCGTGTTGAGTTAATTAGTGTAATTGTGTCGCATCGCACAGCGCGACGCTGCGGGTTTCTCAGCGAATGGATTTGTAAAAATTGTCGAGCAACGTCTTGTCCCAATCCTCAACCGCACCCATCACCATGATGAGCGTGGCGCCGCCTTTACCCTGAAATGCGCCAACGACTTGGCGTATCACCGCATTGTTTTGAACGCTGAAGCCTTCCGAGATGGTCAGCGTGACGGGTTGCCCTTTGATGGTGACGGTTTCCGTGCCGACGACGCGCAAATCACGTATGTCCCGATCCACGCCGCCTTGTCGTAGGCTATCGCGCATCTGTTGTTCCATTTGCTCACGGCTCGTGTCGCTGTTGAATTGCATGAGCATAATGATCAAGCCATCGGGACGTTCTTGTATGGGCAAGATGACCACCATCTGCATCAGGAAGAAGTCCACGCCGCCCTTTTCTTCATAGCCCGCCGGCAACGTGTAATCGGCGATGCGTTTAGCAACCTCTTTGGCTTTGGCCGGATCCGAGACGCCTCCAAGCGCGTAATCGAAAAGGCGCTGCCCCATGATGTAAGCGCCCACCCCACACGCGCAACAGGATAGCAGGACCAACGACGTGATGAGCAAAATAATTTTTTGATTGCGACTCATCACGCCTCCTAGCTACAACCCTGTGTTGTCCTCGCCGCAATCCACTTTGATGATCGTGCCGCTGATCCATTGCACCCGCTCGTCCATCAATGCGACGATGGTGTTGGCGACATCTTGCGGCGTGGTGAGGCGCTTGCCGGGGTTGTTGGCGATGGCGGTTTCAATCAACTTGTCGGAGTTGGGAATCTTGCGCAGCGCGGGCGTGTCGGTGACGCCTGCTTGGATGCAGTTGACGAAGATGCCGCGCGTCGCCAGCTCCAACGCCAGTTGGCGCGTGTGCGATTCGAGCGCAGCTTTGGCAGCAGAGACCGCGCCATAGCCAACCACGACGCGATGCCCGCCCGCGCTCGTCATCGAAAAGATTTTGCTGCCGCGCGTCAGCAGGTTGCGCCGCACCAAATCTTGCGTCCAATAGACGAGCGAGTTCGCCATCACGTCGAGCGTCATTTCCATCTGGGCGCGGCTGACAGCGCCTTCGGGCGTGTCGGCGATGTATGGCAGCAGCGTGCCGAAAGCGAGCGAGTGCAACATCACCCAAAGATATTCGCCACGCTCGTTGAGTTTCGCCTGCATCTTGTCGAGCGCGGTCTGTCGCTTCGCGTCGTCGGCGGCATTTTGATTGAAGAAGATGGTCTCTGCGCCCGCCGCTTCGCAATCCGCTTGCACGGCTTTAGCCAGCGGCAAAGTCTGCTTCAAATCAAAATGTACGCCAAAGATGTTGAAGCCTGCCTGCGCGAGCGCGCGCGCATTGGCTGCGCCAAAGCCGCTGCTCGCGCCAAGAATCAATGCCCATTTTTTTGTCATACTGCAATCTCCTTTTGTCATCAGGTCGGATGACGATTTGTGGCTCTACCCGACTTTGGTGTAGAACCCAGCACCCTGAGCTTGTCGATGGGTGCGGGCAACTCAATAATCCGCATGGTTCGACAAGCTCACCATGCTGAACTACATTCAAGTCAGAAGAGCCCGATGTGTGAAGTGAGTGCCAATTTCTGTCAAGACGCTCGACAGTAAACCAGCGACGGTGAGCCAGTAGCCGAAGTGAAATGTGGCAAGCGATCGGCTGAACGCGGTGGGGTTGGGTGTGGTCAACGCTATGACTGCAGCCATACCACCCAGTGCCAATGTCAGTAAAACCCAGCGCCCTTTGGCAAGCGACCAACCCATGGTCGCAGCGCCTCAATTGGTTGTGGTGTGGTCATTTGGCGTTTGTCTTTAGCCTTGCTATCATCGCTGTTCATAGTGTTACGTTAACCTTGCGCAGGTTCACTGTACACTTAGTTACTCAAAGGGAGTTGGCTCTAACTACTTCCATGCAAATGCTCAAAGCCCTGTTTATTTCACTGCGCCCCAAACAATGGAGCAAAAACATCGTCATCTTCGTCGCGTTCCTCATCACGCTCAACCAGTACTGGCAACCATTCACGCCGCAGATGTACGCCATGCTGACACAGGCGACGATAGCCTTCGTGTTGTTTTGCGTTTTGTCAGGTTGTGTGTATTTGCTAAACGATTTGGCTGACGTTGAAAAAGATCGGTTGCATCCCCTCAAGCGTCTGCGCCCATTGCCATCGGGGCGCTTGCCTGTGAACTTAGCCATCTTCGTGTTGGTGGTGTTGTTGAGCGGCGCATTAGCGGGCGCTTATTGGCTCGATCGGTGGTTCGCGCTGATTGGACTCACCTATTTCCTCGTCAACGTAGGCTACTCGCTGCTTTTCAAGAATTGGGTGATCGTTGACTTGTTCGCGCTGTCGGCGGGCTTCGTCCTTCGCGCATTCGCGGGCGCGGTCGTGATTGGCGTGCCAATCTCGCCTTGGCTCTACGTCGTCATGCAATTAGGGTCGTTGTTTCTGGCGATTAACAAACGGCGCAATGAACTGGTCTTGCTGCGCGGTGATGCCGTGAATCATCGCTCCGTCTTGAAAGAATATTCACTCCAACTGTTTGACGAGATGACGGCGGTGGTCACATCGTCGCTCGTGATGGCGTACTCGCTCTACACTTTTTCGGCGGAAAACTTGCCGAAGAATCACTCGATGATGCTGACCATCCCGTTCGTGTTATATGGCATTTTCCGTTATCTCTATCTGGTGCATGTAAAGAATCAGGGCGGCGACCCCTCTGAGCTGCTCGTGACCGATCGGCCCTTGCTTATCACAATTGGCCTCTTAGGACTCAGCGTGTTGGCGGTTTTGTATTTCAATCGCTAACGAGTTGTTTCGCCAGCGCCCACTCCTCCGGCGTGTTGACGTTGAAGAATGAGCGCAACGTTGGATCATAACGCACCACATCCGCGCGGTTCACATAGCGCGTGCGCACGCGCGCGAAGAAGCCAATCATCCGCAAATCGCCCGCGCGCAACTGCGCTTCAATCGGCGCGAGGCATGTATGACGATACACGGCATGGAGTGGATGCAAGTCAATCTGCTTCGCTTTCACACGCCCCTCTCCTTGCGGGAGGGGGGCTGAGGGTGAGGTCGAGCTTTCACTCAAGTCTGGTACGACGGCATCCAGCTCATCTGCAAGGCTCACCAGATAGCGCAATAATTCGGTGTTGAGGAACGGCATGTCGCACGCGACGGCGATAGCTAGTTCGTGTTGCGCCAATGTCAGCCCCGAATACAAACCGCCCAGCGAACCCGCATTCGGAAATAAGTCAGTGGTTATGCGTAAACCCCAGCGCGAAAATTTTTCGGGCGCATTCGTGACGAGGATTAATTCATCACACAATGGCGCAAGCGCATCCGCTACACGCTGAATGAGTGTGCGCCCGTTCAACGTCAGCAACGCTTTGTCCTGTCCCATGCGACGCGATTGACCGCCTGCAAGGATAATTCCGCTGCTAGGGCTCATCCGCTTACCCGATTAACACAATCCAATACGCACTGAATGATCGGTTGTGTTGCCTTGAGTCTGCGCTGAGCATATTGCGGGTCCGCATCGCAACTCTGTTTCATCTCAAGTGGATCGCGTCCCCAAATGAATGGGTCTTCCCACGCCAACCAGTCCACCGGGTGTAGCATAAGTTCTGTCCTCAACGCCAACACAATTTCAGCATACAGACGTAGGTCTTGACCTTTGAGGTGAGATAACATTGCGCTTAAGCGTTGTGCTTGAAGGACCAAATGACACCATACGAAATCCAACTCTTGCTTAAACAAGAGCAGACCTAATTGGGTTGCGATTTGCTCGACAGCGTGATACGCTTGTGGATGTGTGCGCCAGGCAGCCGCCGACCGTAGAAACATGAGAGGTAATGCGGTGTTGCTAGCGGCTTGAACATCGCGCACGAATGCTTCACGATGTGCGGTTTGCAAAGCAAAAGCAACCCTATCCAAATTGCACAGATGCAAGATTTGCGCGGGCGCACAACTTTCAACCGCATGGCGATAGACTGTGAGGTGATGCTCGCCCGCCAGCGAATCAGGCGAATTGAAGGTCAAACGAAAAAACGTATCGGCTTGCAAATGTTCAATGAATGCTGGCTGAGTTTGCATAGTGAGCGGCGTGACGCCGAGAAACGCAAGAGCGAAAATGCGCTTGAGCTGGGGTGTGACGGTTATCATATGTTGGGCTAGCACACCCTGCGGATCGTGATAGGGCGCGACCAAAACTGGCAACATAGGACTTAGTTTAGCCACTCTCTGAGATCTGTTGGCGTCAACGGCTCGCTCAACAGCCGCTTGAACACCGTCACTTTATCGTGTCGCTTGCACAACTGCTTGACCAGCGCGTGACCACACGCATAAGTGTATGTGTAAGAACGATATAATGGATGTCGCAGGAAACGAATGCTGCGTTTTGCTTCGTCGCGCGTGCGTCCGCTATACTTCAGCAGATACGCGATGACTTCCTCATCAGACTTGCCATCCACGTGCAGCATCAGTGCCGCGTTGTCCGATACCCCGCTCAATGCTTCGCTGGCTTGTCTGATGCGCTCGACCGCCTCCACCGATAGCTCGTCCACGATGCCTGCGCGCGGATAAATTTCGGCGCGCGTCCACGCTTCCAATTCACCCTCGCCAAAAATCACGTCGGCTGCCATCGTCGCAATGCCTTCCGAGATCACACACTCAGGCGCATTGATGAGCAACACGCATTGCTCGACGTAACCGCATTGTTCGTACAGCGCGTGTTCTTTGATGGCGTGTTCCGTGTGATGGCCCGCGTAGGCTTCGTGCGCCAGCAACCCGACGATGCCGTTGGCATGCAACGGCGAATCGGTGTTTATCTCGATTAACGAGCGATGCCGACCGAGATACCAATTGTATGCGCCCCATGGTTTATCTTTCACAAGCGTTAGCTCGGTCTGTTCGTCATCTGGCAACGCAAATAGTTGGCGCGTGCGACGGCGTGTTTCGTTGCGCGCGAGGATGAACAACTGCTCGCCGAGCTCATTGCTAATTTCAAACTGTCTGCGTCGCGCCCGCAGCCGCTCGGTGATGGCGCCCTGACCGGGCATGAGCGCCTCCAAGTCGCGCAGCGCTTCATCGAGTACGTCATCCGCTATGCGCTGCGGTGTGACATCATAGAGTTGCTCGACTTCTTCGACAAATGGCGCAGTCTGGCCCGCGAGCAAACGCAGCGTCATGCGCATCGCCGTCGCTTGTTTCATGAGGAAGCGTTGACGCTGCGCATCCATCGTCGCGTGTTGAATCGTTTCAAATAATTCGCGTACGCGCGCCGACAATTCGTCAAGTGGTTGTTTACCCGCTTGTTCAGCGCGCAGCTTCCATTCAGGCGGACCAAAGTACGCGTCAATGTAGCCTGTCTGATGTTGTTCGATGGCAAGCGCGAGCTGCGCGTAAGCTTGCCCGATTTCGTCTGAGGCGCTAGGCATGGGGAACCCCGTGAAGAGGATCTGCTGGCAAAGATTTTACCACAACCGTTGATTCAGCATCAGCGCGCGAATTGGAACGACGCCATTACACCTTGCAACATCTGCCGCTCGCCGGGCGTGAGCTCAGTCGCGTCAAGGTGGAAGTATTGCGCGAACAATGTTTGACGCTTAGGTGTGGCGAGCATGAACGCGACATGATAGGTGTTGATTTTTTGTGTGAACTCAGTGGTGCGATATTCAACGCTGATGTGTTCGAAAGGAATCGTTGCCCACGCGCCTTGCGTGACCAATTGAAATTGGTCGCCGCTGCGTGTGGCTTGCGTCGTTAGCCGTTCAATCAACGCGTTGCGGACAGCCGCGTGGTCGCTGTTCAATGGCGTATCCAGCAGTGTTGTGCCAAAGCCCGCATGCGTCGGCACATCGAAGAGAATGGTCGCGCCCGGTGTTACTTGATACGTCCAATCGCGTGGGCGCGCATACGAGTAGAGTTTGTCGAAGGAGGTGAAACGCTCCCACGTGGGAGCGAGCGTCGGCGGTGGCAGCGGCGTCGGTGTGGCCGGGGCGCTACTGCACGCACTCAGGGCGCAGAGCCATAACAAAGCACATAAGCGTCGCATGGAAACCTAACGGACAAAAAAAACAACGCTCATGTCAAGGAACAGTGTATCGGCGCGGAGGACGCGCGCTCTGGCGCGCGAGCGGCGTTAGAGAATGCCGCCTCCTCGCGCCCCGCACGATTTCTGCGCATGAGCGAAAAACAAGAGGGATGTCTTGTGGCTTAAGACATCCCTGCTTGCGCGTGTAGCTGCGGCGATGGCGCAGCGCTATTTGGCGCCATGTTCGCTGAGATATTTGACGGCTTCGCCGACAGTGGTGATTTTCTGCGCTTCGTCGTCGGAGATTTCGCCGCCGAACTCTTCCTCGAAAGCCATAATCAACTCCACGAGGTCGAGCGAATCGGCTTCGAGGTCTTCGCGGAAGCGCGCCTCCAGTTTGACTTTTGCCTCGTCCACGTTAAGTTGATCCACAATAATTTTCTTCACACGTTCAAAAGTGTCGGTTGCCATTGGTATTGTCCCCTTTCAAAAAAGAATTTTGAATGCTGACTGTTTGAAGGCGGCGCACAGTATAGGAGCTTGTGTCGCAAGTGTCAAAGTATTGCAGGTGTCAAGGATCAAGGGTCAGGTGTCAAGGGTCAAGGGTCAAAGGGCATGTAATACTTGGCACATGATACATGACACTTGACACTTGCTACATGACACTTGACACTTGCTATCTTGATACCTATGATGTGCGCTATATCGCCGTCGCTTTGTCGCATACCATAACACCTTAGTTCAGTAGAAGTTACGATGACTAGCCAAAGAAAAATTGACCACGTGCGTATCGTCAACGAAGAGCCCGTCGAGTTCATGCAAACGCGCACGGGGTTGGAGCAATATCGTTTCGTGCATCAGGCTCTGCCTGAAATGGACATAGCTGCGGTTGACACGCGCCTCAGGTTCTTCGGACGTGCCTTGCGCGCGCCATTGGTCATCGCCTCGATGACGGGTGGCGCGGGCCCGACAGGCGACATCAACTTGCGACTCGCAGAGGCGGCGCAAGCGTGTGGTGTGGCGATGGGCGTCGGCTCGCAGCGCGCGGCGCTTGAGGACGCATCACTCGCGGCGACGTATCAAGTACGCCGCGTTGCGCCCGACATTTTGCTCTTTGCCAACCTCGGCGCGGTGCAACTGAATTATGGTTATGGCGTGAACGAATGCCAACGCGCCGTCGAGATGATCGAAGCCGACGCGCTCATCTTGCATCTCAACGCCTTGCAAGAAGCGGTGCAAGCCGCTGGCAACACGAACTTCAAAGGCTTGCTAAAAAAGATCGAGCAGGTGTGTCGTGCGCTGCCTGTGCCTGTCATCGCCAAAGAAGTCTCGTGGGGCATTGACGAGGCGACGGCGCGCAAACTCGCGGAGGCGGGCGTGAGCGCGATTGACGTGGCGGGCGCGGGCGGCACGTCATGGACTGAGGTGGAACGACATCGTGCGCCGAATGAAAAACTCGCCAACATCGCCGCGACGTTCCTCGAATGGGGCATCCCGACCGCCGCCTCCATCGTGATGGCGCAACGCGGCGCGCCGCACTTGCCCATCATCGCCAGCGGCGGCTTGCGCGATGGCCTCGACGCCGCGAAGTGTCTCGCGCTCGGCGCAACGCTCACGAGCATGGCGTCGCCGTATCTCAAAGCCGCGTTGGTATCGGCTGAAGCCGCTACGACGAAAATTTTGCAGACGATAGAAGAGCTGCGGATTGCAATGTTTTGTCTTGGCATCACGACGCTTGAGGAGCTGCGGCACACGCCACTCTTACAGAAAATGTCATAAGGAAACAAGGAAACAGGGAAACAAGTAGGAAGCCCCTGTTTCCTTGTCTCCTTGTTTACTTATCACTATGCCCCTTGATTTCACACCATACCTTCATGCACTCGAAACCGAGATGCGCGCCGC
>CAZDYP010000003.1:0-1212 GCA_964509505.1 uncultured Anaerolineae bacterium | reverse complement strand
GACATCGAAGACGGCGACGAGTTGCGGCGTGGGCGCAAGACGCTTTGGACGCTCGTCGGCGTGCCGCACGCCATCAACGCGGGCGATGCGCTGTTCGCCATCGCGCAACGCGAGTTGTTGCGTTTGAGCGAGCGCGGCATCTCGGCGGAGCGCACGTTGCGCGCCTCAGAGATTTTTCAGCGCACCTTGATCGAGCTCGTCGAGGGACAATATCTCGACATGCGCGGCGAAACGATGAGTGTAGAGACGCAGCACGCTGCGTCTCTACTCGCGTATTACAAGACGATGGTTGGCGGCAAGACCGCGTCGTTGCTTGGCGCGTCAATGGCGCTGGGCGCAGCCGTAGCGACCGACGACGCGCAAATCATCAAGCGCTGTCAGGAATTTGGGTGTGAATTGGGCTTGGCGTTTCAGATGACCGACGACCTTCTCGGTTTGTGGGGCGATCCTGCGGTGACGGGCAAACCCGTTGGCGCGGATTTGCGGAAGAAGAAGAAGTCGTTGCCGATTGTGCTCGCGCAACAAGCAGGCGGCGAGTTGGGCGCAGCGCTGCACCATGCCTTCGCGCAAGAGACATTGAACGACGGCGACGTGGAACATCTCATGACGCTGATGGATGCGGCGGCGATTCGCCAGCAAGCCGAGCAAGAAGCAAGCAAGCATCGTCAGCGCGCGCTTCACAGCTGGCAACGCGTCGTCGGCGAGGGTGTCGCCTCGGTCAGCGCGGCGGCGATGGTAGCGGAGTTGGCGGAGGCGGCGGTGGGGCGAGCGAAGTAATGCGTGTGTTATAATTCGCCATGGCAACGACGTAAGCAGATGTAAAAGTTCTGGAAGTTCGCTCATGTTTAAAAAGTGCTAGGCTCGCAGTGGATGGACACATCCACTGCCCACCGCGCGGGATGTGTCCATCTCGCGTGAGCGAGGAGGTCTGCACGCTTTCTATATGTGAGCATGGAGGTCGTATGGTGCTCAAGGTCGCGCTTGATCATATTGTGCCTTTGAATGAAGCGCGTGAGCGGTGATGGTGTGTGTCCTTTCATTGTTGGCAAGCGGCTTGCCCGCGCGGTGCGCGGTGGGGTTGAACGTGAGAGAGTGCATTGTGTATGAGTGAGGTCACGGTCAACGGAAAGGAGCGGAAGGAACGGAGGAGAGGCGCGCCCTCCGTTGCCCTCCGCTTATCCGTTTCCCATCCGTTGTCGAAATTTATCCGTT
>CAZDYP010000002.1:40957-73995 GCA_964509505.1 uncultured Anaerolineae bacterium | reverse complement strand
CCTGAAGGATTTACCGTCGTGCGGCATCACACGATATTGACGCGCCACTCGCTTTGGCGTAACATCATTGCGCTCTCCAAAGTAGTATTTCCCTCTGTCCGTCAGCGCGGCACACCTTCGCCTATGATCACGTTTGAGCATGGAGTATGGTTTCGATAGCAGTATCGGCGTTGTCGCTTGCTAAGACAAGCCTCCCGCCACGACGCACCACGCTACTGCACCGCCCGCGTTTGGTGGACGAACTATATAAGCATCGAGCAAAGCAGCTCTTCCTCATCTCCGCGCCGGCGGGCTATGGTAAAACCTCGCTGGCGCTCGACTTCGCGCATCGCGCCGATTTCCCCGTCGCGTGGTATGCGCTCGACGAATTCGACAACAAACCACATACATTCCTTGCCTATCTCATCGCCTCCATCCGCACACACTACCCCGATTTTGGCGCATCGGCGCTCGCCGCCTTAGAGCGCGCGACGGATACGCTCGACGCCTTTCAACCGGTTGCCACGCTGATTGCCAACGAGCTCTTTCAATTGCCCGATGAGCTCGCCATCGTGCTGGACGATTATCACGTCATTCACAACGAAGTGATCCATCAGCTCGTGGCGCAACTCATCCATCACACTGGCGCGCGCGGTCACTTCGTCGTCAACTCGCGCACCCTGCCGCGCATCCCCGACCAAATTTTGCTGCTGGCGCGCGGGCAGTTGGTGGGCTTGGGCTTGAATGACTTGCGTTTCACCGCCGCCGAAATTCAAGCGTTGGCGCAACAAAACTATGGCTTGCAAGTTTCCCTGGAACGGGCGCAAGAACTAGCGCAGGTCACCGACGGCTGGATCACAGCGTTGCTGCTGATGGGACATCAATCGGGTTGGCAACAATTGATCGAAGGCGCGCTTACTATACCCGAAGTGGCTGGGCATGTGTATGCGTATTTGGCTGAGCAAGTGTTCACGCGCCAACCCGAAGCTTTGCGCCATTTCTTGCTGGGGTCGTCGGTGTTGGAGCCGCTCGCGCCTGAGTTGTTGGATACGTTGCCGCGGTTGAGCGAATCGCGCAAGCATTTGGCGGCGCTGCAAGCGCAGCAGTTGTTTACCACACGGCTCGCCGGCAGAGGAGAACTCTACACCTACCATCCACTCTTCCGTGAATTTTTGCTCGCGCGGTTACAACGGGATGATCCAACATGGCACGAGCAATTGTTGCTGGCAAGCGCGCAACTCTATGCCAAGCAAGGACAGTGGGAGCGCGTCGTCGAAATTTACCTGTCGCTCAAGCGCATGGATGACGCAGCGTGCGCGTTGGAGGCAGCAGAGGAAGCCGCGCGTTCCATTCCGCAAGTCGCTAGGCTGATGTCATATCTGGAAACACTACCCTTTCGTTTAGTGGAAACACGACCACACCTCTTAAGCCTCAGAGCCAAGCATTTATTTTTCAATGGCAAATTAGAACCAGCGGTCGCCGCATTTGACCGCGCCGTGCAGATGTTTTTGGAAGCGCGGGCGCCCGTAGCCGCCGCCGACAAATTGTTGTGGAAAGCGATGGCTTTGCAAGGATTGGGGCAGTATCAGATGGTGATAGATGAGAGCGCCCGCATCGAAGAATTGCTTGCAGTGCGACAGGACTTAATTCATCCTCGCGCAATCAATTGGATGAACAAGGGGCAAGCAGAACTGTCGCAAGGTAGCTTATCTCAAGCATTACACAGTCTGCGACAAGCGCAGGAGTTTGCCAATACTACAGAAGATCTGCGACTACAAGCCGACAGCGCTCTCGGTTTAGGTATGGTCTTGCGCGCCAGTGGATATTTGAACGAGGCGCTTGAACATTATCACGCTGCTCTGCGTTTGTGGGAGCAACTACAAAATCCGAGCTCGGCGGTCAACACGCTCAACAGTTTGGGTTACGCCTACCTGCTGAAGGGCGAAACCGAGACAGCCGAAAAAGTTTTGTTGGATGCGCTTGCGCGAGTCAGAGATACCAAAATGCTTCGTAGCGAAGCATTGATTCTCGCCACTTTGGGCGATTTGCACAAAGATGCCGATAACCTTCGCAAAGCGTTAGAATTATTTAACGAGGGCTTGCGCGTCGCTCAATTAGCGCAATATGCCTACGCTGTCACCTATGGTCGTCTTGCTTTGAGCGATACCTATCGTTTGATGGGCGAGCTGGAACTGGCGGAAAGGTGGCTTACCGCTGCTCAAGAAACTATCCAAGCGAAACGCTCCACCAGCGAGCTCATGCAGCTGAAGTTGGCGCAAGGGCTGCTTGCCGCCGACCGCGCCCAATATACCGCAGCGCTTGCTTTGATTGCCGAAGCTGAAGATTTTTTTCGGCAAACAGGCGACAAACACCTTGAAGCTACAGCCGCGTTCCACCAAGCCCGCTGGCTGCAGCAGCTCGGACGTTGGGATGAGGCGATCTTTCATTTGCAGCGCATTGTAGAGCTGACGGCTCAACTCGGCTACGATCATTTTCTCGTCGTGCTAGGACGACGCGCCGAGCCCCTGCTCCGACAAGCCAGCGCCCTACCCGCCATCGGTAACACATTCGAGCAGATTTTGGAACGCGCCCGCGCAGCGCACTCGCCTACTTCGCTGATCGTTTCCCAACCCGAATCTGGTTTGGAAGTCTATACACTGGGGCAAGAGCGCTTCGTGTTGAATGGGACGCAAGTCACAAAATTGCGCACTCAAACGCGAGATTTGTTTTTGTTTCTATTGTCACGCCATCCACATGGCGCAAGGCCCGATGAACTATGCGAGCTGCTCTGGCCCGATCTGCCGAGTGAACGCGCGCTCGATACGTTGCACACCTCCGTGACGCGCATCCGCAGAACGCTTTGCCCCGTTGCGCTTTCGAATGGTTGGTATATGCTTGCGCCAGAACGGTTATGGTACGACGCGCGCGAATTTGAACAGCGTCTCGGCAAGGCGCAAAATGCTCAAGAGCCATCGGAACGCATCCGCTGCCTGCAACAAGCGCTGGAGCTGTATGGCGGAGATTAT
Organism: uncultured Anaerolineae bacterium; assembly: GCA_964509505.1. Classification (GTDB taxonomy): domain Bacteria; phylum Chloroflexota; class Anaerolineae; order JACRMK01; family JACRMK01; genus CAZDYP01. The sequence continues at coordinate 70,990 of CAZDYP010000002.1, read as the reverse complement.
CTGATGCGCGTGCAGGGAGCATGGGTGCTGAGCGAGCAAGAGCGCTTGCGAAAAGCATACCTCAATGGCCTCCTCACGCTCGCGCAAACGCAGCGCGAAACTAAAAGTCTTGAGGCCGCTTTGCAAATGTATGCAAAAGCGTCCCAGGCTGAACCTTTTTTGGAGGCGGCCTGGCTGGGTGGCATGGAAATTTATTGGCAGTTGGGCAACCGCGCCGCCGCGCTTGCCCACTACGAAAAACTAAAGAACATCTTGAACACCGAGCTCAGAATCAAACCCTCACCCGAAGCACAAGCCTTGTATCGAAAAATCCTCAATGCCAGGTAGTCAAAGACTATTCGCTCATGTTTAGCAATAGCGCTACGCTCGCGGTGGATGGTCATAGCCACCGCCAAGGGCGCGGGATTTGCGACCAACGGGAGTCCCACGCGAGCAGGGGGGTGCACGCTTTCTGGACATGAGCGAAGACTATTCTCTACATCGAATTGGGCAAATTTCAAAAAATTTTTGCCCAATTTTTGTTTTAGTGCGACGGAAGGGGCGTTTTGGTTAGTTTTTGGTTAGCGGCGCTTGGTATGATAGAGGCGAAATGAGAACAGTCAGATCCAAAAGGAGGATTCCATGAATCGCTTGAATCTCTTGCTCGCCCAATTCACCTCACCCCGTTTGCTGTGGTTGTTACTCTTGGTCACCATGTTAATCTTTGCGCTGGCTGCCGGTGCCCCTGATGGGGGTATATGTCCCGGTACAGGCGGCTGCTAATCCTCCATGGCTTTTTTCGCCCTCACGCTCCTTGTCGTTGTGGCGTGTGTCGGCGGTTGGCAATGGATTAGGCATGGCCGCTGGAGCAATGTCGCTCCACCCTCGCTGCGCCTCATGCTGCTGCCACTCATCGGCTTGGGTTTGCAGTGGGTCGCGTTGCGCTTGGCGGGCGGCGAGCTGCGCGTGTGGTTATTTGCGCTCTCGCATAGCCTGTTGCTGGGCTTCCTCGTCGCCAATTGGAAGTACGCCCCTTTGCGAGTGGTGGCTCTCGGCTATGTGCTGAACCTGCTGCCCATCCTCGCCAATGGCGGCTATATGCCCATCACGCCCGAGGCGATGGTGCAGCTATACCCCCACACTACGGTGGAGCAATGGCACAGCGGCTTGACGCGTGTTGGCTCAAAGGATATCGTGCTGCGCGCCGCCGAAGCGCCCTTCTGGTTCTTGGGCGATGTGTTTGTGCTTGCGCCGCCTTTTCCTTTGCCAACCGCCTTCAGTGTCGGCGACCTTGTCATTACGATTGGACTCGGTTGGGTAGTCCATCGCTTCACTGCTCACCGTAAAGAGGGATTGCCGTCAGCTAATCAACTCTCACGGAGCTTACCATGAGATATATGAACGTGCAGCGCATGCTCACGGGTGGGATCATTGATCCCGCTTATCGTGAGCAGCTCGTGCGCGATCCATTCCAAGCCGCCGCCGACGGCTTCAATGGCGAGCGCTTTGTGCTGGAGCCGGAAGAAGAGGACTTCTTCAAGGAGAACCGCGGCGCTCCACATGCAGTTCTGATCCTCAAAGCATACTATTGTATATTCCAAGAACAAGCTGCACTGTTATTAGGCGCGCCCCAACGCGCGCCATTGCTACTCGAATAGAGCGACGCGCTTTAGGTCGTTTTCATTGACGACCGCGGTGGATGATCACATCCCCCCGCCCAGAGGCGGAATTTGCAATCAAAGGGAGTTCCGCCCAAACATCCCACACTGAAGTCGGTAGAGCCCACATAGCTAAACATGGGTAACATTTAACAAGCCTGCAAACCATCATGGTTTGCGGGCTACGGGCGTCTGCTAAAAATCCTTAGTTCAATTTGTACGTCGAAGGAGAAAGTTTGGCTACACCTCTCCACATCTTGATGGTCACCAACTCTGCTACGGAGCCAGCGCAGCTCCACGCGCTCTTGCAGGCAGAAGGCTACGAGCCAACGATTAATTGCGTGGCGCAGCCCGACGCGTTGCAGGTTGTGTTGGAACAGCCGCAGTGGGAGTTGGTGCTAGTCTCATATCCTATGGACGAGTTCTATGGCTTCGACGCCATCAATTTCGTGCGCGCGAAACGCCTTGACTTGCCGTGCGTCGTCATCTCCAATGTCACTCAACCGGAAATCATCGTCGCCGCCATGAAAACAGGCGCGCGTGACTATATCGTGCCAGCGTCAAACAACGGCGTAGCGTATCATGCCTCGCCGGAACATAACTCCTTTTTCTCAGCGCGCTATCCACGGCTCATGCCATCTATTAAGCGCGAACTGAGCGAGGCGGAAACGCGTCGCGCGCGCCAACAGCTGGCAACTGAAACGCGTCGTCGAGCAGCGTCGGCGGATGCCATGTTGCGTATCGCCGCGCGCCTCAATGCGTCGCTCGACCTGTCGGCGGTGGTTAAAATCGTCTGTGAAGAAACCGCACACGCGCTGCAGACGCCGGCTGCTTATGTCATGTTGCCTTATGCTCAACCAGATACCTTGCGGCTGGCGGGCAGCTATGGCTTGCCTGAAGAGATTCACTCGCGTTTCAAGCCCGTCGCGCGCGCGAGCTATGATGAGTATGCGAGTCGTCAAGGCGCGCTCATCGTCATGCCCGATTTGCAGGCAGAGAGCGGTTTGCCCAATGCCGAGCTCTATACCGAATTAGACGCACGCACAGCGGCAGTCGCCTCCATGTTGCACGAAGGCGAACTGGTTGGGTTGCTCACAACTCTTACGCTTGAGACGAAGCGCGAATTTACCGCGCAAGAATTGAATCTGTTGAAAGGCTTGGCTGATTTGGCGGCGCAAGCCATTGTCCATGCGCGTTTGTTCGAGCGGGCGAATCATCGTGTAGAGCAAATACAAGCCCTGCGCGCGATTGACGTTGCCATCACGTCGAGCCTCGATCTTCGTTTGACGCTCAACATTCTACTGGAACAAATCAGGGTTCAGCTGCAAGTCCATGCTGCTGAAGTGCTACTGCTCAATCCGCACACGCATCTCTTGGAGCATACAGCCGCCTTGGGCTTCATGACACGCACACTCCTGCCCCTCCCCTTACGCTTAGGGCAAGGCGTGGCTGGGCGCGCCGCCGTCGAACGCCGTAGGCAGAGTATCACGTATCTTGAAAAACTTCCCAGCTCTGAGTCGTTAAATTGGTGGAAGAGTGAAGGGTTCAAAGTTCAATATGCGATTCCTTTGATCGCCAAAGGACAAGTCAAAGGTGTGTTGAATGTGTTTCATCGCGCGCCCCTTAGTCCAGATACCGAGTGGTTGGATTTCATGGAAGCCTTGGCGGGGCAAGCCGCGATTGCGGTGGATAATGCGACGCTGTTCGAGAACTTGCAGCGCTCCAACATCGAACTCGCATTGGCTTACGACGCGACTATCGAAGGCTGGTCGCGCGCGCTCGACCTGCGCGATAACGAAACCGAGGGCCATTCACAACGCGTCACCGAATTGACGTTGACCTTGGCGCACGCCTTGGATTTGAATGAGGAGGAGCTCATACACATTCGGCGCGGCGCCTTGCTGCACGACATCGGCAAGATAGGCGTGCCTGACAGCGTGCTATTGAAGCCAGGTCCACTCGACGACGCAGAAACAGCGCAGATGCAAAAGCATCCAGAATTATCGTACGCCTTGTTGTCGCCCATCGCCTATCTGCGCCCCGCGCTCGACATTCCATACTGCCATCACGAAAAATGGGATGGCACGGGCTATCCACGCGGCTTGAAGGGTGAAGAGATTCCATTGGCGGCGCGCATCTTCGCCGTTGTGGATGCGTGGGATGCGTTGCGCGCGGATAAACCTTATCGCCCCGGCTGGCCGCCCGAAAAAGCGCGCGCCCATATTCGGAATTTAGCCGGCACGCATTTTGATCCACGCCTGGTGGAGGTGTTTTTACAATTAGCGATTGAATAAACCCCCTCATGTTATCCAGTCGCTATTCACCATATCCCCTGATTGTTGTAAAATCTCCGCATGAAAATTCTCCATTTTGCGGACTTGCATCTCGGCATGGAAAACTATGGGCGCATTGATCCGGTCACAGGGTTGCACTCTCGCCTCGTAGATTTTTTGCATTCGTTTGACGAGCTCGTGGACTTTGCCATTAGCGCAGAGGTTGACCTTGTGTTGTTCGCGGGTGACGCCTATCGCACGCGCGACCCATCGCCGACGCAACAACGCGAGTTCGCCGCGCGCATTCGCCGCTTGCGCGAAGCGCGTATCCCCGTCTTCATGCTCATCGGCAATCACGACTTGCCCAACGCCAGCGGACGCGCAAACGCCATCGAAATTTTCGACACGCTCGCTGTCGAGGGCGTGCAAATCGCCAAGTATCCGCGTGTGCATACACTCGACACCCGCAAGGGGCCCTTGCAAATTGTTGCCTTACCGTGGGTGTTGCGCTCGGTGTTGATGTCGAAAGACGAATACAAAAATTTGTCGTTGCCCGACCTCAACAATTTGATGCTCGAAAAAGTGTCGCGCATTCTCGAAGATTTAATCCATGAGCTGGAGCCGCACGCGCCTGCGCTCCTCGCGGCGCATGGCACCGTGCAAGGCGCGACCTATGGCTCGGAGCGCAGCGTGATGCTCGGCGCGGATTTGCTGTTGCCTCCCAGCCTCGTCGCGCACCCGCGTTTTGCGTACGTCGCGTTGGGTCACATTCACAAACATCAAGTGCTGAACGAGCATCCGCCCGTCATCTATGCTGGCAGCCTTGACCGTATTGACTTTGGCGAAGAGCAAGACGATAAAGGCTTCGTGTTGGTTGAGTTGGAGAAAGGCAAAGCACAATGGCGTTTCGTGAAGGTGAACGCGCGACGTTTCATTACGATTCGCGCCGAGGCAACTTCGGATGAGCCGACGCTAGATGTGCTTGCGGAAATCAACAAGCACAACCTCGAAGCGGCGATTGTGCGCGTGACCATTCGCACGACATTGGAGAAAGCGGGCTTGTTGCGCGATGCGGAGATTCGCCAAGCCTTGCGTTCGGCGTGGTACGTCTCGGGCATCAACAAAGAGATACAACAAACGGACCGTGTGCGACTCGGCGCGCGGGGCGGCGTCGAGGGCTTGACGCCGCGCGAGGCATTGCAGCGTTACTTCGCAGAGAAGCGCATCGCGCCTGAACGCGCACAGGCGTTGTTGGAACGCGCAGAAAAATTGTTTATCAATGCGACTGAGACAGAGGAAATGTCATAGTGTCGAAATGTCGTGCTGCGCATACGCCACTGTGACATTATGACACTTCGACACATCCCCGCTCTCCCGTTATAATCTGCTCATTATGACAGACGCGCCAACCATCCACCAACTCCAGGCATGCGACGGGCAGCGCAGCGCCGCCGCGCCCAACATCGGCATCCTCACGCATCCACGTCACCGCCCCACATTGTATATCTTAATTGAAACGGCGGGCGCAGCGGATGCGGAGAGTTTGAGCGCGTGGCTGGTTTCGGCGTGCGCGCAAGCCTATCAGCAGACACACAGCAGTCTCACAGGCGCGTTGCTCGATGTCGTGCGCGCCGCAGACACGGCGCTGAAGCAAGAGCGCGCCTCGGCGGCGGTGACGTGCGGACTGACTGCATTGCTTATCAACAAAGACGAAGCGCTGCTCGCGCAAATCGAGCCTGCTGTGTGTTGGGTGTTGCGCGAGGGGCAACTGACCCGCTTGCCCAAAGAATCGGTGTGGCTCGATCCGACGCTCGACGAGCGCGTGGTGCATCATTTGCGCGGTGGACTTGGCAACGAAGAAACGGCGCAACCCGAACTCACGCGCATTCCACTTGATGCCGGTGAGCGTTTATTGGTGGCGAACAGCGCTTTGGCGCGACAGGTCGGTGAAGCCGTCATCGCGGGCGCGCTCGCGCAAGATGATCCCACGGCGGCGCTGCACGAGCTGGCGCCTGCGGCAAACTTCGCTGCGTTCAGCGTCACACCACACCTCAGCGCGGCGACGGTGCCTCATGCTGCGGCCATACCCACGCGCGAGCAAACCCACGCTCCTACCCATGCGACGCCATCGCCATTGAAGCTGAAACCACCTATCTCAAGACCACCGTCTAACCCCACAGCTGAAACCACCCTCAACCAGCAGGAGGCCGAAGCCGTTTCTCTTTCTTCTTTCTTCTCTGCTCTCGTCTCTTCGTTGTCCGCTGTGCGCCCTTATCTTGCGGTCGTCGGCATGGCGATTGGGTTGCTGCTCAAATTGCTGTGGGGATTGGCGATAAGTGTCATCGGGCTTTTGTCACGCGCCTTGCCCGCGCATGAGCCAAAGCCGCAGCCGCGCGTCTCACAGGTGCGTCGTCCCGTCATGCAAGCGAATCCCATGGAAAGTCGCCTCTTGTTTTGGATCGCATTGGGCATTCCCATCATCGTCTTGCTGGGCGTATTCTTCATGCGCCAACAAGCGGCCGCCACGCAAGCGAATCGCGCCGCCGAGTTGCTCATGCGCGCCGCGCAAACGTACGAAGCGGGGCGCGCGCTGCCAGCCAATGAAAAAGATAAACAAAAAGCCGAGTTCGTGAAAGCCCAGCAACTCTTAGACGAAGCCTTGTTGCTGGCGCCGCGCGACAAAACGACGCAAGAATTACAAACGAAAATCACCAGCGCGCTTGACCGCCTCAATAACGTCGTCAAATTTTTCTTCTATCCGATGCTGTACGATTTCAAAGAGCCAGACAGCAGGCCGACCAAAGTCGTCGCGCGTGGCATTGATGTGTATGTGTTAGACATGGGCTTGCATCGTCTGTACAAATTTTTGTTGAACGAGACGAGAGACCACATCCAACCCATTACCAATACGAACCCCATCGTGATGCGACAGGGCGACGAGCGCGGCGCCATCGTCATCGGACGTATGACCGATGTGTTTTGGGCGACAACGGGTGGCGGGCGCAGTAGTGTTGGCTTGCTCACGCTCACCGCGTCGAAGCAAGTCGTGGAATACGCGCCGACGCGCGGCATCAACGTGCTGACGCTCGGCGCGACGACCGGCTGGCAAGAAGCGACGCTCGCCGATAGCTTCAACGGCAACGTCTATGTGTTGGACGCGAAGTCCAATCGCATCGTGAAGTACGCGCCGACGGGTGACGATTACAAAAACGCGCCAACCGATTACGTTACGCCGGGTGAGCAAGTAGATTTTGCGGGCGCAACCGACATGGCGATTGATGGTGCGATTTACGTCTTGCTTGCGGATGGAACGCTGCTCAAATTCGAGGGAGGTCATTTGGTGCCCTTTGAACTGAAAGGGCTGGACATGCCGCTCCGCAAACCCGTTACCATCGTCGCGCCCGTCAACTCACAGTCTATTTACGTCGCCGACGCAGGCAATAAGCGTATCGTGCAGTTCAACAAGCAAGGCGAGTTCCAACGTCAACTCAAACCCGACGACCCCACTGTGATGAGCGACCTGCGTGGGCTTGCGGTGGACGAGGCGAGCAAGCGGTTTTATTTCGTGAATGGGAACAAGTTGTATTTGGGGACGTTGCAGAATTGACGCGCCGCGTCAAATCGGCAAGACGACGATACTCGAATTAGCGCATGAGCTCACCGTCTCAGTAGAGCCAACTTCGAGAGACCTGTCAGGGTTCGCTATCGCTAGCGATTGTGAAGGCGCGGGGCGGCGAAACCTGACAGGTCTTTTAAGTCGCCCAATGCGGATCTACTGAATCTCTGGACGTTATGTGTCGTCGCTGGGGGAAACCCATTGGAATAGGTCGGTTGAACGCTTGCGATTCGTGCAGCTTCGCGTCAATTCGCGGCAAAAATTGGGTCTTGCATAAATCCCGGTGTTTCGTTGCCCATTCCTTTTGAGCTAAGATACCCCTATGAAAAATATTTGCCGCGTCTGCTTTATCGCCATCACCTTATTCCTCATTCTCTCACAATACTATACAACTCACGCTGCGCCGCCACCGCCTTTCGATGTGCCGCCTGAGCTCAGACATAAATTCGAGCCGACGCTTTTGAAACAGCTCATACAACAACCTGATACGCTCACGCCGTTCATCGCGCATTTTGTGGAGCAAGCCGATTTGCAGCTGGCTGCGCGTCAAGCCACAGCGTTAGCCCGTCGCGCGACCGTCGTCAACACACTGCAAGACACAGCCACGCGCACCCAACGCGGCGCGCTGGCGTTCCTCACCTCTCGTCAACTAGCAGGGCGCGTCAATTCCATTCGCGCTTTTTGGATCGTCAACGCCGTCGCCGCTACAGCCGACGCCAACACCATCCTTGACCTCGCCGCGCGTCCTGAAATCGCCATCATCAAAGCCGACCACATCCGCACACTGATTGACGCCACACCAACTTCCAAGGTTCAAGGTTCAGAGTTCAGCGTTCACGATTCAACGTCCGATGCTCGACCTCTAATCCCCACCCGCCAACTTCCAATCTCCAACTTCCAACTTCCAACCTCCAACCTCCAATCTCCAACCTCCAATCTCCAATCTCCTACACCAAACTGGAACATCACCCTCATCCAAGCCGACCAAGTTTGGAACGCCTTGGGCATTGATGGCACAGGCATCGTCGTGGCGAATCTGGATACTGGAGTAGATTGGCTACACCCCGCGCTTCAAACAAAATATCGCGGCTATCGAGGCAACTTGCCGCCTGTACATGAGGGCAACTGGTTCGATGCAACATCGCAAGGCTACCTATATCCGGGCGATGGACATGGGCACGGCACACACACGATGGGCACCATCGTCGGCAGCGATGTTGGTCGTGTGGTTGGGGTTGCGCCCGGCGCGCAATGGATCGCCGTCAAAATTTTCACCAACGCAGGCGTGGCGCAAGACTCGTGGATTCACGCGGCTTTCCAGTGGGTCATCGCGCCGAATGGCGACCCCGCACTCGCGCCCGACATCATCTCCAATTCGTGGGGCGACAACAACGGCTACGACACCACATTTTTAGCGGATGTGCAGGCGGTACGCGCTGCGGGCATTTTGCCTGTGTTTGCCGCGGGCAACAACGGCGCTGCGGGCATGGGCAGTGTGGGTTCGCCCGGTAGTTTCGATGAATCGTTTACGGTGGGCGCGACGGATAAAAACGACGCGCTGGCTTATTTTTCCTCGCGCGGTCCCTCACCGCTCACCGATCACATTAAACCCGACATCGTGGCGCCGGGCGTCGCCGTTTCGTCCACGATGCCCGGCGGCGCTTACGCGCTCTTGAACGGAACTTCGATGGCAACGCCACATATCGCAGGCGTCGCCGCGCTCATCAAACAAGCGAACTCAAGCCTCACCCTCACCGATACGCTGTATGCGATCACTTCAACGGCTGTGCCATTGACGACGACGTTGCCCAACAACTACACAGGATGGGGGCGTGTGAATGCGTATGCGGCAGTGTTGCAAGTTTCGACGGGCGGCATATTGAGCGGCGTCATTACGTCGAGCGGCGCGCCGCTGGCGGGCGCGCAAGTCATCGCCGCCGACCGTTTTTCGCAAACTGTTCAAGTGACCAGCAACAGCAATGGAACTTATCGTCTGCACCTCGATCAAGGCGTTTACTCGGTGAGTGTGTTTGCGTTTGGCTACAACGCCATGCTCAATATACCCGCGACGATCAGCTCGCACGTTACCACCGTTTTGAATTTTGATTTGACGACGACGCCGACTGGCACCGTGCGCGGGCGCGTGACCGAGATGCGCAGCGACGTGCCCTTGAGTGCGACGGTGAGCGCACAAAACACACCTGCAAGCGTCAATACCGACGCCAACGGTTTTTATACCTTGCCTTTGCCTATCGGCGCATACACCTTGCGTGCGACGAGCTGGCAACACCGCCTCGTTACCGCAGCGGTCACTATCACGACAGGCTATGTCATCACACAGAATTTTGCGCTAACTACCGCGCCGAGTATCTTGTTGGTGGATAGCGGCGTATGGTACAACCAAAGCCAAGCCAAGTATTATCGTGACGCGCTCGACGCGCTTGGTTACACTTATCACGTTCATTCCATTACTCTTTCCATCGCTTCTGTGCCTAACCTCACGACGCTCTTGCCATATAGCATCACGTTTTGGTCGTCGCCGCTCGATTCGCCGGGCTACGTCGGCGCAGACTACACACTGATCCAGTATCTCGATAGAGGGGGGCGCTTGTTTCTCAGCGGCCAAGATGTGGCTTTTTGGGACGGCGGCTCGCCGTTCACCTTCGGCAGCCTCTATTTTCCACTAAGACTCTATGGACGGTTCGCGCAAGACGCGGTGGCGTCGCCTAGTGCGACAGGACTCACCGGTACTGCGCTAATAGGCATCACCTTCACCGTCAACCACACCGACAGCGCGCGTAATCAACTCACGCTCGATGCGATTACGTTGCTCAACGAAAACGCCCAGCCATTGCTCACCTATCAAAACGGCGAGTTCGCGGGACTGAGCGTGTCCACGTGTCAACAATATCGCGCAGCTTATACGGGTTTTGGATTTGAAGGCGTTGGGTCTGCTAGCGCGCGGCAACAAGCCATGCAACAACTGATTGATTGGTTGATGGCGCCGCCGCTGCCGCGTGGCTTAACCGTCAGCACAGATGACCACATCGCCGTTGGACTTGCGGGGCAATCTGTGACGCATACCTTAAGTTTGCAGAACATCGGGCAATTCACCGAAACATATACCATCACTTCAGCGGGGGGGGCGTGGCCCTTCTCGCTGTGGAATGCGACCTTCACCCAAACGCAAGCCAGCACGCTGCCACTTGGGCCCTGCGCCAGTCAAACCATCGGCATCCGCACTGACATTCCCTCAAACGTCACACGCAACATTTCAAACTCATTGTCACTCGTCATTCAACCGCTCTCAGAGCCGACGCTCGCGCAAACACGCACGCTCGTGAGTAAGACGCCTGCGACGGTGTTGATGGTGGACGATGACCGTTGGTACAACATCGAATCAGCCTATCAAAACGCCTTAGCCGCCAACCACATTCCGTTCGACACATTTGATACACACGGTTATGGCGGTCCCTCACTCGCCTATTTGCAGATGTATCCCATCGTCGTGTGGACGAGCGGCTACGATTGGTTCGACCCGTTGAACGCAAGCGACGAGGACAACCTCGCTCGTTATCTCGACGGCGGAGGGCGTCTGTTTTACTCGGCGCAAGATTACCTCTACGTGCGTGGCGCATCATCCACTTTTCCATTCGACTATTTGGGTGTGCTGTCGTTCACCAACGATGTAACTGTAACGGTTGTCAACGGTGTTACAGGCAACGTCATTGGCGACGGCCTTGGACCTTACACGCTGACGTATCCATATCGAAATTTTGCCGACTACCTCGCGCCCAATGGTCTCGCGCAATCCGCTTTTATGGGTAACTATAAACAAGCCTCCGCGCTCAATACGATTGGCGCTGGCAGTCTCATCACACGCTTCAAGACGGTGTTCTTCGCCTTCCCCTTTGAAGCCATCAGTACGACACACCAAATCACCGTGATGCAACAAATCATCGGCTGGCTCAGCCCCATCGGCGACGCCACGCTCGTCGCGCCTGTCTTCACCCCACCCACTTCTACCTTCACTTATACGTTGAGCTTGAACAGCGCCAATCTCGCCTTCGCCAATAGCGCGCGCGTCACGGTCACGTTGCCAACCAGCATTACGATGATTTCACTCAATGGCGTTGGGTTGAATTACAACGCGGCGACGCGCACGCTCACATGGAGTGGAGCGCTGACCAACCCCATCACGTTGCAATGGACGGTGCAAGGCAACGACCCGAATGCGTGGGGACAAACGCTCGCCGCCGCTATGACGCTCGTTAGCGACCATGGCTTCGTGTTCAGACAACGCGCGCGGACGATCATGGCGATACCCAAGCCAGTGTATCTGCCGTTCATCGTCAGATAAACAAAAGCCCTCGCGGGTGGATAAAACCCGCGAGGGCTTTTGGTTTCAGGCTCTACTTTCTAGGAGGCATCAACTCAACCCTGCTAAATTGGTTTTATCAGACGCTTAATCTCCAAGTGGATGAAGCCCTCGCCGAAGTCAAAGGGATAAACCAAACAACACCCCGCTGCAAACTGAAGCGGGGTTACTATTTTGGCAACACAGCCTCTTAGTTCAACTGCGTAACGCTTATCAGTTTTATTTTTTCCGAATCATCAGGAACGCACTGATCAACAACGCGCCAATTGTCAGCAACAACGGCAAGCAGCCTTTCTGTGGCGGCGGTGGCGGTGGCGGTGGCGGAGGCGGCGGAGGCGGTGGCGGCGGCGGCGGTGGCGGAGTTACACCCAATGCTTGATTCGCTTCGGGCAACTGCGCGCGGCCCGCACCCATCGTGTTCTTATCCAAGTTAATGTTCTTCGCCGTTTTCAGCAGCGCGTCTTTAATTTGTGAGGGCGTCGCTTGCGGATGCGCTTGCAACAACAACGCGCACGCGCCGCTGGCGTGGGGCGTCGCCATGCTGGTGCCTGACGCGGTTGTGTAAAAATCATCCACGACGCGCCCCATGCTCGTGCCTTTCGCGCGCGCCGCGACGATACGCACACCGGGAAAACACACATCGGGCTTCACGCGCCCATCGGCTGTCGGACCCCGCGACGAGAACGACGCAATCGCATCATCGTCATCTGTCGCGCCAATCGTGATGGCGATTTTCGCGCAGCCCGGCGAGCCAACCGTGCTTGCGCCCGGTCCCGCGTTGCCCGCGGCGACACAGACGACGCGCCCTGCTTGCATCGCTGCATCGCACGTCTGCGACAACGCATCGGTGCCGTCGCACGAGCCATCCGAACCCAATGATAAGCTGATGATTTGCGCGCCGTTCTGCACTGCCCATTCGACGCCTGCCATCACATCGCTTGTTGAGCCAGAGCCATTGTTACCCAACACCTTCGCGGCCATGATGGTTGCCTCGGGCGCAACGCCGCGATATTTGCCATTCGACGCTTTGCCTGTGCCAGCGGCGATGCTCGCGCAATGCGTGCCGTGCCCATTCCCATCTTTCACACCTTCGCCCGTGAAATCTTGGGTCTTGGCGATGCGACCCTCGAAGTCGGGATGGTCGGGATCAATGCCCGTATCTACAATGCAAATCGTGACGCCCTTGCCCGCGAAGCCATTCGACCACAACTTCGGCGCGCCAATGAGCGGCGCCGACACATCGAGCATGACGTGAACGGGACTATCGAACCACACGGCTTCGACGTTGGGATCATCGGTCAGCGCGCTGATTTGAGCTTGAGTTGCTTTGCCTGCCACCGCAGGTAAGATCGTGTATTGATGCTCAATGCCAAACGTCAGGTCATCCGCGATACGCAATGCAGAGATGGTCGCAATGGTCGGCGGCAGTGTTTTGTATTTCACGATGACCGGATGCGCCTCGTCGGGCAGCGCCTGCATGCGCGTGGCGATTTCACTACCGAGCTTGTCTTGAATCATGGTCTCTCCGATTTTGGATATTGGAGGTTAGAAATTGGATATTAGATATTGGATAGGGGACAGTGAGACCAAAGAGCCGAAATCCAATATCCAATATCCAATTTACATGGTGTGAACGAGCTTGTCTTCCTCGATCCGCACTACCCAATCCTCTTGGTCTAGCCTCAGCGCCATTTGCGCTTTGCCCTCGACGGTTACCGCATTGATGAGCGACGAGACGCGGATGACCTTGAAGCCTTGCGCTTCGAGCGCGGACACGCATTGCGCGGGCGCTTGCGCTGTCCGCACAATCACGCGCACGTTGGCGGATGGGTTGCTTTGCAACTTTTTTTCAAACGCAGCATCTATACGACTCATAAACGCCTCCCTTCACGACACATAGTATCACGGCGAGAGAGGCGATGCAAGTAGCAAGCGGCAAGTGGCAGATGGCTGATGGTGGATAGCGACTAGCGAAATGGCGTGCCGTTACGGTGTCTGCAAGCTCAATGTTTTGATGGATAAGGGTTGAGCGGCTATCAGCTCCAATGTAAACGACTGAGCTTGCAAATTCAATGGCACACTAATAGGCATGTCCTCAGTGGTGATGACAAACTCGCCGAGCGTCTTATGGTCACGCGCGAGGCGCAACAGCGTAGGTTGTGATGCAGCGCGCGCTGTGATTTGCAACGTGGCAGTGGTTGTTGTGCGCGCCATCACCTGCACAGTTGCAGACGCAGCGATGGTGCGTTGCGTGTTGCCATTCACCGGTTGCATAGCGCCCCAGCCATCGCCCAACACGAGGTAGGGCTGATGGGGTGTAGGGGGCATGACACGATACACGACGAGATTGGGTTCGTTTACGATGGGACGTTGGTTGCCAAACAGCTCGCGCAACACGCGGTTCGTTACGGTGCGCTCGTCGCCTTCGCCCATCGTGAGCGGATGATTAATGACATAGCGCACGCGCAAATCGTCCAACACGCTCGCGCCAACTGTGCGTGTGTCATATTGAATGATGTCAGGCGCGAGCGAGCGCAACTCGTTCAAGATGGGCGTGCGCTCGACGAGAGACAATGGATTGAAGCGCGAGGTATAGGCGCTGATGAGCGGGCGCGCATGAACCGTCTGATACACCAATGGGTCGGGGCGGTCAATGTTGATGGGCAATTCGAGCAGCGCAAACGTCCCTACTTCGTGGCGCAGCTGCAGATAGAAGGGCGCGATGGCGACGGGCGTCAAGGGATATGGCGCGGCGAGAAACTCGAAGAAGATGAGACCACACACAAGCCACACTATGACACGACGCGCCTGCAACGCGCGCAACCCCAACGCTGCCAACACCGCCAACGCTAACATCACCATTACGTCGTAACGGCTGATGGAGCGCGTGATGTTGACGAGCGGCGCGAGCGTATAGAACCACAAATACGGCAGCGGGAAGGTTGAAATGATTTGCCCGCCGATGTGTAGATAAGGTCCCAACGCGAACACGAAGAAGATCAACAGCGCCAGCGACCACAACCGCAGCGCGCGCTGCTGGCGCCAGCGCCAGATGGCGACGCTGGCTAATAGCAACGGCACGAAGCCTGTGAAGACGGTGCGCTCTGCGGTGCTGGTCGTGAAGCGCTCGCCAACCTCACGCATCGCTTCGCCCCACACGGGATGAAACTCGCTCGGCGTGACGAAGGCGAGCAAGTCGGCAGAGAGCGCGATGCTTTCCTCAAGAGGCGGACGCAGGTGCGCTGCTGCTCCGCCTTCGCGCAACATGGGAACAAGGATGGGTGAGATGAGGAGCGAGAACCAGCCTACGACGGCGAAGAAATTGGACAGGGGGTATTGGATATTAGAGACAGCAAAGCGGCGCTTTAGCATGGGAGAGTGGGAGGGGGATATGAGAGGTTGAACATTAGACTCTGAATCTTGAACCGCGAACTTTGAACAACACATGATTTGATAGACCACGACAATCACACCAAAGAGCAAGAGGTAGAGGACGAAGTACCAATCGCAGAGCGCGGTCAAGGCGAGGAAGAGCGCGGGCAGGAACGCGCGACGCCAAAGCGCGTCTCGCCGTGTTTGCATCTGCAAAAACGTCAACCCGAAAAACGGCAGCCACTCCGTCGAGAAGACTTGCATGTGACCCAGCAAGTGCGCGAAGCGGAACGGCGAGAAGGCGAAGATGAAGCCAGCGAGAAAAGCGTGAAGCGTGAAGCGCTTGTCCATGTCCCCTAAAGGGGATGAAGCTAACTCGAAGAATGAAGTGGGGCGCGCGGCGCGCAGACATTGATGAAGCGTGTAGGTAGCGAGGAGATAGGCGCCATACGCCGAGACGACAAACGAAAAGATGACGACGCTGTTGTAGATGAAGGCAAGATTCGACCAGGCGTGTAGCGGCAACGTCCACAAACCATTGAAGATGTTGAGCGTGTGAAAGTAGAGGCTCGCGCCCGTCGGATAAAATAGGTCAGATGTGAAGAACGGTGATGTGTTGAGCTCAAGCAATGCGCGCCGTGCCCACCACAAATTCCAATAATTCTGCCACCCATCATAGCCGTCGCCCGGTATCGCTGTCGTGAGATTAAGCGCGAGCGGATAAGTGCAGATGAGCGTGAGGACGAAGTAGGCGAGGAGGATTTTGAGCGCAGATGGCAGACGAAGGACGGAAGACAGGAGACGGGAGATGGGAGACGGAGGACGGAAGATAGAAGATGAAAGATGGAACATCACCCTTGACCTTTGAACTTTCAACCTTCAACAGCTGGTCTCATGCACGCGCCGACGGCAAGCAAGCCGACGATGAAGCCAAGATAGTTTTCATTGAAGAAGCGCGAGGTGAACGCATACGCGAACAACAACAATGCGCCATGCCAGGCTATGTGAGCGATAGTGTTCTCACGCCACTGACGACGCAGCAAGACGACGAGCAACGGCGCGCAGACGATGAGCTCGGGAATCCAAAATGGAAAATAGTCCAGACGCGATGATACCCAATTGAAGGCAAGCACGAAATTCGCCAAGCCCCAGCCGCGAATCTGATACGCTGTCGGCGACGTGCCGGCGCTCCATGCCCACACGTCGTCGTAGAAGTGGTATGGATCCCAGAGGAAGAAGGGGAGAACGATGAGCAGGAATGGGATGCAGAAAGAAGAAAGACGTAGCAAGTAATTAGTAATTGGCAATTGCTTGGCGCTCACTATGTGACCCGTGGCGCGCAGCATGTATGCGAAGAAGAAGGGCGCGCAGAACCAGGCGGTCGGTTTAGAGGCGCAGGCTAAAGCAAAACCAATCAGCGACAGCACGCCACGAGATATTCGCCACTTGCTAATTACCAATTCCCAATGGCTAAGATACAATGCCAAGATCAACCAGAACAACACGAACGAATCGTTCTGCCCAAAGATGACATCGCTGCCCATGATAGGATTGAGCCCCAATGTCATCGTCAAGATCAACGACTCCATACGCCCATCTGCCAGACGAGGCGCAATGAGCAGCATGAGGATGAACAACAAAAGATAAACGAAGCGTTGATCATACCAGCCGAGCGTCGCATGGCTCACCAGATAGAACGGCAGCGAAAAGAGAAAGGTCCACGGCAAATAGGGATAGTGATATAACGCCGTGCGGGGGTCAAGCCCCCATTGCGCCATCGGCGTTTGGGTGTAATTTTCAACGTAGGGGTTTTTGCCTTGCAACAAGAATTGCAAGGTTGCTTCGGTTTGAATCACGCCGCCATCGTGGGTGTATGCCGCGGGTCCCGTCACGCGCCGTAACAGGATGAGATACGACGCTTGCGCGATGACGGTAATGAAGACGATGGCGTAGATAAGACACAGTTTCAAATGGTAATGGGTAATGGGTAAGGGGTCATTATTGGGAGGGTGGAGATGAGAGGTTGAACCTTGACCTTTGAACTTTGAATCTTCAGCTTTCAAGTCAAGCAGCACATAGACCATCGCTAATCCAAATGTGATGGCGATGAGCAACAAGGAGAGCGGGTCGGTGAGCCAATCCTCAAGCAGCTGCCAGGCTTGCTCCGATAGCAACGCTTTGAGCCATGCAACTTTCTGAATCGTCTCGACGGGACGCGGCGCGGTGAGGTCGGCAATCGTGTCAATCCGCACGCGCGCTGTGATGAGGACAAGCAACAGCAAACTGTCGAGGCGTTTGATGAACATAGGCGCATTATCAAGTGTCATGTATCAAGTGTCAAGTATCATGTAGCAAGTAGCAGATGGCAAAGTGGCAAGTAGCAAGTAGCAAGTTTTGCATCTCATGTTTCACACGCCACATGCGACATGCCACATGCCACATGCCATTTGTCATTTGCTATTTGCCCCTTATAATCTCTAATATGCCTGACCCATTAGCCAAATCGTTCTATCGCCGCTTTAGCGAAGCGCGCGCGGGCTGGCTGCGTCGGCTCGCGCCGTTTGTGTTGATGGCGTTGTTAATGTGGGGGCTGAGCGGCGCGAGCGCCCTGTTGCTTATGCGCGGACAAGATTCCGTCGTCAACTATCGCACGCCCTTAGCCAAATACCCCTCGGCGGGCGAAGCCACCGAAGGCGTCGTGTCGCAAGTCGTGTTAGTGGTCGTGGATGGCTTGCGCACAGACGCCGTGCGCGACATGCCGACGTTGCAACGCTTGGGCGCGCAAGGCGCAACCGCTGTCGTCGCCGTCCCGTGGACAATATCGCATCCTGCGTGGACGACCATCGTCACAGGCGCTGAACCTGAAATCAACGATGCGGCGTTGACGAATACAGGCGTCGCGCGTGCGCGCATTCCCGAAACGCTGTTCGCCAGCGCGCGTCGCGCCAACCTTAACGTCGCTATCGCTGCACGGGATTGGTGGAAACCAATGGTCTCGGCGCAAAACACGCACGAGGTATTTTTCAGCGACGACGACGATCTTGCGATCAGCGATCATCGCAACGCCGCCGTCGCCATCTCCTTCCTAGAACATTTTGCCCCTAACTTCGTGTTCGTCTATTTCGCGTTGCCTGAGGTGACCGCGCATCAACACGGCGCAACGAGTCCAGCATATCGTGAAGCAGCCTGGCACACCGACCAACTCATCGCAAAATTGGCAACGGCATTAAACTTGCAGGAAGCAGCGCTGATCATCACCGCCGATCATGGGCACGTTGATCGTGGTGGGCACGGCGGCGTGGAGGATATCGTGGCGCACGTGCCATTCGTCGCCGTTGGCGCGCATATCAAAGCAGGGGATTACGGACTCATCCAACAAGCAGACATTGCGCCGACCATCGCCGCGCTGCTGGGCAGCCCTATTCCCAGCGCGTCACAAGGCAACATCCTGTTTTCGCTGCTCGCGCTCAACGACGCACAGCGCGCGACCAAAGCGATTGCGTTGGCGAAACAACAACGCGAGCTCGGATTGGTTTATCTCAACGCCATCGGCGGCGAGTTGAGCGAAGCCGCTTTGAAAGATGCGCAAGTCGCACGCTCGTCGTTGGAAGTCAAAAATTATGACAATGCTTTTCGCATCGCCTATCTCGCCGCGCAACAAGCGCAGCATGATATGCGTGTCGCTCGCTTCACGCGCATCGCACGCGAGCGACTAGCGCGCGCGCCGCTCGCCGTATTCATCATCGTTTTACCGCTGTGGTTTTTTTGGTGGCAGCGAGGCTTGCGCGTCGTCATCACGGCTGTGATGGCTGTGGGCGTAAACGCGCTAGCGCACGCGCTGTATCTATTCGATGGTCGCCTCTACTCGTTCAGCGCCCTCAGCGCCGCCGAGCCATTCTTGCGCGACCTAGCGGCGCGCTTGACGCTCGCGTTAGCTTTCGGCGGCTTGCTGACCATCATCTACCATTGGCGCAGTGACACCGCCTCGCGCACGCGCATCACTATCACCTTTTGGTTGGTGTGTTTGTGGAGTGTGTATCTCAATAGCATTCCGTTTGCGCTGGGCTATTACCTCAATGGCCTTGAGGCACAATGGTATCTGGGTGATCGGGTGTGGGCATTTTGGCAGCTGTGGAGCATGGCTTCGGTGACGCTGTTGAGCGCGCTCGCCGCGCCGCTGGCCATCCTCACTGCCATCGCGTATTGGCTCGCGCTCGTCATCCTGCATCGTCTCTTGAAGCTGTTCAACTGGACGCGCTCATTGCCATGGAGCGCAGTCGTCACAACAAAATTGCTGCGGCGATAGCGAATAGCAGACGGCAGCTGGCAAATGGCAGAGAGCGTTCTTCGACACCGCAAACTACGCTGTCAGAGCGCCATGCGCCATTGGCTATCTGCCATTTGCCATTGGCTATTCGTCACTTGTCACCATGCGTATCGCTATCACAGGCGCGAATGGCCAAGTGGGTCGCGCGCTACAAACCGTTTTCAAAGCTCATCAACTGCTTTTGCTCGATCATCAAACCTTGGACGTGGGCGACGCTCAAGCCACGTCTGCCATCATTGCGCTGTTCCCTGAAGTCGTCATCCATGCCGCCGCCCTGACTGACGTGGATGGCTGCGAGCGCAATCCCGATGAAGCCTATCGTATCAACGCGCTAGGCGCGAAGCATGTCGCGCTGGCCTGCGCCGAGCTCAATGCGGCGCTGGTTTATATTAGCACCGATTACGTCTTCGACGGCGCGAAAGGCGAACCGTACGATGAGGATGACGCGACCAACCCGCTAAGCGCTTATGGGCGCACGAAGTTGGCGGGCGAACACTTTGCAAGGGAACTCGCGCCGCGTCATTATATCGCGCGCACTTCGTGGGTGTATGCGCGTGACCACAAAAATTTTGTCACGCGCGTCTTGCAATTGGCGCATGAGCGTTCACGCTTGAGCATGGTCACGACAGAAGTTGGTTCGCCCACCTACACGCTTGATTTGGCGGTCGCCATCGCACAGCTATTGCGCCACCCGCGCTATGGCGTCTATCATCTCGCCAATGCAGGCGCCGTGAGTCGTTATGATTTTGCGCGCGCGATTCTGGATGAAGTGGGCAAGCACGATTATCCGCTTGAGCCTATTGCCTCATTTCCGCGCGCTGCCAAGCCCCCAGCCTATGGCGCGCTTCGTAACAACCGCGCGGCAGCGCTCGGCGTGACGTTGCGCTCGTGGCGCGCAGCGCTGAGAGACTGTCTGCAGCAGCGGTAAGTAACAAGAAAGAAGAAAGCAAAAAGACACACGCCCACTCTTGCTGCTTTCCTCTTGCTTTTCACCATGTCACCTTTGGTTAGCGTCATCATCCCTTCCTACAATGGCATGGCGCATCTGCCAACCTGTTTGGCGTCGTTGTGCGCGCAGACGTATGCGCCGTTTGAAGTCATCCTCGTTGATAATGGCTCGACGGATGAAACGACCGCGTACGTGCGTCGTGAATTTCCCAACACGCAGCTCATCGCCTTGCCGCAGAACCGCGTGTTCGTGGGCGCCGTCAATCACGGTATTCGCGCGGCGCGCGGCGAACTGATCGCTTTGCTTAACAATGACACCGAAGCCGAGCCAACGTGGTTGAGTGAATTAGCGTCCGCATTGTTGAGCGAACCGCAAGCGGGCATGGCGGCGTCGAAGATGCGCTTGTTCGCTCAACGCGACACGCTGCACAATGCAGGCGATACATACGGGTTGGATGGGCGTCCGCGCAATCGCGGAGTGTGGCAAAAAGACACAGGGCAATACGATAACGAGCATTTTATCTTTGCGCCGTGTGGCGGCGCGGCGCTCTATCGCAAGACGATGCTGGACGCCATTGGCTTATTTGACGAAGATTTCGTTGCGTATTGTGAAGATGTTGATTTGGCATGGCGCGCACAGCTAGCAGGTTGGCGCTGCGTGTATGCGCCGCGCGCCATCGTCTATCACAAACTCAGCGCGACGGGCGGCGGCGCGCTTGCATCGTTTTTTGTGGGACGCAACGAGCTGTGGGTCATCGCCAAAAATTATCCAAGCGCGTTGTGGCGCAACCATTGGCGACGTATTCTCGCAGCGCAATGGCATGTGACGAGCGAGGCCTTGCGGGCGTGGCGTGGCGCTGCTGCGCGAGCCCGCTTGCGCGGACAGCTCGCGGGTTTGCTGGGCTTGCCGAAGATGCTTGCCAAACGACAAGCCATTCAAGCGCAATGTCAAGTGACGGATGCGTATTGGGCAGAGTGGTTAGTAGGAAATGACAAAGCAGCGCTTTAGCCTAGAGGATTAGAGCTTGGAGATTGAACTATGAGGAAAGCAAAAATGTCCGCTGAATTACGCGCCTGGGTGCATGCGTATCTGGAGCGCGATGCGGATATTGTGGTGCCGGTCAAGAAGCTGTGGAACGAGTGGCGTGGCGTTCATGCAGAGCCATCGCTCGCCGTGTTCACAGAGCAGGTGCTTGCCGACGAAGCGATCGAGCCGATGGGCGAGGTGGATCACAACGAAGGCGTGGAGTGGCTGGACGCGGACGAAAAAGCGGAATATGAACGCGATATGGAGAGCATGGGATTCTTCTCGGGCCCACGCGTCAAACTCAAGACGCGCGAGCTGACGATGGAACACATCGCGACGATGATTACCAAACACAACGCGCGCATGGAAGACGCTTTGCGACAAGCCATGGCGACCATGCCCGACGATGCCTCCATCGAAGAAGAGGACCTGCTGCGCAACGCGCTGACGCTGGCGCGACGCTTGCGGAAAAATTTGCGCGAAGCGGGCTTGGAGCGTGAGGATGACGAAGGGGTGTGAGGGGCAGATCTCGCAGGGTTTCGGAAATCTGCGAGGTCTTATTTTGACGAAGCCCCATGCCCATTGTATGATGTGGCACGCTCGCTGATTTTGGAGAAGGAGTTTGGCACTATCAATAATCAGAATCGTCCACAGTTATCTGTTGTTATTCCCGCTTACAACGAGGAAAAGCGTCTAGCCGATACTCTACGCCGCGTTATCGCCTACTTCCGCGAACAAACTTATCCCATCGAGATCATCATCGTAGATGATGGCAGCACGGACCGCACTGCCGCCATCGCGCGAGAATTTACGCAAACACACACGCAGGTGCGCCTCATCCAAAACGAGCATCGTGGCAAAGGCTATACCGTGCGCACAGGCGTCTTGCAGGCGTGTGGCAACCACATTTTAGTTTGCGACGCTGATCTGGCGACGCCGATTGAAGAAGAGCAAAAGCTGGCGTCTTGGTTGCAAAATGGTTACGCGATTGCTATTGCCTCGCGCGAAGGGATGGGCGCCAAACGTATCGGCGAGCCGTTCTATCGCCATCTCATGGGACGCATTTTCAATTTCATCACGCGCTTGATTACGGTGGGTGAGTTTCAAGATACGCAGTGTGGTTTCAAAATGTTCCGCGCCGATGCCGCGCACGATATTTTCCAGCGTGTGCAGCTGTATGGCGCTCAGGCGAAGAAGGTGAAAGGAGCAGCGGTGACTGCCTACGATGTCGAAGTATTGTTTCTCGCGCTGAAGCGCGGCTATAAGGTCAAAGAGGTGCCTACCGAGTGGCGCTATGGGACGATGACCAAAGTGAATCCACTCACCGATTCGATGCGTAACTTTGGTGATGTGTTGCGCGTGCGTCTCAACGACTGGCGAGGCAAGTATAACGGGAATTGATTCCAGACCGGTCAGGTTTCCAAAACCTGATAGGTCTAGGTTACGACCAAGCCACTCGTCATGAGTGGCTTTTCTTTTTGGGGAAATTGCGTGGGAGGCGTCTCTCGATGCCTCCTACCTCAAAGTCGGGAGAGCCGTAATGGGCAATGAGTGATTAGTGATTACCCCTGTTCAATTACCAATTACTCATTACGCATTACTTATTACCCATGTTACAATCACAGCATAAACAAGGAGCTTCCAATGAACGAATATATTCTCGTTGCGGTCGCGTGGCCCTACGCGAACAATTACTCACATTTGGGACATGTCGCGGGCGCGTATCTGCCGCCCGATATTTTCGCGCGCTATCATCGCTTGCGCGGCAATCATGCGCTGATGGTGTCGGGCAGCGATTCGCATGGTACGCCCGTCACAGTTGAAGCGGATAAGGAAGGCGTCACATCGCGCGAATTGTTCTTGCGCTATCACGAGGCGTTTCTCCAAGACTTTCGCGCCTTGGGCTTGACGTTCGATTTGTTCACGCATACTGATACGGAAAACCATCACAAAGTTTCCCAGGACATCTTCACTCGCTTGCTTGAAGTTGAGCTCATCTTCAAGCAACCGACGAAGCAACTGTATTGCGAGCATGACCAACGCTTTCTGCCTGACCGTTATGTGTATGGCAAGTGTCCGGTCTGCGGCTTTCCAGAAGCGCGCGGCGACCAATGCCAAAAATGCGACAGCGTGCTGGACGCGCTTGACTTGGGCGAGCCGCAGTGCAAATTGGCAAAGCCCGGCGACGCGCCGCACAAAGTCAGCGTGAAAGAATCGGAACACTTCTATCTCGATTTGCCCGCGCAAAGCAAGCCGTTGCTCGCATGGTTCGAAAAGCAAAGCGCGTTGTGGCGCCCCAACGTCTCGCGCTTCGCGCACAACTATGTTGCCAATGGGCTGATTGCGCGCGCCATTACGCGCGATCTCGAGTGGGGTGTGCCTGTGCCAATCGAAGGTTGGGATGATCGTCGCATCTACGTTTGGTTCGAGGCGGTCATTGGCTACCTGTCGGCGACGATTGAATGGGCAAAAAATAATGGCACACCCGATGCGTGGAAACAATGGTGGTATAACCCTGAGGCACGCATCTACCATTTCATCGGCAAGGACAACATTCCCTTCCACGCCATCATGTGGCCCGCCATTTTGATGGGTGCGCAAGGCTTGTATGATGACGGGCAGAAGTCGTTGAACCTGCCCTACGACATTCCATCCAACGAGTTCTTGAACCTCGAAGGGCGCAAGTTCTCGAAGGGCGACCAGTGGGCGGTATGGTTGCCCGATGCGCTGGCGCGTTACGACCCTGATCCGATTCGCTATTATCTCACGGCAGTTGCGCCCGAAACGCGTGATAGCGATTGGGTGTGGTCGGATTTCTTGCGCCGCAACAACGATGAGCTCGTTGGCACATGGGGCAACTTGGCAAACCGCGTGCTGACGTTTGCCTATCGCAACTTCGATAAGCGCGTGCCGTCACCCAGCGCGTTGGACGAGACCGACCAAGCGCTCATCGCCAAAGTTGAAGCCGGCTTTGAGCCGATTGGCGATTTGCTGGCGCATTGCCATTTCCGCGAGGCGCAAGCGGAGGTGATGGCGCTAGCCCGCGAGGCGAACAAATACTTAAACGAGCGCGAGCCGTGGAAGGAAATTAAGGTTGAGCGTACGCGCGCTGCGACGACCATTTATACGGCGTTGCGCGTGATTGATTCGCTCAAAGTGTTGTTCCATCCCTTCCTCCCCTTCTCGACCGAAGCGTTGCACGCGCAACTCGGTTACGATGGCACATTGAGCGGCGCCATAGACATTGCGACCTTCAACGAAAATCAATCGTCTCATCGTGCGCTCGTCTATCAGCATCCCACCGCAGGCGATCATTGGCAACCCAGCGAATTGAAGGCGGGACAAACATTGCGCGAGCCGAAGCCGTTGTACAAAAAGTTGGAGGCGAAGATTGTGGAAGAAGAGATTGCGAGGTTGGGAAAGTAGCTAAGTGAACAGTGAGTAGCGAACAGTCATCAGAGGCCATCACACTGCCCACTGTTCACTGCTCACGTGTTAGTGGAGGAGACATGTTGCACCGCAAAATTATTTTCAGCTTGCTACTCATCATCACCGCAACGACTGCGTGTGATTTTACGTTGGGCGGCGTGCCACAACTGAAAACAGGGGCGACGCAGACGACGCCTATCAATGTGCCTGCGCCTGCCGCAAACATAGTAACGAACTTGACGCTGCAAGTAGGCGCGGCAGAGTTGGATTTGTCAGGCGGGTCAAGCAAGTTGATTGAAGGCGTCATTCAAACCAATGTCGCCGAGTGGAAACCGACCATCACGATTAGCGGCACGCGTGTCATCATCGCGCAGGGTAAGTCTGATGTGTTTTTAACTGACAGCACGAATACCATCAACAAGTGGAACTTGCAGTTGGGCAAAACATCGCCCATTAGTTTAACGGTGGATGCAGGCGCGTATAAAGGCACGCTCAGTCTCGGCGGCGTGCCGTTGCGCGCGTTGAAGATTGAGCAAGGCGCGGCGACAAGCAACATCAAGTTTGCCTCGCTCAACCCTGAAGTGATGCGCGAGCTGTTGGTGGAGACGGGCGCATCAGCGATGTCGTTTATGGGTTTAGCGAACGCAAACTTCGAGAAGCTCATCTTCAAAGGCGGCGTTAGCAATTACACGCTTGACTTCAGCGGCAAGCTGCAGCGCAATGCGACCGCGAAAGTGCAAATCGGCGCTGCGACGCTCACACTCATTGTGCCAGAAGGCACCAACGCGAAAGTGATGTTGTCGGGCGGACCGCGCGCCGTCAACCCCGAGGGCGCGTGGAAGAAGGACGGCGACAACTACATGTTGACGGGCGTGGGCCCCGTGTTGACATTGGAAGTGGAGATGGGGTTGGGGTCGTTGCAATTAAAGAACAAGCCGTAAATGACTTCAGTGAGATTAGAGGAGATGAGGGGCAAATAGGAGGAAATCGGAGCGTCGCACATTTCCTCCGCATTTCCTTTTGAGCGAAATGAGAGCCTTAATTCAACGAGTCACTCATGCCGCCGTCATCGTCAATGGGCAAGTCGTCGCGCAGATTGGACACGGCTTGCTCATTTTGTTGGGCGTGACGCATGGCGATACCAATAAAGAAGCGAAGACGCTGGCGGACAAAATTGCGGGGTTGCGCATCTTTGCGGATGAAAATGGAAAGATGAATGTGTCAGTCGTGGAGGCGCAGGGTAGCGCGCTGGTCGTCTCGCAATTCACGTTGTACGCGAACATAAAACGCGGACGCCGCCCCGACTTCAGCGCCGCTGCGAAGCCCGCACAGGCTGAACCGCTTTGCGAGTATTTTGCCGATGTGTTGCGCGAGGCAGGCGTGAGCGATGTGCAGACAGGCATCTTTGGCGCACACATGCAGGTGACGTTGGAGAACGATGGACCTGTGACGATTGGGTTGGATACGATGGAGTTGTAAATCACAAGCCTCTGCCTTGCACAGAGGCTTGTGTTATGTCCCGCCGCTTGTCTTGTCACGACAGGAACACGACCCTCAAAGCGCGCGAGGTGGGGTTGGGGGAGCGAACGGCGGAAGGCAAATAGCGTCCTTCAACAAGCTCAGGATGCTGTTCGCTATTTCAGCCGATACCAGTAATACGGTATCGCCTCCACATAGAAAATCGAATCGAGTTGCGCGCAGCCTGCGGGGAAGAACTCGCTGCCATTCAACCAGTCGTAGTGTGCGCGAGTGTCGGCGACGAGTTGAACATTCCACTTGCCACGCTTGACTGTGACTCGCTCTACCTTCTCTCGCAACGGATCATAGCCAAATGCGACAGACAATTCCACCAGAAAATCTTTCGCCTCTGCCAACGTCTTGAATTGTGATGATGCGGGCATGTCATGTGTCGCCGTATGCAAATCATAGGACGCGTGGATGTCGGCGTGATGAGCGGGCTTGGGGGTGATGTCGCAATGCACGTGATGGGGCGCCTGTCTCCAAGCGATATGTGCGTGATGAGCGCGAAAGATCGTGAACCAATCGCTTAACAACGCCATCCAATGATTGTCTGCATCGCTGCGTAAAAAATAAACGCCCCGTTCACCGTTGTAGCGCACGGCGACACGATACAACACTTGGTGGTAAGTTACGCCCAACCACGTTGGCAACCAGGTGGGACGCATACCTTCTAATTGCACGATTGCCACGGAAACGAAAGCCCGACCATTGTACAAATCAGGTTCAAGGATTGGCGGCAAGCAGCGACGTATCACATCAGGCGCGATGGCGAAATGTACGTAGAAGCAGCGGCGAAAAGTCGCCGTCATCGCAAGCAGATGCTTCGGTATCATCGCCCGCGCTGTTTCGCGCACTGTCAAGCGCTCGCGCAATGATTCGGTAATGGCGTGAGGGCGTGCTGCGCAGAGCCAGCCATAGCCCATCAGCATCACCCATGCGACGAATAATGGGAACACGCCCGCAGGCACGATCAACAACCACAACGCTTCGCCTGCGAAGCCCGCATACGCCATCACCAACGACAACACCCACACCCCCATACCCCACCACGACAACCAGCGTGGAAAGTTTTTCGTCTGCAACGTGATGGCGGTGATGATGATGCCACTCACCGTGTAGAGTCCGTGCGCGACGCCAACGGATAGCACGGTGTATGCGCGATCCCACACGGCATAAAGATTCGCATAGAACACATCGTTGCGCGCGAGCAACGCCCACGTCGGCGCGAGAAAAATCCAAATCACCTCGTTCACCCAATCTATCAACGCCCCGCTAAACGTCAATCCTACCGCTAACATACCCCACACTTTGTACGGCAACACATCCACACACGTCAGCCAAAACAAAATCAGCGACAACGACGCAAACACCCACACGCCCCACGCGACGCCCCATACCAGCGCGTGAGTCGCCACGTATTCGCGTCGCGTGATGAGCTCGCCTGCGGGCGTGCCATTTTGAATGACGAGCAACACGGCGAGAATCGAAGCGATGTGCGCGCCCGCGCAGAACCACGCGAGGCGTAGGCGAGTTTCGGAGGAGAAGAGAGTTAGCACGGCAGAATTATACCAGACGGCAAATAGTGGATAGCGAATAGCCATCAGTCAGCTGTTACTGGTAATCTGTGTGACTGTGGCGCTTATGCTATAATTCGCTTGAGGCAATCCATGATTACGGATCAGCGCATCCAAAAATATATTTGGGACATTGTGCATAAGTTACGGCAGGCTTACCAACCTGAGCGCATTATTTTGTTTGGCTCGTATGCTTATGGACAACCCCATGCGGACAGCGATATAGACATGCTCATCATCAAAAATACAGATGAGCGGCGCATCGAGCGCATGGTACGCGCTCAGGAAATCGCTTTCGACTGGCAGCGTGACGTGCCATTCGAGCCGATTGTCTATACGCCGCAGGAAACTCAACAAGGGTTGGATGCAGGCGACCCCCTGTTGCGCGAGATTTTTGAAAAGGGAGAGGTACTGATGAGCGCGAGCGAATCATTGAAGCCGTCGGATTGGTTTCGTAAAGGTGATGACGACTTGCGAGTCGCCGAATTGCTCTTGCGTGAAAACGAGCCATTAGGTATTGCTGCGATGCTCATTCAACAGGGCGTTGAAAAATACCTCAAAGGCTATCTGCTCAGCACAGGCTGGGGCTTGCGACGCATTCACAGCCTCGAAGAGCTGATCCGTGCGGCAACACCACACGATGCACGCTTTGCGCCTTTCTTGCCTGCCTGCCGCAAAATGAACGCCTACTACATCGAAGGGCGCTATCCTTTGCTGGCTGGCTCTCCCTTGACGAAGGACGAAGTGTTACAATCATTGGCGGAGGCGAAAGCGCTCGTCATGCTCATACAAGAGAAAATGAAAACCCCTTAAATGACGCACAACACACAGCGCGCCCGCTATCAGCTGCTAGCGGGCGCGTGGTGTGTTGTCTAAACTTCCCGCCCCATACGGGACATTGCCTCATGACAACGGGACGCCTTGTGGTGTAGAGTGTGAACCTCAAATGCGTTGCGCCGAGCGTGACGCAGCGTGAATCACATCTCAAGGAGATTTCCGATAGTCAATCAATCGTTTGCCGTATCACCTCTGCGCTTGCCTGCATGGTTGCTTATCCTTTAATCTTCAACCTTCAATCTTCAACTTCCCATTGGAGCATAGCATGAAAATTGACACCGCCCTCGGCGTCGGTGCGTTGACCTTGCAAGAAATTGCGACACGCGCCAAACGCGCCGAAAACTTGGGCTTCGATTGTCTGTGGTCAGCCGAAACGCAACATGACGCGTTCTTGCAACTCGTCCTCGCCGCTGAACACACAACCAAAATCAAACTCGGTACTTCGATTGCCGTTGCGTTTTCGCGCAGCCCGATGGCGCTGGCATATATCGGCTGGGATTTGCAGGCGATGAGCCACGGGCGTTTCATCATGGGACTCGGCACGCAAATCAAGCCGCACATCGAACGCCGCTTCGGCATGGTGTGGGATCATCCGACGCCGCGCTTCCGCGAATACATCCTCGCCATGCGTCATGTGTGGCATTGTTGGCAGACGGGCGAAAAAATGAACTTTCGCGGCGAGTTCTTCAAGCTCACGCTCATGTCGCCATTCTTCAATCCCGGCCCCATCGAGCATCCGCATATCCCCATCTACATCGCGGGCGTGAACGAGCATCTCTGTCGGCTCGCGGGCGAGCTCTGCGAAGGCTTCCATGTGCATCCACTCCATTCGCCAAAATACATCGCGGAATTCATCTTGCCCCAAATGGCAATCGGCATGAAAGGCACAGACCGCACACGCAAAGACATCGAGCTGACGAGCGCGGCTTTCGTGATTGCAGGCGACAATGAAACTGAACGCGCGCCCATCCGCGAGCTCATCCGTCAACAAATCGCATTCTACGCCAGCACGCCGACGTATCATCCTGTGTTAGAGATTCATGGTTGGAAAGCCACGGCGGAGCAATTGTCGCATCTCGCGTCGCGCGGCAAGT
>CAZDYP010000002.1:15180-40947 GCA_964509505.1 uncultured Anaerolineae bacterium | reverse complement strand
CGAGATGCCGCAACTTATTACCGATGAAATGCTCTACACGTACGCGGAGGAAGGCACCTGGGCGGAGTTGCCCGCGAAATTGCAGAAGCGTTACGCAGGCGGCTTGCTGGATCGCATCACCTACTACTTGCCGATGGAATCAGGCGGCACCGAAACGCAGTGGCGGCAGACGGTGGAGCTGTTTCACCAATGAAGGGTCAAGTGTCATGTGTCATGTGGGAGCGGCTTTGACACTTGACACTTGACACTTGACACCTGGCACTTGATACTTTGCTTTATAAAGGAGGGGGCTATGCGTATCACCTTGCAAGAGCAGCGACAAGAAACGAGCGATGTAATGTCGTTCGTGTTCGATTTGAACGGGCAACTGTTCACATTCAAGGCCGGACAATTCGTGTTCTTTGAATTGGATGAGCTCGCGTTTCCCGATGAGCGCGGCAAACGACGACACTTCACCATCTCGTCTGCGCCGAGCGAACAAGGCAGGGTGATGTTCACCACACGCTTGCGCGGCAGTGGCTTCAAGGAAACGTTGCGCCATGCGCCTATCGGTTACGCGCTGACGCTGGAGACGCCACGCGGCGGCTTCACTATACCCGACGAAGGAGCGAATGAGCATGTCTTCATCGCAGGTGGCATCGGCATCACGCCCTATCGCTCGATCTTGCGCGAAGCGTTCAACACGCAACAATCCATCAACGCAACCCTGTTTTACTTCAATCGCACCATTGCCGATATCGTGTTTGGGCGCGAGCTCGCCGACCTCGCCCAAGCCATGCCCTCGTTTAAGTGTACGCATGTGCTGAGCGAACCCGAGCGTGGTTGGAACGGTGAGACGGGACGTTTGAGCGAAGCGTTGCTCCAACGCCACGCGCCCAATTTCAAAGCGTCGTGGTGCTGGCTCAGTGGGCCCCCGCCAATGGTGAACGCCTACAAAGAGCTGTTACTCCAAGCGGGAGTGTCTGAGGACAACCTCAAGACCGATAGTTTTACGGGGTATTGAAATGAAACGAGCGAGGCTGATTTGAGCCTCGCTCGTTTGGCGCTTGAGCCGTGAGGGTCGGTTACTCTGCTGCAAATCGGATGACTCCCAAACGATGCGCGCTGACAACTGCGCGCATCGCGAGGAACAATTGCTCCAAGATGATTGGGTGAAAATTGGTGGGCATAGTCGGGATGACTAATTCTCCTTTCGACAGTTCGACGATGCGATTCACTTCAGGCAACGCAAAATAATGATGTGCGCGCCATTGCCCTTGTCGCGGGAATAGTTCTGCGACGACCGTTGCCAAACACGGCTTGTCTGTCATTTGCCCATTGCGCTTGCCCATGCCTCGCCTCCTCCCTAACCACGGATCTCTGTCGTCTGCGCGATGCCATCCAGCAGCACACGCAAGCGATTCAACACATCACGCCCTAACACAATTTCATCGGAGATAGCATCGCCCACCACCTCAATGTTTCGCACGGTCAGCGTATCAATTTGAATATCAATCTGATAAGTGACCATACGATGCCGTTCGTGCCATTGACTGCGAATGAAAGTGATGCCAACCTTCGGCGCATCAATGCCTTTGCGATGACGTACTGGCACGATAGTCCCATCTGCGCCGCTATCTACAAAAGCAGGTAAAGAGACTGTACGTTGCTCCGCGTCAGGAGCAAGCAAGATCACGTCCACAAATGGCGCAGGCGGATCATAGTCTTAGTTGTAGCGGTATCTCATTGGCGACTTCTTTCAAAGCGCGGGCTACGAAAAACTAGCTCGCGTTCTGGATAGGCATCTACTTTCTTGAGCAACACTACGGTGCGCCCCAAACGTTCACGCACTCGCAGATGCAATGTTCGCGCATCGGGATCATGGTCAATCACCAAGCCCGCATGGATTGCCACGTACTCGCCGTCATACCGTTTCTTCAAAGTCTCATATTGCCGCATAAACGCTTCGTGTTCCGCTACAAGTTTACGCATGTCTTGCTCGTCATCGTCGTCAACCTCATGCACCTTTGTCAATACAAGCGCATCGCCGCTCACTTCGATGGCGAGTTTGTCTTCGTCGCCCAACCATCGTGTGACCGATGATGGCAGTTGCACCGCGCCATTCGTCACTTTCACGAGTTCCATCGTTTACTCCTAAAAGACCTGCGAGCGTTTGATCGTCGTCGCAGGTCTATTGCCTCATGCTTTCGCCAACCGCCGCAACACCAACTGCAAGATGCCGCCGTTGCGATAGTAGTCCACCTCAACGGGTGTATCCACACGCGCCATCGTCGTGAACTTGATTTGTGTGCCGTCGGCTTTCGTCGCCGTGACGTTGATGCTCTGACGTGGTTGCAAATCCGCAGGCACATCAATATCGAAGGTCTCCGAACCATCGAGCTCCAATGACGCGACACCCTGCCCATTGGTGAACACAAGCGGCAACACGCCCATGCCCACCAAATTGCTGCGATGGATGCGCTCGAATGATTCGGCGATAACCGCGCGCACGCCGAGCAATGACGGCCCCTTCGCCGCCCAATCACGACTCGACCCTGTGCCGTATTCTTTGCCGCCTAACACGATCACAGGCACGCGCTCTGCTTTGTATTTCATCGCCGCATCGTAAATGCTCATCTCGGCGCGGTCGGGCATGTGCAAGGTGTAACCTCCTTCTTTGCCGCCCAACATCAAGTTCTTGATGCGGATGTTGGCGAACGTGCCGCGCATCATCACTTCATGGTTGCCGCGCCGCGTGCCGTATTGGTTGAAATCTTGCGGCGCGACGTCGTGGTCTTCGAGATACTTCGCCGCGGGGCTGTTCTTCGCAATGCCGCCCGCGGGCGAGATGTGATCCGTCGTCACCTTGTCGCCAAACACACCCAACACCCGCGCGCCCTTGATGGGCTGGATGTCGTTCACGGTAAGCGTCGTCGTTTCAAAGAACGGCGGATTCTGAATGTAGGTTGACCAATCGTTCCATTGGAACGTATCGCCTTCGACGCCCGTGATAGCGTTCCATTTCTCGTTACCATCAAACACATTCGCATATTGCTGCGCGAACTGTGCGGGGTTAAGCGCGCGCGCCATTGTGTCGGTGATCTCTTGCGTTGTGGGCCAGATGTCGCGCAGATACACGGGCTGTCCGTCGCTGCCTGTGCCAAGCGGCTCCGTTGTCAGATCAATGTCCACGCGCCCCGCGATAGCATACGCGACGACGAGCGGCGGCGACGCAAGATAGTTCGCTTGCGCGAATGGATTGACGCGCCCCTCGAAGTTGCGATTGCCCGACAACACGGCGGCGGCGATGAGTTGATGATCAACAATGGCTTTCGCCAGGTGGTCGGCAATAGGCCCGCTGTTGCCGATGCACGTCGTGCAGCCAAACGCGGCGACGTTGAAACCCAGTTGGTCGAGATAGGGTTGCACGCCTGCCTCACGCAAATACGCGGCGACGACCTTCGAGCCGGGCGCGAGGCTCGTCCGCACTTGCGGCGCCGACCGCAAGCCTTTCTCGACGGCTTTCTTCGCCACCAAACCCGCGCCAATCATCACGCTCGGATTCGAGGTATTCGTGCAAGACGTGATCGCGGCGATGATGACCGCGCCATGATGCAAATCATACGCATTGCCGTTATCGCGCACAGTGACCTTGTTGCCCAATTTGTCTTCGCTTAGCGCATAACCACCATTTTTGATGGGCGCTGTGAGCGAGGCCGCGAACGATTTTTTCAGATTGCCAATTGAAACACGCGCTTCGGGATTCTTCGGCCCCGCCACCGACGGCTCGACATCGGCAAGGTTGAGTTCGAGCGTGTCAGTGAATTCAGGCTCAGGTGTGTTGTCGGTGCGATAGAGCTGGTTCGCCTTCGCGTATGCTTCGAGCAAGTCCGCCGACTGCGCGCGATTGGTGCGGCGCAAATAGTTCACCGTTTCTGCATCCACTGGGAAGAAGCCCATCGTCGCGCCATAGTCGGGCGCCATGTTGCCGATGGTCGCGCGGTCAGGCAAGCTTAACGCGCTGATGCCCGCGCCGTAAAATTCCACGAACTGATCCACCACATTCTTCTGGCGGAGCATCTGCGTGCAAGTCAGCACGAGATCAGTCGCCGTCACGCCGTCGCGCAGTTTGCCATACAATTTGAAGCCGACGACGCGCGGGGTCAGCGTGTAAATCGGTTGACCGAGCATCACGGCTTCGGCTTCGATGCCGCCCACGCCCCAGCCGACGACGCCCAGCCCATTGATCATCGTCGTGTGTGAGTCAGCGCCGACGAGCGTATCGGGGCAGATGACGCCATCACGCATGAAGATGCCTTGCGACAAGTATTCGAGATTGACTTGGTGGACGATGCCTGTGGCGGGCGGTACGACGCGGAAGTTGTCGAACGCTTTGCGCGCCCACGCCAGCAGTTCGTAGCGTTCTTGGTTGCGTTCAAACTCGAGCTCGGCGTTCCGTTGCAACGCCATACTGCTGCCGAAGAAATCAATCTGCACCGAATGGTCAACCACGAGGTCAACAGGCACAAGCGGATTGATCTTCTGCACGTCGCCGCCGAGCCGTTGCATTGCATCGCGCATCGCGGCGAGGTCAACGACGGCAGGCACGCCCGTGAAATCTTGCCAGACAACACGCGCGGGCATGAATGGCAGCTCGACCTGCGCGGGCGACTGGGCGTTCCAATTGGCGAGTGCGCGCACATCATCCGCCGTCACAATGTAGCCATCCTCGTTGCGGAGGACGTTTTCAAGCATGACGCGAAGCGAGAAGGGCAAGCGCTCGAGGTCCGACGCAACGCCTGCTTGCCGCAAGGCGTCGAGCCGATAGTAAGTGTAGCCCGCGAGAGTGGCGCGGGCGGAGAAAGAGTTGGTGAGTGGCATGGTTAATCCTTCGTTTTGAGTTTATCAGTATTACGCTAGATTAGAGCGACTAGGCTTAACATACTTCGTAACCACCATTGAACGCCCATGAATTTCAATACCGTTGAGCTCTTGAATCGCCTTTTTTGAAGAGGCAGGTGAGACATACCAGACATAGCCATGCCCCCTTGGCCTTGTCGTGTACATATCAAGAGGTATGATAACCTCTTCCACCCTCCCACATTTTTGAAAAACATTCTTAAGCTCTTGTTCGGTTACTGTGTAGGGCAAATTATAGACGAAGACACATAACGCTGGATTACGCTGTCGCCAATCTACTGCAATTTCTGGAACTTTAACAGCGAATCGGGGTACGCGCTCTCGATCTATTCTGCGTTTGTTAGCCTCCACTTTGGTCTCTTGTTGTGATTTTGTGACGACAAGAATATTGAGGTTGCGTAAACCCGTGACTTCTCGGTCGTAAACATCTCGGTCATCGGTGCTCATCGCACGATAGACATCTTGTCGCGAGAATTCTCGACCATCCATTCCTAACCCAACAATCCGCTTCTGGTGGCGGCTTAAGTTGAATGGCTCAAATAGCCCAAGCCATTGTAGTTGTTGTTCTGTAAAAACTGATTTGTGTGACAACGTCACACTAAACCATGTGTCATTCGAATACAGCTTCGGTTTTTCGAGTTCATTTTGCTCCATCCATTCGAACATACGCTTCATGCCTTCGCCCAATTCTCTCATGTACTGGTTCTCACGCAGTACCTTGGCAATCAAAACGTTGCGCGATTCATGTGAGCCCTGTAATTCTTCGAGCCCTTGAATTGTAAGGGTTGAGAGAAGGGCACCAGGGCTCTTGATTTCCATTCGGTCATCGAAAATAAACACTTCGATTCCGTTCTGAATGCTATAGTCACGATGTGCAATAGCATTGATAAGGGCTTCACGACACGCCCACTCAGGATAAATGTATCGCTGCTCGAACTTAGCGTCAGTTCCAAACTCGGTCTTGTACGCCAAATAAGGTCGCAATTGCTCCCATGACCGCTCAAGCAGCTCAAAGATGTTTCCACGCACCGTTTCGTCAGATATGACGTTATATCGCTCTCCCGATTCAAGGTGAGTACCCTTTACTTTCAAAATTCTGACTTGCGAGCGTGGATGCCAATGCTGCATATCCTTGGCGAACAGCAGCAACGCGGCCATCCGCAGACGCAAGCCCACCATGCCATATTCGGCAATGCTAATTTGCTGCAAATACAGTTCGACACTTAAACCACGCAAGTAGTGATCAGCGAGCGACTTTACAAATGGCACGTTTAAGTCATTGACTGTCGCACCATCAACAAACTGACGATCATATTCACGAGACCGAACCTCTTGTCGTTCGAATATGATTGCTTGGATGTGACTTGGAACTGTGCTTTTGTCTTTACGGCGAACACATTTCCCATCTGATAACTGATAAATTTCGCGCGTACCTTTAGTCACAGCGAAAAAGAGAATTACCTTTCCGCTTAGTTCTAATTTGGTCGCACTCAGCATAGGTAATTCGCTGCCGGGATAAACGTGTGTTTTCGTAGCAGCAAGCATCTGCTCAATTTCCGAGTCGCTGTGGGGAATACCTGTAACCGCGCCATCATCCTCGATGCCAATCAACAACTCTCCACCATCCGCATTTGCAAAAGCCACGAGTGCTTCGCCAATTTCGCGGCAAATATCTTTGGGGGAACGAAGTTTTTATTTCCAGGCGCGCCTTCAAACGCAGTCTTAAACTCTCTGAAATGGCTTTCACCAAGTTGAATTGTATTTTTGACACGCTCTTGCAACATCAATAAATCAGTCATAATTTGCCTCCACTCAGGTGTATCCGTCGTTTCATCTCCGCCATGGAGATAGGTTTTTCATGGCGACGCTCAGCCACAACCGCCAAATCGTGCAAATCTTCTATGAGCTGCTCATAGCGTTTGAGCGACAAAATGACCGCCGTCTTTTTGCCGTTGGCATTCATAAGATACTGCGTATATGGAACTATCATAAGTCATATTCCTCTCAGTCACCAGCATATCCGCGCGTCTCTACCACCTACCCTGCAACGGTATAGCGACAGCGGAAAAATGGAAGGACGAGATGACTATTGCGGTTTGGATTCCGCCTCAATCACCTCAGCGATTTGTGGCTTTAACGACGGAATGAGTTCCGTCGCCGTCTTCCACACGATGTCTAAGTCAACGTCAAGATAATCGTGAATGAGTTTGTCTCGCATCCCTGCCATATTGCGCCACGGCAAGTTTGGCTGGCGTTGCCGCACTTCGGTTGGAATATGTTTTGTGGCTTCGCCGATAATCTCTAACGCACGCACAACCGCGAAAACCGTTTTATCGTCACGCACGAACTCCTCATAGGCTATGCCTATCGTGAATTGCTCAATCTTACCCATCGTATCCAAAATATCTTGCAGATAGTCAAGATACTCACGTGGCGCAGTCATATCGGCACGACCTCTTTCAAGATGCGTTGCCCGATGCGCTTCTTCAGAGCCTTGCGCGACACCAAATCCACTTTGATACCTAGCAATTCAATTAAGTGACGTTCTAAATCCATAAACTCGAAGAGGTTTGGTGTTTGGGCAAACTCTACGAGGATATCGAGGTCACTGCGCGATGTTTGCTCATCTCGCACATACGAGCCAAAAATACCCAGCGATTTCACATGATAGCGAGTCGCAAGCTCAGGCATTTGTCGCTTGAGGATAGCTCGATAGGTATTTAGCGGATTGGATTTTGCTGGTCTTCGCTTTGATTGAATCACGTCTTGTACTCCACAACATCGTCACATCTGCACTTCTCCACCGCTCTCCCTGCGACGGCGTGGCGGAGGTGGAGATGTGAAACGTTCACTTCTCGTCACGGACTGATGCCCAACACCATTGCCAACGCCTTTGAAAGCTGGCGCAGCTCGTCGTCCGACAGCTTGCCCAGCTGTCGCACCAACCGGGTTTGCGAGACCGAGCGCACTTGAAAGGTGTCAGCCGCAGACGTTTGAGTTAAGCCATTGTCCGTCGTCGGATCCAATTTCACCATCCAAGCAGCAACCATATAGTGATCTTTCCACTCGATGAGCGGCACGACGACCCGCAACGGCAACGCCCCCACGCCATCGTCGTTCACGATCACGGCTGGGTGCGTCTGCTGCGTTTCTGCGCCAACGGTCGAGTTTAAATGGATGAGCCATACTTGTCCCCTAAGCATGGAACGCCTCGCTTTCCAATGCCTTGAACGCCGTCATAGCGGGACCAAGGAGGTAGTCTTCTCTCAGCAATGCAGCAGCTTCAGGCAAAGGCAATTTCTTGATTTCTGGGCGTGCCGTAGGCAGCATTGATGTTGGCAGTTGTTCACGCAATGTCTTGGCTAGAAATTCCATGACGCTTAATTGCTCGGTCAAGGGCAATTGCTTGATCTCTCGCAGGATTTCAATCTGTGTCATACAAGCTCCTTTCGCCGCTGGTCGCGGGACATAGAATGAAGGCGCGCTAATTCGCGCCGCAATTATATCACCATCTAGCGGCCTGGTGTTTCTGGCTATCCCACGCCCCCTTATGCGCCCTCGCAAAGCGCACATACCCTGCCGTGCCGCGCTTGCTGCGTTCTGCCAGCCGCTCTGGCACTTCGCGCACCACCTTGCCCGGCACGCCCATCACCACCGAGTTCGGCGGCACGATCATCCCTTCAGGCACCAATGCGCCGGCGCCAATCACCGAGCCTTTGCCAATTTTGCAGCCGTTCAACAACGTCGAGCGGATGCCGATGAGACATTCATCCTCTACAACGGCGCCATGCACAATCGCGCCGTGCCCCACCGTCACGTCGTTGCCGATGATCGTCGGGAAACCAGGGTCGGCGTGGATGATCGTGCCATCTTGGATGTTCGTGCGCTCGCCAATCGTGATGGTCGAGACGTCGCCACGTAACACACACTGATACCAAACCGAAGACTCCGCGCCCAGCGTGACATTGCCAATCACAATCGCATTCGGCGCGATGAAACAATCGGCGGGAATGTAGGGGCGAGTGAGGTCAAGGTTCAAGTTCGACATATTGAGCTCCGATATTTACGATGCAAGATGCAGGATGCAGGATGCAAGCTGCAAGATGCGCGTAGCAGGTGGCAAGTGGCATGTTTAGCTTACATCCTGTATCGTGTATCTGGCATCCTGCTACGATTCTTTGGGCGACTGCGCGCGATAGAAGAATGCGTAGAACAATGCGACCGACAACAAATAGCTCGCCGACGCCGCGAGCAACGGCAACGACAAAAAGCCTTGTCGCAGCCATTCACCGCCGAGCGTGGGGCTGAGCGAATTGGCGAGTCCCCAGGTGCCAAACGCAAGGCTGTTGCCCGCGCCGCGTTCTTCAGGTACAACTACATCTTGCAAATGGGTTTGTTGCACGGGCCACGACAAGTTCATCAAGAATTGCCGTATCACAAACAGCAACGCTGCGAGGAACGCCGTCGGGGCGACGATCATCGCCAAAAGAAAAAACGTGCCAACGCCTTGCGTGAGCATCAGCGCACGCGCCGTGCCAAAGCGTTGCGTCAACTTGGGTACGACGTACACGGTGAGCAAGGAGAGGGCGTTGCTTATCGCATACCACACGCTCAAAAAGTCGCCGCTCACCCCATACTTGAGATTGAACCAGAGCGGCAACAGTTCGATGACGAACCCCAAGCCTAAACCAACCAAGCCAAGAAACACCGACATCTTGATAATCGGCGCGACGGAACGATGCGGCACAAACTTGCGCCAGTGTTGCGCTTCGCTGCGCGCGCGATGTGTCTCTCGCAAGGGCAAGATGATCACTGCCGACCAGACTGAGACAATGAGCGACAACCAAAATAACGGGCGATATGAAGCGATTACGTCCAGCCCCATCATGCCCTGCAACCAGTCGGGTAAACCGCCGAGCAATGCGCCTGCCATCAATGCGCTTGTCCAGGCAGCGCTGCCCACGCTGAAGACGAGTGTGCGATTTTCGGCGGTGCTCTTTTCCGCGAGCAACGCGTTGAAGCCTGCGCCCGATAATGCACCGCTGACGCCTTGCGCCAACCCCACACCGCCGATGCCCGCCGCGATGACTAATAGCCAATAGTTCGTCGTCGCCAGCAAGAGCACATACGCGAATGCAGGTAACAGCAACCCCGCGATGACGAACGGCTTGCGCCCAAAACGGTCCGCCAATAAACCGAAGACGAAGAGCAGCGCGGCGCTGACGATGCTGCTGACCGCATAGAGGCTGCCAATGTCGCGCGGATTGACGCCGATTTGGTTGAAGTAGATTGGCAACACAATTTGCAGATAACCAATCGGCAGCGCCGCTAAGAACGTTGCCGCAAACAAGCGCAACGCATCAGAGGAGAAAATGGTCAGGGTGGATTGTAAACGACTCAGCATAAGCAGCGCTTATTCAGCGTCAAGAGCAGCAGCCAACTCGATTGGCTCATACTGTGACAGCTTTTGCATAGAGTATCTCGCCCGTATCTAACGCACGCGCCCAAGTCCCGCTGCGATACCCAAGCGTTCCATGCACTGCTCGCGCATGGCGAATGCGCCCTCGGCAGTTGCCAGAAAAATCGTTTCACTCATCACGCCTCACGCTTCACGGTGTTAGTGCCGCTTTAGCAAAGCGATGGTGCAGCCGGCGCTCGCGCGCTCGACAGCGTTTGTCGCACAGAATGAGAACGGCGTTAGAGAACGCTTCCTTCTGCAACAAAGGTTTGTTAATCCTGCACTAGAGAACGCCGCCGCTTCATCATGATTCACCCTTCACGTCTGCCCCATTGCTCGCCGCTTCAGCCGACACAGGCAGCGTCGTATCCACTCGCTTCACCTCCACCTTTTCGATCTTCGCGCCCATCATCTCTTTGATGGTGAGCTGCACCTTATCGAGGGTGAGATGTTCGCCTACTTTGGGGATGTGTTGCAAGCGATAGAGGATCAAGCCGGCGAGCGTTTCATAGGCGTCATTGTCTGGCAGATTGACCTTTAGCTCTTCGTTCACCTCGTCTATACGCAATTGCGCGTCCACCACAGCCGTCTGCTCGTCGAGTTGGCTCACCGCAGGGTCTTCACTCGCTGTTTCATCGCTCAAGCGACCGACAATTTCTTCGAGTAATCCCCCTTGTGTGACGATGCCCGCCGTGCCGCCGTATTCGTCCACGATGACCGCGAAGGGAATGCTTTGCGCCTGCATCTCCTCGAACAAATCGCCGATGCGTTTGAATTCTGGCACGACGAGCGCGGGACGCAACAACGGCGCGAGCGGTTTCTGGCGTGAGCCTGGGCCTTCAGCCGCCATAAAATTCAACACATCTTTAATCGAAACAAAGCCGATGATGTTGTCAAGATTCTCTTTGTAAATGGGGTAACGGCTGTGGCGCGACTCGGCGAAGATGCCCAAGAAAACGTTGATGGTCGCCGTCGCTTCGACGCCGATAATATCCGGGCGCGGCACCATCGCTTCGCTCACCTGACGGTCGGCGAACTCGAAGACGTTGTGCAACATTTCTTCTTCGCTCTCTTCAAGCACACCGTCCGCTTGGCTGTCGGAGACAATGCGCTTGAGCTCGTCCACCGAGAGAATGGCGCGATGATGTCCCGTCAACGGTTGTACGCCTACCAGTCGCAAGGTGCCTTCGGTCGCGTGGTCCAGCATGTTGATGAAGGGCCGAAAAATTTTGTCGAAGATGAGAATGAACGGGGACAAAAAGATGGTCGTGCGTTCGGCATGCCCAATCGCAAAGATTTTTGGCGCTTGTTCGCCG
Organism: uncultured Anaerolineae bacterium; assembly: GCA_964509505.1. GTDB lineage: Bacteria > Chloroflexota > Anaerolineae > JACRMK01 > JACRMK01 > CAZDYP01. The sequence continues at coordinate 29,274 of CAZDYP010000002.1, read as the reverse complement.
AGGACAATATGCAACGAGGTGATGAGGGTGAACGCGATGAACGCGCTCACCGTATGAGACACGATACTCGGATCAATCCATGCGCCCAGCGGAAACAGCCGTAACGGCGGCTCGAGCAAATCGGCGATGAATGGCTCACCGACCCAACCGAGCGCGAGGCTCGCCATGGTGATGCCAAGTTGCGCCGCCGCCAACACGCGGTCAGGGTCTTGCAAGACCCGTTGCGCTAAACGTGCGCCTGCCGCATCGTCTTCGACCAACTCGTCAATTCGACTGCGCCGCGCGCTGACCACTGCAAACTCAATTGCCACGAATAACCCATTGGCGACGAGCAACAACACCACACCCAACAAACGCCACAATGCGTTACTTATGGAAACATCCATGCCGCGAATTATACCATTGGCGAATGGCGAATGGCGAATGTCCAACCCCCAATATCCCATATCCCCATATCCATCTCCCCCTCCGCCATCTGTCATCGGCTATCCGCATTTGTGTTATACTTGTATTGTGCAAATTCATAGCGCCCGCGCGTGTGGCAAGGCAATTTTGTTTGGCGAACATGCGGTCGTGTATGGACGCCCTGCCTTAGGCGTCCCCCTGACGCATGTCTTTGCCGAAGCGCAAATCCGCGAAGGCAGCGGTGGTGCGACCATTGTTGCGGAAGACCTCGACGAAGCGTGGACATTGGACGAGCTACCGGCGCCCCATGCCATCGGTCATATCGTGCGCGCGACCTTGAAACAACTCGCTGAAGAGGCTGCGCCGAACTTTTTGCTGACCTTGCATTCGACCATCCCCATCGCGCGCGGACTGGGCAGCGGCACGGCGCTCTCGACGGCGATTGTGCGCGCGCTCGCAGCTTATTACGGCGCGCAGCTCTCGCCCGCGCAAATTTCCGCGCTCGTCTTTGAAACCGAGAAGCTGTATCATGGCGTCCCCAGCGGTGTAGATAACACCATCATCGCATACGAGCAACCGGTCTATTTCGTCAAAGGGCAAACGCCGCAACGCCTCAAAGTTGCGCGCCCTTTCACGCTCGTCATCGGCGATACAGGCGTGGCGAGCGAAACGAAAATCGCTGTGGGCGCTGTGCGCGCGGCCTGGCAACGCGCGCCTGAGCGCTACGAAAAAATTTTCGCTGCGATGGCCGCGCTGGTCGCAGAGGCGCGCCAAGCGATTGAATATGGCTGGCTCGAAAAACTCGGACCGCTCATGGATGCTAACCAAACGCATTTGCGCGAACTCGCGGTTTCGTCACCCGCATTGGAACGCTTGATCGACGCGTCAAAACGCGCAGGCGCGCTGGGCGCGAAGCTCTCGGGCGGTGGGCGCGGCGGTTGCATGATAGCGCTGGCCAACGAGACGACGCAAGCGCGCGTTGCCGACGCCTTGCGCGCGGCGGGCGCACAGACCGTTATCGTCACAGAGGTCACACGATAATTTTTGATTTTAGATTTGCCATTTTGTCTCAATCAAAAATGTTAAGCGCCGCTTGGCTGTCTAAAATCAAACATCAAAAATGACTATGACTCCTTTTGTTGGACGTGAACGCGAAATCCAGGAGCTGTTGAAGTTGTTGACAGGTCAAAACTCTGCGGAGCTGCCCGCGCGCCTCATCACGCTCGTTGGCGTGGGGGGTGTGGGCAAGACGCGGTTAGCCATTGAAGTCGTTACGCAATGTAGAGCCGTTGCGACGCCATCGCTCTACACCCATGGCGTGTTTTTCGTCCCCCTCGCGCCGCTCCATGCGCCCAGCGCCATCATCCCCACCATCGCCGAAGCGTTGGGCTTCGGGTTCCGTCTGGGCAGTGAACCGAAACAACAACTACTCGTTGAGCTACGCGAGAAAAATGTGCTGCTCATCATGGATCAATGCGAGCGCTGGGTGAGTGAACTGAGCATTATCAACGAGATTTTGCAGGTCGCGCCACGCGCGCAGATCATCGCCACCTCACGCGAACGGTTGCGTTTGCCCGCAGAGCAAGTCTATACCGTGCAAGGCTTGGACTTTCCGCAAAGCGAAACAGGACGACTTGGCACAGGTCGCCTCTCTCCACGCGGCACGGCGACATTACGCGCGGCAGTCGAAGAACCCGATTACGATGCGGCGCGGTTGTTTGCGCAATGCGCGCGCCGCATCAAACCTAACTTCACGCTGTCACAAAATGACTCGCGTTACCTGAAGCGCATCTGTCGGCTGGTGCAAGGGATACCGTTGGGTATCGAGCTCGCGGCGGCATGGGTGGATATGTTCGCGCTCGAAGAAATTGCGGCGGAGATTGCGAAGAACACTGACTTTCTTGCAACCGATGCGTATGCGGCGCCAGAACGCCAACGCAGCTTACGTGCAGTGTTCAGTTATTCATGGAATGTGTTGGGCGAGACGGAACAAAAGGCATTGCAGCAGCTCTCGGTCTTTCGCGGCGGCTTCACCGGCGAAGCGGCGCACGCCATCACAGGCGCCTCGTTAGGCGCGTTGGCGATGCTTGCGCACAAGTCGTTTGTGTCGCGTGGGCAAACTTCCGAAGTCTTCGCGGAAGTTTCCAATGCGCGTGTCAGCCGTTATGAATTGCACGAGCTCATGCGCCAATATGCAGCGACGCAGCTGGAGCAAGCGCCAAAGTTGCGCGATGCGGTGCGAGAGCGACATAGCGCATACTACCTTGATTGGCTGCATCACCAACGCGACCAGTTAGGCGGGGACAGATCACTCAACGCGCTCACCACCATTGCCGGCGAGATTAACAACGCGCGCGTCGCATGGGATGAGGCAGTCGCGCATGGGCGCATCGAGCGTTTGACGCAAGCCATTGACCCCCTGTGTCATTTTTATGAGCGACGGGGGCGTTACGTCGAAGGCGAAGAAGTCTGTCGCGCAGCGGTGCATGGCTGGGGCATTGGCGGCGAGCAGCGCGCGGCGCGCGGCGAGCAAGATGAGCAAACTCCCAATCTCCAATCCCCAATGCCCCCTTACCAATCGCCGGCGTTGCAAGGCGCGCGCGGCATCTTGTTGGTGAAGGCTCTGGCGTGGCAAGGCGCCTTTTGTCACGCTTTGGGGCGCACGGGGCAAGCCAAAGAGCTGTTGCGACAAAGCCTTACGGCAGTGGAGCAGCTGGATACGAGCGTGCGCGAGGCGCGGGAGGCGAAGGCGTTTGCATTGGAACGGATGGAACGGGCGCAGACAGACGTCAAAATTTGAAAACGAAAATCCAACCGTATGAAAGCTACTGCTATCTGTGAGTCGAATATAGCGCTTATCAAGTATTGGGGGAATCGCAACGACGAGTTGCGTTTGCCGATGACCAATTCTATCTCATTCACACTCGACCGCGCCTATACGACGACGACGATTGAATTTCGTGATGACCTAGCGCGTGACGTGATTGAGTTGGATGGCGCGCCAACGACGGGGCCTGCCGCTGACCGCATCAGCAAACATCTCGATTTAATCCGCGCCTTGGCGCACACTACCGAACAAGCTTGTGTGGTCTCACACAATAACTTCCCTATGGGCGCGGGCATTGCATCGTCGGCGTCGGGTTTCGCAGCCTTGACATGCGCGGCGGCGTGGGCGCTGGAACTGAACTTGAGTGAACACGCGTTGAGCCGTTGGGCGCGGCGCGGTTCAGGTTCAGCAGCGCGCTCCCTCGGCGGCGGGTTCGTCGAGTGGTATGCAAGCGATGACGACGCCGAATCGTACGCCGCACAAATCGCGCCTGCCGCTCATTGGCCGCTGTGTGACCTCATCGCCATCGTCACCCATGGTAAGAAGTTGGTTGGCTCCACCGAGGGACATCAACTCGCGCACACCAGCTCGCTCTATCATGGTCGTCTGGTGCAAGTCGAGGAAGATGTGTCGTTCATGCGTCATGCGATTCTCACCAAAGATTTTGAGTTGCTGGGCGAGCTGGCTGAAGCCGATGCGCTTTCGATGCACGCGGTGATGATGACCTCGCGCCCCAGTCTCCTCTATTGGTCGCCTGAAACCGTCGCCATCCTGCACGCCGTTCGCCAGTGGCGCAAAGAAGGACTCGCTTGTTATTTCACGATTGATGCGGGTCCCAACGTCCACGTCATCACCACGCCCGCCGCTGCCGACGCTGTCGCCAACAACTTGCGACAGCTCCAGGGTGTGCGCGACGTGATCGAGTGTGGCGTGGGGCGTGGCGCGCGGCGGGTGGAACAACATCTTTTCTGACATGAATCGTTTGGTCTTTGTCAAGCTCGGCGGCTCACTCATCACTGACAAAACGCAAAGGGCAACCGCGCGCTATGACACCATCCGTCGTTGCGCGCGTGAGCTCGTAGCAGCGCGACGCGCACAGCCTGAACTGCGATTATTGCTCGCGCATGGCAGCGGTTCGTTTGGGCATGTGGCGGCCGTGCAATCGCGTTTTGGTCGTGACGGTGTCATGGGCTATGTTGAGACAGGCGCAGCCGCCGCGCGACTCAATCGCATTGTGACGGACTTATGTCTTGAGGAAGGATTGCCCATCGTCTCGCTGCAACCATCTGCTTCTGCGCTGTGTGTGGATGGCAAATTAGTTGAACTAGCGACGCGCCCGATTGAACTGGCGCTGCAAAACAATTTGGTGCCGCTTGTGTTCGGTGATGTGTCCTTTGATGTGACACGCGGTGTTGCTATCGCTTCGACAGAAGAAATTTTCGCTTACCTCGCGCGTCGCTTGCAGCCTGCGCGCATCGTGCTGGTCGGACAAGTGGACGGCGTGTTCACGGCTGACCCACTGCGGCAACCCAACGCGCAACGTATTCCACGCCTCACGCCCGCCAATTTCGCCGCGCTACAAGCGACGCTCGGCGGCTCGCATGGCGTGGATGTAACGGGCGGCATGTTGACCAAGGTGCAAGGGATGTTGGACTTGGCGCGCGCCCAGCCCACCTTACGCGCGCATCTCATCTCTGGCGAAACGCACGGCGCGTTGACACAAGCCTTGACGAGCGACCATGCAGACAGCGGGACGTGGATTGAGGCATGACACACTGAGAGGATACCACACTGATACGCTGAAGGGATGACATAGGTCGTCTTGTCATCTTGTCACCCTTTCCTCCTTTCACCTTGTCAGCCCCTACCCCTACCCTGTATAATCCTCTCCCAGAGGAACCCTATGGCTAACGAAAAAATTTTGGTGATTGACGACTCGGCGCAAATCCGCGATTTTCTATCGAGGCAGGTCTTGCCGCGCTCAGGCTTCGTGTGCATTACCGCGAGCGATGGACGCGCCGGCTTGGAAATGCTCGGCAAAGAGAAGCCTGACCTCATCCTGACGGATATGCAGATGCCGCGCCTGTCGGGCCTCGAAATGTTGCAGCTGCTATCGCAACACAAAGTAGATATTCCCGTCGTGCTGATGACCGCGCACGGTTCGGAGATGATCGCGGTCGAGGCGTTTCGGCTCGGCGTCAAAGATTACCTGGTCAAGCCGTTCACGGTGGACGAAGTGCTGCGTGTCATCGAGCGCGCCTTGAGCGAAACGCGCCTCAAACGCGAACGCGATACGTTGACGCGCAACCTCGCAAGCGCGAATCAACAGCTGGCGCAACGCGTGCAAGAGATGGCGGTGTTGAGTCGCGTGCGCCAAGCGGTGAGCGCGTTGCTCGACCCTGCGATGCTGATGAAGCGCATCAGCGAGGCGGCTGTGTTTGTCAGCGGCGCGAATCGCGGCGCGTTGTCATTGGTCACGGGCGAAAAAGATGATTTGCGACTGAGCGCGTCAGTAGGGTTTCCGCAACCATTGGAGGGCAGCAGCGTTTCGCCTAAGTCCTTGATGGCGAGCGCGTTGCGCGCCGCAACGCCCCTCTTGCTGGTGGGCCCGCAGCTCAACGTCGAGCCCTATGGGCGCGATGCGCCCCCGCCCCTCGCGTTCATGGCGACGCCCATCAAAGCGGGCGACAAAGCAATGGGGGTGCTGGCGGTGGACCGCACCCAAAACAACAAACCGTTCACCGATAGCGACGCCCGCCTGCTGGCGGCGTTAGCTGAATACGCAACCATTGCCTTAAACAACGCGCACATGTTCGACGAAGTGAAGAGCGGGCAAGGCAAACTCGAAGCCATCATCAATCACACCAGCGACGGCATTATCTTATTGAATGAGCGCGGCGAAGTCGAGCTCGTCAACCCCGCAGCTCATACGTTGCTGGGCGCGACCATTCCCGAACACGCGCGTTTCGCCAACGTCAGCGGCAATCTCAATCTGGTGCAAATGGTCAATCGCGTGACGGCGACCCATCGCGCGTTGACCCAAGAGATCACGGGCGCGCGGGGCAAAGTGTTGAACGTCGGCATTTCGCCGGTACCGAAGATCGGTATGGTCATCATGCTGCACGACATCACCATGCTCAAAGAACTGGAGCGCATTCGCCAAGCGCGCGAGCAAAGCGAAGCCGAAAAACTCCGGCTGACCTTCGAGCGCTACGTCTCGCCCACCATCGTGCAGCTGTTACAGCGACAAGACGCCGACGTGCTGGCGCAACCCGAAGTGCGTCCCGTGATCGCATTGCACGCGGGCATTCGCAATTTCAGTCAGCTCTTCGAGCAGTTGTCTGCCGAGAATATCGTGCAAGACATTCTCAATCGGCACTTTGCCACGGCGAGCGACATCGTGACGCGCCATAGCGGCACGATTGAGCGCTTCGCGGGCGACAGTATTCTGGCGATTTTCGGCTGGCCCCAAACCAATCCCGACGATCCTGAACGCGCCGTGTTGAGCGCCGTCGAGCTGCAACAAGCCTTTGCGGGCTTGAACGCCGAATGGCAAACGACGTTGGGCTTACATCTGGAGTTGGGCATCGGGCTGGGGCAAGGCAACGTCGTCGCCGCAGCCATGGGCTCACAACAACATCAAGTCTATACGGTCATCGGCGATGCGGTCACGATTGCGCTGGCGTTGGGTAAGCAAGCGCGCGGCGGCGACATCTTCATGTCGCGCGCCATTTTCGACGCGCTCAATGCGGTGCCCACCGGCGCAAGTTTTATTGAGATGGAGCCGTTGTCGTTGCCGGGCAAAGCGGAGCCACACGAGGTGGTTGCGGTCAGGTTAGAGGAAGCGGCGGCTGCAATGACAACTTAGAATCAGGCGCTCACGTGACGCAGTCAGGGAGCGTCATGGCGAGCCTGTTTCACGGCGAAGCAATCCTTTACTTGCAACGCGGAGGTTGCGCCGCTAGGCAGGTTTGCCGCTTGCCCATGAGGACAAGTAACAGTGATGCGCGCAGCAATGACGCAAGCAAAGCGGTTCTACATTTTTTGAGGAGAGGCTGATGGCTAAACCGTTGATTGGCATCCCGATGGAAAGCAACTATCATGTGAAAGATCGCAAGACCCTCACGTATGGCGGGATGCCGACGTACGTGCGCGCTGTTGAGTTGAACGGCGGCGCCGCAATTTTCATTCCTTTGCAACTCGGTGAAGAATCATTGCGGAATATCTACGAAAGACTAGACGGTCTGTTGTTGTCGGGCGGGGTGGATGTGCATCCGAAAGAGTACGGCGAGGAGGTCGCGGAGTATTGCGGTCCGATTGATCCATTGCGCGACGAGACTGAATTGAAGCTCGCGCAGTGGGCGCTGCGCCACCGCAAGCCGCTGCTGGCGATTTGTCGGGGCGCGCAATTGCTGAATGTCGCAGCGGGCGGTTCGTTGGTACAAGACATCTACGCGCAACATCCTGACCCTATCGAGCATCGCTACGACCGCGAGAACTTCAAAGACCGTTGGCATCCCATCGTTGTGGAGGAAGGCACACGCTTGGCGCATGCTTTTGGCGCGACACAGCTCGACGTGAACACGGCGCACCATCAAGCATTGAAAAAAGTGGGCGACAACCTGCGCGTCATCGCCCATGCGCCGGATCACATCGTCGAGGCGGTTGAAGGCGCCGATGGCGCGTTCGTGTTGGGCGTGCAATTTCATCCAGAACGGATGTTGGAACAAGAGCCACGCGCGCATGGTATCTTTCGGGCTTTTGTGGAAGCGTGTCGGGGAGAGTGACAGTCAATAGTGAAAAGGAGCGCCTTGTGACAGGTCAGGTCACGAGGCGTTTTTTGTTCGGAAAATTGGGTTATTTTGGGATAAAGTTGGGATATAGTAGGGATATAAGATGTTGAGAGCGATGTTGCTATTGGACTGATAGGGATCCGTCTTTATGGTGCGGCGCTTACCACTCTGTTGCTCACTCCCCACCGATAGAGGGGATGTAACTCGGCGATGTCTTCATGATTCGTATCTTGCGCCCAACGTCCTTCTGCCCAGATGCGTTGCCCGATGGCAGGCAATGGGTCGCGCAAGGGGTTGGGGTTTTGGGCGCATAGGGTGGTGGCGGCATCCTCCGTGTAAGGCGGCTTCCCATAACAGACGATTTCTAAATGCAAGTAGCCATCGAGCAGTTTGAAATTCCCCGGCAAGAGATAATGGCGATAGGGTTCGTCTAGTTCGAGGTCAATGATACCGTCGCCATCATAAGCGCCCACGTAGGCGCGCTGCACGACGCCGCTAACGCGAATGCACGGCGCAAGCATTTTGAGACGACTAGGATCATAAACGTAGTCGTCTTGATTGGTGGGTTGGCAAAGCGGGGTTGGCGTTGCGGTTGGTTGAGGTGTGGGTGTGCGTGTCGGCGTGACAGTCGTCGTTGGCGTGGACGCAACCGTTGGTGTGGGTGTGGCGGTGGGTGTGGGCGCTGGCGGGTTGGGCGCGCACGCAGCACTCAACCATACGAGCAGAGACAAGCTGCGGAGCAATCCTTTCATGGCGAGGTGACTTAAGCTTGCGGCGGATGCCAGCCCACCGCGACCCAACGACGACGAGCGCGTACGAGATGGTCGTTATTGAGTTTCAAGGCAATCACGGTGGCGCGTCCAACGGGCGTCACGCCCATCACTTCTATCCCATCGTCACTCCAGCGAAAATGGTCGCGCCAGACCTGCCGACGCGGATTGAATAGACGCATACGCCTGCGTGTGACAGGATCAACGCTGTGTGTCTGAGTGCCTTTGTGCCCATTGCAAAGCGGACATGACAGCCACAAGTTGTTTTCGGTTGAAGCACCGCCTTCAACGATAGGGTCAATATGCTCGACGTGCATCGGCATCGCCGTGAATGATTGGGGCGTCAGACAGTAGCCGCACCGGTGGTTTGCGTCTGCCGCGATTTTAGCGCGCAGGTTAGGAGGAATGGAGGGGCGAGGCATGAGGTTAGCCGTCAGTTTTGCATCGGTACGTGATAACCGCGTCGCGCCAACAGGAGATAGGCATGCGCTTTGCGGAGCGTGCTGTGACCGTAAACGTCCATGAGAGCGTGCAGACGTTCTCGTTCAGCTTCATTCAGTTCACCTGCTTCTTGGCACGACAGCAACTCGTCGAGCTCAGTCTGTTCCTCTGCGCTCATCATCCCCTGGGCGACTTTCCAAAGCGCTGCATCATCCAGCAAAGCTAGCGCGGACAGTTCAACTGCTTGCTCGGATGGCACATCGTCGAGCGGCGGCAACGTATGAGCAATGCCAAAGCGCAGGACAGCCTCCAGCGTTTGTCCGGTCATCGCCGCTACTTGGCGCGCGGCTTGATACAGCGGGTCAGGCAATTCGAGCGTCACCGCATGAGTATTCATTGGATCACAGCCTCCTTACAGAGGAGATTATAGCACGCTCGACTGAGCGCACACAAACGCCTAAGTGAGGGCCTTCATAATTTGACGCGCGCACACGGGCGCACTATACTTCGCGCCAATCGTCAACCATTGGATTGAGGACAGTCTGCGAGAAAGAAAGACTCATGGTAAAATATGGCGCAGAATTGCCCAAGGAGTACTATGCCTATGACGACCATCACCCTCGAAGTGCCTGACGAATTGGCGACACGCTTGCTACCGTTGCGCGCACAGATGCCACAATTGTTAGCGACAGCGTTGGAGCTATGGCCAGATCATGCGCCTTTCGTGATGACTGAGCAGCCCGTCTTTGAAGACCTACTTAATTTGTTGGTCAGTCGCCCCACGCCTGAAAAAATTATCGCGTTCAAGGTCTCCCCGTCAGTGCAAACGCGCTTGGATGAACTGCTCGACAAAAATCGCGAAGAAGGCTTGACGACTGAAGAACGCGCCGAGCTGGAAGCCTACGAACAGCTCAACGCGCTGGTGGTGTTGCTCAAAGCGCGTGCGCGTTGGTCGCTGGCTGCCTTGAATTAGCATGAGCCGCGTTCACATTCCCGACGCCTTGCGGCGTCTGGTCATCGAGCGAGCAGGGGCGCGCTGTGAATATTGCCTCATGCATCAGGATGATACGCCCTTCACGCATCAGCTTGATCACTTGATTGCGCTCAAGCATGGCGGTCAAACCAGCGGCAACAATCTGGCTTTGGCGTGTCTCCTCTGCAATCGTCACAAAGGCTCGGATTTAACGACCATAGACCCCGTCACGGGTGAGCTCGTTCCGCTGTTCAATCCGCGTGCGGATCTATGGCACGAACATTTTGAACTGAATGGGGCGCGCATCGTAGGCAAAACCCCTGTGGGACGCGCGACGGTGCTGCTGCTGCGTTTGAATGACCGTTTGCGTTTGATTCAACGTCAAGCGTTGATTGCGGTGAGACGGTATTCCTGACCGCTTCGTCTTTTCGCGTATCCTCCGCACCGTGCTATAATCGCGCCCAAGTGTGGTTGCCGTTTGTGTTGGTCGTTGCAATGCTTTGACTGTGAAAGTGAGTCACCGATGCCTCGACGGTCTGTGCTTCGTGGTTCGTCGTTGTGGTCGTTGCCCAAACGCCAGTGTCGTGACGCGACGTGTGTCGTCGTCGCGTGCTGGCGTTTTTTTGTCTGAATGAAGCGGCGACAACGGACGGGGCAGCGGATCAACGGACGTTAGACGCGCTGCAAACTCGTCCGTTGGTCCGTTGCTGTGTCCGTTGTCGCCGTCATGCCAAAGGAATCTACCATGCGTAAGCCATTCGTGCTTTCTCTTGCTTCGTCTTCACGTTGGTTGTTGAAGGTTACGGCGTCGTCATGCGTCGCGCTCGCCCTCAGCTTCGTGTTGTTGCTGTTGCTTGAGGCAAGCATGGCGCAAGCCACTAGGCCAGACCTGACAGGCACGCTACGCGAAAACCTGTCAGGTCTGCCCGCGAAGCAGAACTTCTCACCCTCATCCACGCCCGCATGGCGGCTACGCACGGCGACATCGGTAACATCCACTCTGCAATGGTCGCAAGCAGGTTTGCCTTCTGCTTACATCTACGCGCTGGCGCTCGCGCGCTCGAATCCCAATGTGTTGTATGCGGGCATTGATAACTACGTGTACAAGACACTTGATGGAGGCGGCAACTGGACCGAAGCGATGGGATTCGGCTTCGGCGCGAATACGCTTGCCGTGGATCCGACCAATCCTAACGTCGTTTTTGCTGGACAGTTCGGCGGCAAAATCTTGAAAACCATCAATGGCGGCACGAACTGGACTGATCTGGGCTACGTAGGGTCGTCAACGCCAAATGCTATCGTGATTGATCCAACCAACGTCTTGACCGTCTATGATGGTGTGAGCGGGGGCTGGGGCGTTTACAAAACGACCACAGGCGGCTCGGCGTGGAACAATCAATTGACCAACGTGGATGTCAACGCGCTGGCGCTCGACCCATTGAACGCGAACATCCTCTACGCCGCGACGAGAGATTACAACACTACCGCAGGTGGTGTGCATAAGAGCAGCAACGGCGGCGCCAGCTGGACGAAGGTGTTCACGCACACGCGCGTCAACGCGCTGGCGGTTGATCCCATCAATGCGGGCGTGGTCTATGTAGGCACCGAAGGCGGCGGCGTGTTCAAGAGCACCGATGGCGGCGCGAATTGGACTGCTGTCAACACAGGTTTGACGCATACCCTCGTGCGCGCACTGGCGGTTGATCCATTCAATGCAAGCATCGTGTATGCAGGCACGTGGGAAGGCGGTGTCTATCGCACGACTGATGGCGGCGCGAACTGGAACACGTTCAACACAGGGCTGACCAATACGTATATCACCCACTTGGTCATGGATCCCGTGAATGTGAATGTCGCGTATGCAGGCACGCAAGGCAGCGGCGTGTTCAAGCTATCGCCAGTTACCATGACACCAACGGTGCAATTCAGCGCATCAAGTTACAGCGTGAACGAAAACGCAGGCAACGCGACCATCACCGTCACCCTCAGCGCAACTTCAACGCAAACGATTTCCGTCACATACGCGACCAGCAACGGCACGGCGCTTGCTCCCAGCGATTACCTGACGGCGAGTGGCACACTCACCTTTGCGCCGAATCAAACCGTCAGGACGTTCAACGTCGCCATCATCAACGACACCACCTACGAAGCAAATGAAACGCTCACCTTGACCCTGAGTAATCCGATCAGTGCAACACTTGGCGCACCCAATGTTGCGACCTTGACCATTGTGAATGACGACCCGCTGCCTGTGTTCACCGTCATCCTCCCCGTCAGAAAGCTTATCACCCAAACCTCTACATACACCGTCACGAATCTTGGCACGGCGACGGCGAACTTGGTGCATACATTTTACAACGGCGGCTATCCGAGCGGCTCAAACGTCCATACATTTGCAGACACGATCGCTGCTGTGCAAAGCAGGGTCTATAACCTTAGCTCCATTTCGGGTGTGCCTACAGGTTTCGTTGGCGACGTGAGTGTTGCCGCCGATCAATCTATCACAGGCACAGCTTACACCCCTCCTGATCTTTCGCAACTCACTATCGGCTTCAGCTCCAATACCTACGCCGTCGGCGAGAGTGGCAGCCTTGCCATCATCACTGTGATGTTGAATCCCGCCGCGTCGCAGACGGTCACAGTGAACTACACGACCAGTAACGGCAGCGCGAGCGCGGGCAGCGACTACGACGCCAGCAGCGGCACACTCACCTTCTTGCCCGGCGCGACGACGCGCCTGTTGGGCGTCGGCATCCTCAACGACGCGCTGACCGAAAGCAATGAGACGCTCACGCTTTCATTGAGCGTCCCCGTCAACGCGACACTTGGCACGGCATCCGCGACGCTGACCATCGTGGATGACGATTCGCCGCCGCCGCAACTATTACAACCTATCTCGGAAACCGTGAGCAACAATGCGTGCGCCGCCGCGCTGCCCATTCAACCCGACCTGCTCTATACGGCTTACCTCACGCCAACCAACGACTCCGACGAATTTGTGTTCACCAACACGGTCCCTTATGCGACTATCGTCGTAACACTCTATAACGGCTTGAACAATTTTGACCTGAAGTTGTACAGTGATTGCCCTGTGACGCCGATTGGCAACTATCAAGACATCGGGAATTACCAAGACATTGGCAACTATCAAGACATCGGCAACTACCAAGACATTGGTCATCAATATGACAAATTGGTGCGCTATCGCGCGCCGCGCGTGGGCGCCTATCACCTCGTTTTCTATGACGAAAACGGCGACCCCAGTCTGTCGCCATATAGTTTCACGTTGCGTTTTGAAGCGCCGCTGCTCATCAATGGCGGCCTCACGCCGACCTTGCCCATCACCGTTACGCCACCGCCTTCGACGACCTTGCCGACATCACCGACGATACGCACAGTGTTCCTCTCGAACTATTCGCAGCTGGCCGCACGTTATGGGCTTGCCGAGACGGAGGCGCTCAGCCAATCGTTGCGCGCACTCGCCGCGCGTTCCGATGTGCAAGGGCTCATCGTTTGGGTGGATAGTTACCCCGAAGCGCAGGCGGTGTGGCAGAATTGGCAGAGCCATGATCCCGAATCCGCCAACACCGTCGCGCAAGCGATTCGCTTCATCTTGTATGGCCGTGTCTTGCCATTCAATCCTAACGTGGAAAACATCGTCATCGTGGGCGGCGACTACATCATTCCCTTTGGGCGCATACCCGACGGCGTCGAAGGCTTTGGCGAAGATCGTTACAGCGACTTCGTGGATCCCGCGACGGCGACGGGCGCAGCCATCTTCCAGAACTACACGCTGACCGATGATGTTTATGCGGCGACGATCCCGAAAGGGTTCCGTGGTCGTTTGTTGTACATTCCCGATCATACGATCTCGCGTTTGGTCGA
>CAZDYP010000002.1:0-15080 GCA_964509505.1 uncultured Anaerolineae bacterium | reverse complement strand
CAAGCCGTGCTGAATGCGACGAAACCGGCTTCGGGTACGTTGGTTTATACACTCGGCTGTCATTCGGGTTTGAACATTCCGAATGAAGATACCTACAATCCCAGCACAACGACCGATTTCTCCGAAGTGTTTGCCGCGCACGGCGTCACGTTCATTGGCAACACCGGTTGGGGCTGGGGCTTGAAGGATGATAGTCCTGCAGGAGAAAAAGCTATCGTGTTGTCCGAGCGCCTGATGCGCTTGTTCACCGAAGAATTGACCCGCAATGGTGTGAGCGGCAACACGGTTGGGCAAGCGTTGATGCGCGCCAAACAACGCTACTACAACGAATCGTTCTCGACCGACAGCTTTACGACGAGCGGCAACAACTTCACCTATCGGGACGAGAAGATTTCGATTGAAAGCACGATTTTTGGCCTTGCCATGTTCCGTTATCGCACGCCCGCCAATCCGTCGCGTTTGGCGGAGCGCGCTGCTGCTTTGCAGGTCTCACGCAGTGAATTGAGCGCAGCGCCATCCAACGTGACGACGCTATTGAGCGGCACGCTCACACTAACGCCTACCTTGACACTCAACACCAATCCTTTCGGTCAGTATTATAGTGTTGGCAATCAGACGTTGGCTGTCAACGGCAAACCGCTACAACCCAAAGCCGATGCCAACGCCACTCAGACCAATCTCTCGCTTAAGGGTGTAGTCATAGAGACGGCCTCGTACGCGACAACCATCGGCTTCGATCCTGTCATCGCCGCTGTCGTGACCTCGACGTATAGCGGCTCCGCCTTCGAGCCGGCCTACAGCTCGCCCAATTGGTATCCGGCGAGTCTGGCGACGTTCAATCATCTCTTGACGACGACGCAGGGCATCACCGTCGCGCAAGATACGGTCGTCGCCATCTTCGGGCAGTATCGCAATGGCGCGCAACGACGCTATCAGCAGATGCTAGTGCGCGCGTATTATTCCGATGCATCGGACGTGGTGCCGCCCGTCATTCGCGGCGTCGCCGCCTCTACGTTGAGCGGCGTCGTGACGTTCATCGCCAACGCCACCGATGGGCAATCGGGCGTGCAACGTGTCGTCATCACGTACACCGACGGCAAAGGCGCATGGCAAAGCGTTGATTTGGCTTACAATTCTAGTCTAGGCGTTTGGTATAAGACGGTGACGTTGCCGGCGGGGGTGGACTATTTCGTGCAAGCGGTGGATGGTGCGGGGAACGTCAGTGTGAGCGATGGACGTGGAGCTTATTTCACAATCAACGGCGGCGCGCAGGTTTATACAGCGGTATATTTGCCGTTGGTGGTGCGCTAGCGATGCAAGATGCAGGATGCACGATACAGGATGCACGATGTGGGTGCTTGTATCTTGCATCTTGCATCCTGCATCTTGACTACAACCAATTCAACACGTTCGTCTCTCCCTGTTGTTCGCGCGTCAAATCCAGCTGCGCGTTCAGCTCCACGAAGATCGCAAGCGCTTCTTGGTGGTACTGTGCCGCTCGCTCGGCGTCGCCCGTAGCGGCGCGTGTGCGATAAAAGTAGCGAAGCGCGCTCGCGGTAAGCGCTTGCTGATGACGGTTCTTGGCTGCTGCCAACAAGGTGTAACTTTGTCGCAGTGCTGCGTCGGCTTCAACCCATTGCTGCATGGCGCATTGCGCCAAGCCCAATACGCGCAATGCCGAGCCATGATCGCTCACCGACTGCCCCTCTTGCGCGCGTGCCAGTGCGGTGTGCGCCAGCTCTAAAGCGCGTTGCGTCTCCGCACGCGCCACATAGACCATAGCGAGATAACGATAGAGCTCCGAATCCCAACGTTTGATGCCTGTTTGCGCGCTCAACTCACGCGCTTGCTCCAAATGGGTGAACGCTGCTGCCAGATGATATGCCTTTGCGCTAATCGCGCCCAGATTCATCAGCGCCAGCAGACGCAACGCGACAAAGCGAGTGCCCTCCGTGAGTTGAATCACCTCGCGATTGCACGCTTCGGCTTGCGTCAGCTCACCGCGCAGCCGAAAGAGCTCGCCGCGATTGATTTGCAAGCTCGCTTTGCGCTGCGGCGGCAGGGGCCATTCCGCCTCTTGCGCTAAAATCAGATCGAGCTGCTGCAAGGCTTCCGCCCAACGCCCCAAGTCCTGATAGGTGAAAGCCGCTGTGGTGCGCGCTTTGTCGAGCAGCGCATAATCGCTGATGCTTTGCGCGAGCTGGATACTGTGTAACGCGCTGTGTTCCGCTGCCAAGGGGTCGCCTCGCTCGCGATACAAAATTGCGCGCAAATTGTAACCTTGTGCTGACTGCGCGGGGTTGCGCGAGAGTTGCAAGCCGCGCTCGCACCAACGCAATGCTTCGTCATTTTGATTGGCGCGCATGTACAGCAGTCCGCCCAATAACAAAATCTCCGCCAGCTTCTCTAGCTGCTGTTGCTCGGCTAAGGACAACGCTGCTTGAATCAAGGGCTCCGCTTGCGTCAGCTGTCCTTCATATTCCGCGACGCGCGCCTGCACGTATAGCGCCTCCACATGGCATTGCGCTTGCTCACGCTCTGTCATGTCGCTGGCACGGACTCGCGGCAAAAGTTCGCGCGCGCGTGCGCTCCACTGTTGCGCTGCCGCCAACCCCCAACCTCTCAAGGCATGGTCCGCCGCTTTCACACACCAACGCGCGGCGTGCGCGAATTGCTCCGCCTGTGTGTAATGTTCGGCAATCAAGCCCGCGTATTCGCCGACACGCTCGCCGCTTTGCGCGATGAGCCACGTGGCAAGTTGCGCGTGAAAGACACGCCGCGTGCGCTTCAGCACGGTCTCGTAAACCACATCACGCAAAATGGAGCTCTTGAACGTGTACTCCTGTGTCCCCGCAAAGACCGCAGGCTCGCGCCAGAAGATCAGCTCACGCGCGCACAACGCGCTCAAGGTTGATTCGAGCTGAGTGGATGCACCATTCAAGCCTTCTGATTCAGTCTTCAAATGGAGGAGCGCGCCGTCCCAAAAGATGCGCCCCATCACCGACGCTTTTTGCAGCAACAACTTTTCGTGCGCGGGCAGCGCATCGAGGCGCGCCTGCAACACGCCCGTCAGCGTTGGCGGCACCCGCACGGCGCTCAACCGTTCCGGCGCGATGTGCCATGCGTCAGCGTCTTTCACGATGAATTTCTCATCAATCAGCATTTTGATGAGCTCTTCAATGTAGAACGGGTTGCCTTCGGCGTTGTTCACGACCACGTCGCGCAACACGTCAGGCACGACAGGCACTTTGCGAAGGATGTCTGCGACCAATTGTTGGCTTTCGATTTTGGAGAGCGATTGCAAATTGAGTCGCGTATGCGTAGGCAGCGTTGCGCCCCACGTATCGTGTCGCTCGAACAGCGTCGGACGTGACAAACACAAAATGAGTATGGGTGTATCGCGGCATGTCTGCGCTAAATGTTCTACTGTCTGGAGTGACGCTTCGTCAGCCCAATGTAAATCTTCCAAGACGAGCAAGGTCGGTTGCGTTTGCGTAATCGTCGTGAACAGCTGGGTGAGATATTGCAAGGCGCGCTCTTGAATGAGTTTCGCTTCACTCAACATGCCGCGCAGATAAGGACTCTCTGAGAAATCGAGTCCCAGCAAATGGCCGATGAAATGCGCTTGTCGCAACGCATTCGTGTGTGGTTCGGCGGCGGGCAGAGTGTGGCCAGCATGAGGCAACCCCAACAACGCTAAAACGCCACGCTCCAATTTTTGGCGCGCGACGGCGGCGCGGTCGCTTTCCAAAATTTCACATTCAAACGCGAACACGTCACGCAATAGCGCATACGGTCGCCCGCTCATGCCTTCGTTCGCGCGTCCCCGAAAAATGTGCGGGGGTGGGGGTTGCATCTCCAACCAATTCAAGAATTCATAGCGCAACCGTGATTTGCCTTGCCCCGCCTCGCCGACAACGGTGATGACTTGCAACTGCCGCTCACGCGTGATGGTTTGCAACGCTGTTTGCAACTGTGTGAGTTCGGTCGCGCGTCCAATCATGCGCGTTTCGACGCCCTCTACGCCGCGCGTGGTGGCGTGAAACGCGCGCGGCTTCAGACCCCTCACCACGTAAACCTGAATGGGCTCGCTTTTGCCCTTGACCTCCAGTGGTTCCAACGCTTGCAGGTCGAATAAACCGCGCACATGCCGATAGGTGTCGTATGAGATGAGAATGCCGCCGATGGGCGCAGCGTGTTCTAGGCGACTTGCCACGTTCACCGCATCGCCCATCGCCGTAAATTCTTGCGTTGTGCCCACTGCACCCAGCAACACCGGACCCGTGTTCAAGCCAATTCGCATACGCAATGAAAGGTCATTGGCTTGAGCAAAGGCGCGTGCTTCGCGCTGCATGGTTAACGCCGCGCGCACGGCATGTTCAGGGTCATCTTCGCGTGCGGCGTCTTTGCCCCATAACGCCATCACCGCATCGCCGATATATTTGTCAATCCAACCGCCTTCATTAATGATGGCTGCGTCAAGCCGTTGCCAGAGCGCATTCAGCGTGTCGCGCACATCTTCCGCGTCCATCGTCTCGGACAATGCCGTAAAGCCCGACACGTCGGCGAAGAGTATCGTCGCCACCTTGCGTTGTTCGGCTTGAGGCGTGGGTGATTGCGCTTGCAGCGTGGCTAACTTCTCGCGCATCGGCGCGAGCGCAGCGTTCACGACTGCATCGCCCAAGAAGGCGCGTTGGGCTTCTAGGGCAACGATGGCTTGTTGCAATTGAGTGATTTCGAGTGCGGACATAGCTTGCCTCTCACCAATGATGACTTATCTCGCTACGCGATTCTAGCACAAGTCAGCCTGACGTTTCAATGGGCGCAAAGTGGGACAACCCTTACGAAGGTTCAAAACCTTCGCAAGGGTCGGCTGTGCTTGAAGATGTGAATAGTCACCAGGCGCAAAATGAATTGTGTTTGTCATTCTCCCTATCCCACCTTATAGTTACGCCACTTTCTTTTCGGAGTTTGTTATGACCCAACTCGACCTCGGCACACCCGACCTCCTCTGCGAGATTGATGGCGCCATCGCTTGGCTCACGTTCAATCGCCCGCAAGCGCGCAACGCGATGACGTGGGCGATGTACGAAGGTCTCTATCAAGCGTGCGAGCGGATTGATGCGGCTGATAACGTGCGTGTGTTTGTCTTGCGCGGCGCGGGCGACAAAGCCTTCGTCGCAGGCACCGACATCTCGCAGTTTCGCACGTTTGAAACAGCCGAAGATGCGCTGACCTACGAGCGCAACGTCAATCGCTATGCGAGTCGTATCGAGATGATGACCAAGCCGACCATCGCGATGATTCGCGGCTATTGCGTGGGCGGCGGCGCGGCGTTGGCGATGGCGTGCGACTTGCGGATTGCGAGCGACGATGCGAAGTTCGGCGTGCCGATTGCGCGCACGCTCGGCAACACGCTCTCCGCGCAAAACCTCGCGCGCCTCGTGAGCCTCGTGGGCCCCGCGCGCGCGAAAGAAGTCATCTTCACGGCGCGCTTCATCGAAGCGGCTGAAGGTCACGCGCTCGGCTTGTTCAACGAGGTCGTCGCCGCCGATCACCTCATCACGCGCACATGCGAACTTGCGGCGACCATCGCCAGTCATGCGCCGCTGACGCTGCGTTCCATCAAAGAAGGTGTGCGTCGCCTTGTGGAACACGCGCGCATCGCAGAGCAACCCGACTTGTATCTGATGGCGTACCTCAGCGAGGATTTCAAAGAAGGCGTGGACGCCTTCCTCAACAAACGCGCGCCACAGTGGAAAGGACGCTGAATCACGATGCAAGATACAGGATGCAGAATACAGGATGTAGGATGCAAGATATGAGGTGGAATCATCTTGTAGCCTGCATCGTGTATCGTGTATCGTGCATCGGGCATCTCACGAAAGTAACCTATGCAACCCAATCCTCAATCTTCAATCTTTAATCTTCAACATCCATTGGATGGGATTCGTGTCTTGGAGCTCGCCAATTACATGGCGGGTCCGTATTGCGGCATGTTGCTCGCAGACATGGGCGCAGAGGTCATCAAAATCGAGAATCCCAAAGGCGGCGATTTCAGTCGTGCGGCTGCGCCATTCATCGAGGGTGAGGGCGCGGGTTTCATAGCGCTCAATCGCAACAAGTTGAGCGTGACGCTGAACCTCAAGCACGAGCGCGGGCGCGTGTTGTTTCTGGAGCTCGTCAAGACGGCCGATGTCATCGTTGAAAACTATCGTCCCGGCACGATGGCTGATTTGGGTCTCGCGTATGAAACGCTCGCTGTCCTCAATCCGCGTTTGATTTACAGTGCGGCGACAGGCTTCGGGCAGACGGGACCGTATCGCCAGCGCGCGGCGCTCGACTTGATTGTGCAAGGTATGAGCGGCCTCATGTCCATCACAGGCGAGCCCAATCGTCCGCCTGTCAAGGTTGGTGTGCCGGCGGCAGACTTGAGCGCGGCGTTGTTTGGCGCGTATGCGATTGTCTCGGCATTGTTTGCGCGCGAGCGCACAGGCGAGGGACAGTTCATTGACGTGAGTTTGTTGGAGTCTGCGATGGCACTCGAAGTGTGGGAGACGAGTGGTTACTTTGCGACAGGCAACGTGCCAGAGCCGCTCGGTTCGGCGCATCGCGTCAGCGCGCCCTATCAAGCGATTCGCACCGCCGATGGCTACATCACCATTGGTGCGACCAGTCCCGCGAACTGGCAGGCGTTTTGTAATGCTTTGAACTTGCAACAGCTCATCAACGACGAGCGCTTTGCGACGAATGCCGCACGGCGCGCACGCTATCAAGAGCTCGTCGCCATTATCGAAGCGGTGACGGTCACGCAACCAAGCGCGCATTGGTACAAACTGTTGGAAGAGGTGGGCGTGCCGTGCGGTGTGCTGAATCGCATTGACCAGGTTGTGAATGATGAGCATGTGCAAGCGCGCGGCTTCATCGTCGAGCTGCCGCACAGCAAAATTGGCGCAGTGAAGGCGACAGGTTCGCCCGTGCGTTTGTCAAAGACGCCGGTGCGGTTGGAGCGAGCGGGTCCGTTGTTGGGGGAGCATACGCGCGAGGTGTTGATGCAGCTGGGCGTGAGCGAGGCGGAGTTAGCGGAATTGCAAAAGCAAGGTGTGATTGCCTGAGACGCAGACAAACCCACGAGGTTTCGTCCTTCGACACGCTCAGGATGCAGACCTCGCGGATTTGTGAAATGCGCTGAGGATGGCGAACAGGACACCAAAGATAAGCAACGACCATAATCGTAACAAGCCTGTTGCCATCAATGCAGCCAGCAGCAAACTCAAGATGCCATTCGCTGTGTCTATGACGAGCATCGTGCGCGTTTGCGCCAACCAGATGTGGATCGCGAAGACGGTCAGCGCGCTGCCGAACATGGAGATGGATTGCGTCGTCCACACGATGAGAAAGGTGCGCCAGTCGTTGGCGGGAGGTTGGTAGGTCATAGGCTTTCATTCACCGCGCAACCATACACTCCAGCCCCCACCCAACCGTGCCACGTCGCGCAGATAGAGCGCAAAGGCAGGCAGCCAAATCAAATCGTTGGTGAGGTTCGTGAGTCCAAACGCCAGCGGCAATTGTCCGTTGAGATATGCCCACACGAAGCCGATAGGACCCAACACTTTGCCGATGAAACCGATGAGGATGAGGTGATAATGGCGTGCGGGATGACGCGCCGCCCACCAATACCCCGGCGCATAGACCAGCACGAACATGCCGACGACCTGCCAGAACGGGAGGTAGTTCGGCAATGGCATGGACAACAGACGAAAATACCATTCGGGCCACAACGCCATCACGCTGCCCCAGACGAGATTGTAGAGCGCGGCGGCGTAGAACCATGGGCGATAGCACGTGAGCGCGCCGTCGGAGAGTGCTTGCATACGCGACAATCATACCTCACACCGTCAAGCAATTCAATTGACAGCGCTCTACTCCCTGTGTATTATCGTGCATCATTGCGCGAGACGCGCAAGCTGAGTTGGTCGCACTGGGGCGGCAGCATACCACTGCCGCCCCAACTTTGAGCGCCTCCATTACCAATCACCCTAAGGAGTTCGATGAATTTACGCATCCCCGGCCCCACGCCCTTGCCGCCTGAAGTGATGGCAGCGATGCAGAAAGAGATGATTGATCATCGGGGCCCCGAATTTGCCGCGCTCGGCAAGCGCATCATTGCAGGCTTGAAAGACATTTGCCAAACGAGCGGCGATGTGTTGTTGTTTACTTGCTCAGGGACGGGGGGCCTCGAAGCCGCCGTCGTCAATGTGTTGTCGCCGGGCGACCGGGTCGTCGCGTTTGCGGCGGGTTGGTTTGGTGATCGGCTCGCAGCGATTGCCGAGGCATACGGCGCGCGTGTTGAGAAGGTCGTGTTTCCGCAGGGCGCACGCATCGAACCCGCCAAAGTGACCGAAACGTTGCGCGGACAAACAGACGTGAAGGCGGTGCTGGTCACGCACAACGAAACGTCAACGGGCGTCTTACATCCACTCAAAGCGATTGCAGATGCCGTGCGCGCCGAGACTGATGCGGTGTTGATTGTGGATGCGGTCAGCTCATTCTTAGCAACAGAAATCGAAATGGATGCGTGGGGCATTGATGTATTGGTGACAGGTTCGCAGAAGGCGTTGATGTGTCCGCCTGGCGTGGCGATGGTTGCCGTTAGCCAACGCGCATGGGACGCGCACAAACACGCGACCATGCCGCGCTTCTATTTTGATTTCGCAGAAAATAAAAAGTGGGGCGACGTGGGGCAGACGGCTTACACACCCGCGATGTCGGTGTATTTTGCGCTGGACGCGGCGCTGGAGCTCATTCAACGTGAAGGCGTCGAGAACGTCTATGCGCGTCACGCGCGTGTCGCAGACCTCACGCGCGAGCTTGCATCGGAGATTGGCTACGAACTGTTTCCGCAGCCGCGCGACGCGTCGCCAACTGTCACGGCATTGAAAGTGCCAGCCGGATTGGACGGCGAGGCGATTCGCCGTATCGCGCGCGAAGAGTTCGACGTTGTATTAGGCGGCGCGCAAGGCAACCTCAAGGGCAAGCTTATTCGCATTGGGCATCTGGGCTTCGCGCCTGAGCCAGAGATTGAAGCGGCGATGAACGCGCTGCGTGAGGCGACGCGGCGCGCGAGAGAAAAGGCACATGCGTAATGGCGAATCGCAAATAGCGAATGGCGAATTGGCCCCTTTGAGAGATGCGCGAATGGCTATCGGCTATCGGCGATATGCTTCGTTGTTCGTGTTCATCCTCGTCACACTGACCGCCTGTGGCGCGGAGGGAACGCCTGTATCGCCTGCGACCTCATCGGCTTCGTCATCCGTGCAGCCTGCGGCGAGCTCGCCGACGAATGTGACGGCGAACAACGTCGCCGCGAGGGTGAATGGCGTCGTCATTTCGTTGGAACAATTCAACAAACAAGCGGCGGCGAGCGAAGCGTTCTTGCGCGCTCAAAACGTTGACTTCAATAGCGCTGAGGGCCGCGAGCGGTTGAAACAAGCGCGGCGTGACGCGCTCGACGATTTGATCGAGCAAGTCTTGATTGAGCAAGCGGCGAATGAGCAAGGTGTGAAAATCAGCGACGCGTCGCTCGACGCCGAATGGCAAAAGGCGATTAATGAGGCAGGCGGACAAGCGGCGTTTGAAACGTGGTTGAAACAGAACGATCTCACACGCGAGGAGTTTCGCCGCTCACTGAAAATCAATTTGCTTGGCGCGCAGTTGCGTGATAAGGTTATCGCAGCAGCGCCGACGAGGGGCGAGCAAGTTCATGTGCGCCACATTCTCGCGCAAACGCGGGCGCAGGCGCAAGACCTCTTGGCAAAGTTGAAAGCAGGCGGGGACTTTACGAAGCTGGCGCGCGAACATTCATTGGATATCAGCACGAAAGATAACGGCGGTGATTTGGGTTGGGTACCGCGCGGGTTGTTGCCGCCTGAAGTTGAAAAGGCGGCGTTTGCGTTGAATAAAGGTCAACTCAGCGATGTGACGCCGTCGGCGTTGGGATTTCATATCGTGTGGGTTGTCGAGCGGGATGCCAACCGCGCCATTGCGCCAGACATGCAGGTGGTCTTGCGGGAAAATGCGTTTGCGAATTGGCTCGAAACACAGAAGAGCAAGGCGAAGATCGAACGCTTTGCCGAGTAATGTTAGATTTTCGATTTCAGATTTCAGATTGGCTTCAATCCGCAATCTGCAATTCGTAATTCCGATGGGGTACGCATGAGTTCTAGGACTGGTTGGTTGTTGTTGTTGGGGTGCGGTGTGGTGTTGTTATTGGTGTGCGCAATCGCGAGTGGGGTGGGGTTGGTGCTATACCTGCAACGCCCTCAGACTAAGCCCCTCGTTTATCCCGTTTGGCAGGATCCGCTTCAAGCAGAAAATCTGGTGATTGCGCCGACGTTGAGCATTACGTCGCTGGCGGGCGCGCCCGATTTGCCGACGATCAACGCGTTGTTAGCGCGCGATGAAACGGATTCGGCGTATGCGACGGCGGTGTATGCAACGGCGTTGACGGACCGGCAGCGTTTGGGGGCGTTGTTACTGATTGGCGGCAAATACACGGAAGCGGGGCAAGCGGCGCAGGCGCAGCTTACCTATCAAGCCGCGCGTGACTTGGCGATCCTTAGTCCTTCGTTGTCGGATTTTGAGCGCACTGAAGGTTTGGCGCAGATTGCCGCCGCGCTCTATAGATTGAAGAATGCGAATGATGCTGGTTTGACGTTGTCGGTCGCAAACGATATTGTGTTGGCGAGTCCTTTTTTGAAAGACGCGCATCGTTTCGTATTGTTGAACAAAATGATCTTGTCGGCGCAGCAAGGCAACGACACCGCGCGCATCAAAGAATTGAACGACGAGCGCGCGAAGTTTGTCGCTTCGCGTGAAGCCAACGCGCCGCCGCCGTCTGAACCGCCTGACCCGTTGCCGGCTGTCGAAGCATTGCCGAAGGATGATACCATAAACGCGCAGCACCAGAAGCGTGTGATGGCGGCGCTGAAAATCGCACAGCTCGGACGCGGCGCGACGATACCCGATGCCGCATTGCTCGAGCTGGAAGAGGCGCTGGTGGCAGAGGACGCGGCGCGGATGAAGGTGTATAATGCGCCTACCGACAAATTACCGTTGGCGCAGAAAGCGGCGCTGGTGCGCGCACGCATCGAGTGGTTATCGTTGAAGTATCGTGTGGCGCGCAGAGCCTTTGGCGCGAGTCTGATGCCGGATTGGGAAGACAAAGTGGATGAGATTCGCTCGCAGCTTGCCAAAGCGTACGAGGATTTTTATTCGCTGCGTTCCGAGCAAGCTGTCACGTTGCCCAAGACGAAAGACATCGAATTGGCTGAATCGTTCTTGTTGCGGCGGCATATTCTCGCGGGGCGTTTGGGCTTGTATCCGAATTTTCCTGAAGAAGATTTCGTGGACAAACTGAACGATTCGACAGACAAGCTGATTGCCAATCAACCGCATACCTCGCTGCGCTTGAAGGTTGAAGGCGCGGTGGATCGTTTCTTTTATCGCTTGGTGGATGACGACACTTGGAATGGCGGCGCGCCATCCAGCAGCCCATCTCCAAGAACAGTCAACACGCCCACTCCGCAGCCCACGTTAGCGCCAACGCGCGCGGGGACCAGCACCGTGCCTGTGACGAATGCGACGCCGGCGACCACCCCAGCGCGCAGCGCGCAACCCACCCAACCCGCACAGGCGAATCCGCAGCCCACAAACACGACCGCGCCGCCCGCGCAACCGACGAATACAGTGCCTGCGCCGCCAGCGTCCACCGCCACAGCGACACCGCTGCCGCGCAACACGCCGATCTCAGCGCCGCCCACGCCAACCCCCAAGCCGTATCCATAGCGCAACGTCGCGCCACATTGCAAACAATCGTTGTCTGATCCATTTCTTGTCACAAGGAGCCGCACATGCAAAGCATGGATGCCCCAAGCCTCGAACCCGAGTTTCTGGAAATCGAAGATACGGGTCGCTCCGACCGCGTGTGGCGCATGGCGACCTTTGTCGTCTTGGGACTCACAATGTTTGTGTGTCTCTGTTACACGGTGGTCTTTTTTGTGAGGGCGCCGAGTGGTGGAGGCGCAAGCCCCGCGCCTCGAACGCCGACGCCAACGCCGACACGTCCCTTTGCCGCAACATGGACGCCGACCCCTACGGAAACGCCAGTGCCAACCAACACACCGCGCCCAACTTCCACGCGCACGCCATCGCCGACTGGCACGCCGACTGACACGCCGACGCCAACCGATACGCCGACGCCGCGCCCGACGAACACACCGCGTCCGCCGACGAACACGCCCACGCCGCGTCCGCCAACGAACACACCCAAGCCGCCAACGGATACGCCTGTGCCAACGGCCACGCCCTTCTATTTGTTCCGCACCCTGCCGGCACAAAAATATCCGAATTGCGCCGTCCGCACATTGTATGGCAAAGTGCAGACACGCTTCGGCGCGTTGTATGCGGACGTGCGTGTAAGCATCATCGGCAGCGACGGCAAAGGCGTGGCGACGACCAGTCTTCTCAACTACATTCGTGGCAGCACCGATCGCAACTACGAGATTAACCTCAACGACCCCGATCAAAGAGGACATACCATTGCGCCACTCGCGCCCGGCACCTACACAGTCACGGCGTTGGATGTGGGCAATGCGCCCGTCTCGCCAGCTGTGGTGATCCAGCTCTCTGCCCAAACCGATCAATGTGGCGCAGGACAAGCGGGCGGACAAGTGTGGCAAGTGGATTTTGTGTACAATCAGTGAGTTAGAAGAGTCATTGCGAGCGCAGTGAAGCAATCGCCTTCATACACGGAGATTGCTTCGCTGCGCTTGCAATGGCAGTTACTGAAGCCTTGAGAATGGAGATAGATATTTATGGAGATTCACTGGCTTGGGCACGCGTGTTTTCGTCTGCGTGGACGCGAAGGCGTAGTCGTGACGGATCCCTTTGGCAAAGATTGTGGCTACGAGTGGTCACGCCCACGCGCTGACATCGTGACCGTCAGCCACGACCACGAGAATCACAGTCAAGCGCAGCGGGTGGCTGGCGACCCTAAAGTATTGAGCGGACCTGGTGAATACGAAATCAAAAATATCTTCGTCACAGGCATTGCCTCGTTCCACGATCACAAGAAGGGCAACGAGCGCGGTAAGAACACTATCTACTTGATCGAGTTCGACGATTTGAAGGTGTGTCATCTGGGCGACCTTGGCCATGTCTTGACGCAGACGCAAACCGAAGCCTTGTCCGACCTCGACGTGTTGCTCATCCCTATCGGCGGTCACGCGACGATTCACGCCGCGCAAGCCGTTGAGGTCGTTAGCCAGTTAGAACCCCACATCGTCATTCCGATGCACTACCAGACGAGCGCGTATAAAGGCAAGCTCGACGGTCTCGATAAATTTTTGAAAGAGATGGGGTTGAAGAAAGTGGACGAGCAAGACAGCTTGAAGGTCACGAAGAACTCGGTGCCAGAAGAAACGCAGGTCGTGGTGTTGAAGTATTGAGTGATAAGGGAGTCAAAGGGCAATTAGGGGCGATTAGGGGAAATCAGAGGCGATCTGTCATGCCACCCCTAATTTTCCCTAAGGTCTCTTATCTCCACTAATTCCCCGATTGTTACGTTGCCCGATAAGGGCAATCCCCGTAATCGCTAGCAGCACTAAACCAACACTCCCCGCTGCCAAGCCAATCACCGTTGAGTCATAATAGTTCGTGTGTTGCGCTTGTAACATGCGCGTTTCGCCTGTGCGCAGTGTCCACGTTTGCAGCGTTTGCCCATGTGCGCGTACTTCGATGCGCGTAGTCGCGCTCGTCAACAAGCTCTGCCAATTGAGACGATACCATTCGAGCAAGTGGACGCGCAGGCGACGAATGAGTTCGTCGGTTTCATCGTTCGCTGTTTGGCGTAATGGCGCTAAGGTGCGGTCAATGGTTTGTAGTTGTGCCTGCGCGTTGCGTTCGATTTCAACCAACGCGTAGCGCGCGACGAAGGCGTAGGTCGTCGCAAAGTCACCCGCTGTGAAGAGCGCGTTCAGTTCGGCCGGCGCTAGCGCGTCGCGCGCGAGCGGCAACGACATCGCATCAGGCGCATGGACGGTCAGCGGGCGCGCAGCGCTGACGATAGTTATTTGATGAACGCCCGACTCTATCGAAAGCTCGGCAGTGGCTGTGTTTTGCGCGTGCAGCTGGTCCACGAATTTTCGCAGCAGCGTTTCATGTTGCGGTGTTGCGTTGGGGAAGGGGAACAAGCGCAACACCAGCGTTTGCTGCGTGTCTTCAATCAAGATGCTCGCTTGCGCGGCATTGAATAGTGGGCGCAAGGCGTGCGCTTCCGCTGCTGTCTGATTGCCCAACGCGCCCGCCATGATTTGTTCGAGCACGGCGAGTCGCTCGCCGGTGTCCCATTGGCGCAAGATGAGGCTCGCCGCCAACGCGCGTTCTTCCTGCGCGAGCTGTGCTGTGTCGAGCTGGGGCGAGTTGGCGTCGCGTGCGTGCTGCAAGAATGCTTGCGCCGCGTCGAACTGTTGCTCACGACGCGCGAGTTGTGCGAGCGCGAAGCTGTGCCGTGCAACGGCGTCGCGCGCCTCAACGTGATTAGGCTTCAACCTCAGCACGCGCTCCCAGTGCGCCAACGCCAACGCGCGCGTCGCGCTGTCATTGGCGTTGCGCCCCAACTCGCCGCGCAGCAGCGCCTCGTACGTTTGCGCCAGCCTGAGCGGCGCGGTCACATCGTTGGGCGCGAGTTCGCTGGCGCGTTGCCAAGCGGCGATGGCTTGCGTGAGGTCGCTATTGCTCTGCGAGGCGCGCGCTAGTTGTGCGAATATGTTGCCAATGCTCAACGCGGCTTTCGCGTCAGAGGTTTGCGCCAGTATGCGCCGCGCTTGCGTCAGCTCTCGCCATAGTTGTGGCTTGATGATTTGCAACGTAATGGGTGTGTTAGGTTCATAGTTGGCAAATTGCCACGTCACGCTCGTCCCATCGAACACAAAGTCATGTGGTGACAGTTGGCGCAATTGTTCCGTCGTCGTGAGGGTAGGGAAGCGGAAGGTGTAACGCGCGCTGCCTGTCAGCCCTTT
>CAZDYP010000001.1:83861-94000 GCA_964509505.1 uncultured Anaerolineae bacterium | reverse complement strand
AATGAAGAAACCCGTTTTCCGCTGTAGTAGAAAACATCCCTATGCTCGCGCGGGATTTGTGAGAAAAGTCTTTGCGCCGCAGTGTTTAGACTGATATAATTTCAGCATAACTTTTACTTAGGAGTCAATTGCATGACAACGACCCCTCTTCCGCAAGCAGATGTGCGCCCACGCAACAACAGCTTCAAATTTCTGATTGGCGGGCTTGCCATCGTCGGCGCGATTGTGTTTTTGATTGCGACGAGCATCAATTCAACGCAAGTGTATTATTTCACCGTCACTGAAGCGAAAGCGCAACTCCGCAACGGCAGCCGCGAGGTCGTGCGCGTCAATGGCGTCGTGGATTTCAACACGGTCAAGTGGGACGCGCAAAAGCTCGATCTATATTTCGACATGATCGAGGGCAAGAATCGCATCCCTGTCCGTTTTCATGGCGTCATGCCCGATACGTTCTATCAAAGCGAGAGCGTCGTCGTCGAAGGCACACTCAATCAGCAGGGCGTGTTCGAAGCGAAGACGTTGCTTGTGAAGTGTCCATCGCGCTACGAACCTGTCGTCGCGCCGTCGAATTAGCCGATAGCGAATGGCGGATAGCATATCGCCATTTGCCATCTGCCATTCGCCATTGGCTATTTGCTTATGCCATCGTCATTTCCCAGTATGGATCCCTACACGGAAGATAGATTCTGGTGGAAGGGCATTCATGGACAACTCAAAAGAACAAATCCAGGCGCACCTAACCACCGCAGGGCTTAGATAACGTGAATTCGGGATAAGCCACCGCGAAGGCCATGCGCGCGCACCGCAGCGCCCAGCCGACCGCCGTCGGCTGGCACTGCACCCGCGCAGGCGGGTTTCGCAGTGAGTAGGCGCGATGTTCAATCGCCCGCCACCTTATCCCGCATTGAGGTTAGATAATTTTTGATTGAACTCAACCCAATCAAAAATCGAAAAGCAAAATTCAAAAATTGCCCATGCCCATCATCGGTTTTTCTTCTATTCAAATCACGCTCACCCTCTCCATCTTCGGCGCCATCGCGGGGTTTTGGGGCGCGCAGAAACATCGCCCCGACCTCGTCGCCACTGCGCGCAACATCGTCTATGCCGTCTTTGGACTCGTCTCGCTTGCCATCGGCATTTTGCTATACCACTTGTTCGTCGGCGACTTCCGCGTGGAATACGTCGCGCGCTACACGAGCAGTGATTTGCCGATGGTCTATAAATTGACGGCGTTGTGGGGTGGCAATGCAGGCTCATTGCTGTTCTGGTTATGGCTGCTTGTCCTGTTCGCGTTCATTGTCACCAAACAAAACGAGCGCAAACATCCCGACCTCATGCCCTACGTGCAAGCCGTGATGCTCAGCGTCGCCGCGTTCTTCGCATCGGTGCTCGTCCTCTTCGCCAATCCATTCACGACCTTGAACTTCACGCCGCCCGATGGACAAGGACTCAATCCCCTGCTGCAAAATTATTGGATGGCTTTCCATCCACCGTTGCTCTACATGGGCTATGTTGGCTTCACCGTGCCATTCGCCTTCGCCATCGCCGCACTGTTGAGCAAGCACACCGACGCGCGCTGGTTGAAGGCGACCCGCGCGTGGTTCATCGTGCCATGGCTCGCGCTGTCGGTGGGCATCACGCTCGGCTCGCAATGGGCCTACCAAGAGCTGGGCTGGGGCGGCTATTGGGGTTGGGACCCTGTCGAGAACGCATCGTTTATGCCCTGGCTCACGGCGACGGCGTTCCTGCATTCGGTCATCATCCAAGAGCGTCGCAGCATGATGAAGCTTTGGAACATCATCCTCATCATTCTCACCTTCGCGCTCTGCTTGTTCGGCACATTTCTTACGCGCAGCGGCGTCATCCAATCGGTGCATGCCTTCGCCAACTCACCGCAATCGCCCTACTTCCTCGCGTTCATCGGCATCGTGCTGCTGGCGTCGTTCGCGCTCGTCGCGCGACGCTGGGACACGTTGCAAAGCGAACACGAGCTCGACAGCCTCGCCTCGCGCGAAGCCGTGTTCATCGGCAACAACTTGCTGTTGTCGGGCATCGCCTTTGCGACCTTCTGGGGCACGATTTGGCCCGTCGTCACCGAAGTCATCAACAACACGCGCGTCACCGTGACGACGCCGTTTTTCAATCGCGTCAACGGACCGCTGTTCGGCTTGCTCATCTTGCTGATGGGTGTTGTGTTGACTCTCGGTTGGCGGCGCACCACGTCTCAAGCCTTCGTGCGCGGACTCATCGCACCGTGCGTGGCAACGCTCATCGGTTGCGTCGCGCTCACGTTGTTAGGGTTGAGTGAATCTTACGCACTCGTCGGTTTCGGCATCGTCCTGTTTGCGACGACGGCGACCATCGCCGAATTTTATGTGAGCGCGCAAGCACGCCACAAAGCGCATGGCGAAACGTATCTCGTGGCCTTGCTCAACCTCTTCAAGAAACAACGGCGACGCTATGGCGGCTACTTAGTGCATATTGCCGTGTTCTTGATGGCGGCAGGCATCGTCGGCTCCACTGCCTATCAGATTGAACACGAAGCAACCTTTCGTCGTGGGGAAAGTCATTCGATTGGGCCCTACGTGCTGACGTATCAGACGCTGGACATCTATGGCTTGCCAAACAAGGATGTGGTCGAAGCGACGCTCGAAGTGCGCGAAAATGGACAACTACTCGGCACGATTCATCCCAACCGATTCTTCTATCGCAAATCCGATCAACCCGTGACCGAAGCGGCGATTCGCATGTCGTTGCGCGATGATTTGTACGTGTTGCTGGCGGGTTGGGACAATCAAGGTGAGACCGTTACGCTGAAGATGTTTGTGAACCCGCTCATCGTGTGGTTGTGGATTGGTGGCTTGTTGTTGCTCATTGGTACGCTCATCTCGTCGTGGCCCACGACGACGGCGCGACAAGTGGTGTACGAAAAGCCCCAAGCGAGAGGCGGAGAGGCGCTGGGGGATTGACGACAACAAAATTTAATAAGATAAACAGGGGCACGATAACCTCGTTGCCCCTGTTGCATTTTCATTGGAACCCATCACGCGATACAATACTCCCACAACACACGCGACACGACCAGAAATTAACGACTAGCGACTAGAGGCTAATATGCAACCCCAAGATCTCAACGAATTTTTACGCAACTTCCAAACCATCTTCGGCGCAAGCATGGTAGGCTTTGGCGTGCTGATGACGATTTGCACGGGCTTGCCCTTTATCGCCATCGCCGCGTTCCTCTTTTACAGTTCGCGCCGCGCGCGTCAGCAAGCGGACAACAGCTTGACGTGGCCCTCGGTCATCGGCAGCGTCGTTTCGTCCGCCGTCGAGACCAGACGCTCAACTGATTCGGATGGTCACACCTCCACTTCTCACTACCCCCGTATCACCTATGAGTACGACGTGCAAGGGCATCGCTATCGTAGTGATCGTTTCGCGTTTGGCGGGCTTGTGTCCTCTGGCGGGTATGCGGGCGCGCAAGCCGTCGTGGACCGCTATGTGCCGGGCAATCAGATTCGCGTCTATTACAACCCGCAGCAGCCCAGCGAAGCGGTGCTGGAACGCGCCGCGCCCACCAGCAAGGTGCTGAATTGGGTTGCTGTGTTCATCCTCGTGATTTTGGGCGTGACGATGTGCAGTGTGTTGGCGGCAACCATTCTGCCTGTCGTGCTGCTCAACAACCTCATCAAATAGGTCGTGTCATCATGCAATTCAGCATCAACGGCGAACTCAATTCACAGACACCCGATGCAGTGTTCGTGCTGCAAATCATCGAGCAAGCAGCGGAGGATGACGAGCTGCTTTTCGCGTTGGAAGATGACGAGGCATACCTTGAAGTCGAAGGCACGCGCGCCGAGGGCTTCGTATGCTTCTACGAGAACGACACAACGGGCGAATCGTTGCAAGACGCCGAGGACGAGCTCGACGCCGCAAAAGCAGCTGTGCTGATCGAGCTCTACGCGCGAGGCGATCCAGCGTGGCGCACCGCAATTCAATGGGAGACGCCGCCTCCCCCCAAGCCATCGCTCACTTTCAAAACGTCTGAGCAAGTGACACGCTTGGCGAGCTGGTTTCTCGTCGTGCTCTTTGGCAGCATGTTTTTGCGTATCGTCGCCTTGGTAGCGTTTGGCTTCGTGCCGATAGAGTTCGCATCCATCATCGCGGACGTTTTGAACTATGGCGTGATCCTCGCGCTGTTGGTGCTTTACGTTTTTTATTTGCGCCTGTTCATGCGCGAGCTGCGCCCGCAGTTCGAGTCGTTTCTGAAAACACAATACGCTGTCACAGGACGCCACACCATCATCGAGGCTGTAGTATGGATTCTGGGTAGTTTGATACCGCTCGCCATTGGCCTTGCCTTCTATCTCTTCATGTTTGGATAAGACACTCGCTCATCAGGTGATCTATGAAACGTCGCAATCTATCCATTGGGCAACAAGTTTTGCTCATCGTCATTTGGCTCGGCGCCATGCTCCTCTCGGCTCTCATCTTGATCGCCTCGCTCGGCACAGTGACCATCTCGATTTTGATTGGCGTGACCATACCTTACATCGTCGCCACCGTCCTTAGCATCCCCATCACGCGCAACCCACGCGGGCCTGAGCAACGATGGTGACATATTTCGTTGCGCCCACCAGCAGCCGCTGCAATGTGAGTCTCACCTAACCCTCAACCTATGGAGCAACGTGTATGAATTCAATCAATGCTACGGCCACTTTCCTTGCCAACCTCCGCGCCACACACGAGCGCATCACCAAACTCCCCGACGACTTGCGCCTCAGCGACTTTGAAACGGCGTATGCTGTGCAGAGTGCGTTGGTGGATTTGCTCGCGCAGCAGCACGGCGGGCAACGCATCGGCTACAAAGCCGCCTGCACGAATCAGGTGGCGCAACAGCAACTCAACATTAGCGGTCCCTTGTTCGGCGCGCTGTTGTCGCACTCAACCTATCATAGTCCTGTGCGATTGCGCGCTGACACGTTCAGCACACGCATCATCGAAGCCGAGTTCGGTTTTCAAATGGCGACGGATGTGCCTGCCTCGTCAACGCCATACACAGCATCATCCGTTGTGGAGTTCGTGGGCGAGGCGTTCCCCGGCATTGAAATCGTCAGCCATCGCTTTGTGGATTGGACGAAAGCAGGCGCGCTTTCCCTCGTCGGCGACAACGCGATTCATGGCGCGTATGTGCGTGGCAAACCATACCGTGATTGGCGCACGCTCGATTTAGCGACGCATCAGGCACAAGTGATTGTCAATGGGCGCGTGGTTGCAACGGGACAAGGTTCGGCGGTGTTGGGTCATCCGCTCAACGTCATCGCGTGGCTCGCCAACGAGCTGCCAAAATATGAGCGACAACTCAAGCGTGGCGACTACATCACAACGGGGACCTGCGTGGAGGTGTATCCCGCACAGACAGGGGATGCGGTGCGGGTGGAGTTTGGGGTGATGGGGAGTGTGGAAGTAGAATTTGATTAGACCGCTAACGACTACAACGTGCTAACGGCATGATTGTGTATGACCCTTTCATGGGTTCTGGCACAACCAATCTCACCGCCAACACCATAGGCGTCAACTCTTACGATTTAGCACTAAACATCCTCAATGACAAAACTGAACGCGAGATTGATAGGATTGTGATTGAACTTCATTCAACGCTTGGCGAAGTCAAAGAGTACGCATTCACCCATGTGGCTGATGCCATCGTTTTCTTGAATACCCATGAGCTGAAGCGCGCCTTCATCACAAGCGATTCGTTGACATTGTTCGACCCACCTCCTGCGCTTGATGATGATGAGTAACTCCACAAAGGATTAGCCCATGTCTGATAAACGTCTCTCTCTCGAAAACGCCACGCTCCTCGATGTCATCAACGGCAAGCTCGTGCCCAACCAGCGCATCGTCGTCGCTGGCTCGCGCATCGAGCGCATCGAGCCGATGTACGCCGACACGAGCAATCAGCCGCCGAGCGATAAACTCGATGTCAAAGGCAAGACCGTCATGCCTGGCCTGTGCGACGCGCATGTGCATGTGACTTCATGGACGGCGAACATCTCCGAGCAAACGCGCAGCTCGCCGTTCTACACCGCCGCGCGCACGGCGGAAATTCTCGAAGGGATGCTGCTGCGCGGCTTCACGACGGTGCGCGACGAAGCAGGCGCAGACTTCGGCATCGCCCGTGCCGTGAACGAGGGCTACCTGAAAGGACCGCGCGTGCTCATCTGCGGGCGCGCATTATCGCAGACAGGCGGACATGGCGACAGTCGCGGGCGCGGCGAGACCTTGCTCGATACGTTGACATCCCCTGTCGGTTTCAGCCAGATTTGCGACGGCGTCGCGGAAGTGCGGCGCGCGTGCCGCGAAGAAATTCGGCGGGGCGCGAACCACATCAAACTGATGTTATCGGGCGGCGTCGCTTCACCCACCGACCGTCTGACCAACTCGCAATTCTCGCTCGAAGAGATTCGCGCCGCCGTTGAGGAAGCGGAGATGGCAGGCTTGTATGTGACAGGTCATGCGTACACTATCAAAGCTGTGAATCGCGCGCTGGAGTGCGGCGTGCGCTCATTGGAGCATTGCAATCTGATTGACAAGAGTAGCCTTGAGTTGTTCGTGAAGCATGGCGCGTTCATGGTGCCGACGCTCGCCACGTATGAGGCGTTAGCAAAGGAAGGCGTTGCGGCGGGGTTGCCAAAAGAATTGCTTGACAAACTTTCGGAAGTGCTAGATAAGGGCACACAAGCGGTTGACCTCGCGCATCGTGGCGGCGTGAAGTTGGTGTATGGCACGGACTTGCTGGGCGCGATGCACAAACATCAGCTCACCGAGTTCGACTTGCGTTCCGAAGTGCAAGCGCCCATTGACATCATCCGCGCGGCGACGTGCAACGCAGCCGAACTGTTCAACGAGGTCGGGCAGACAGGCGTCATCACAGAAGGCGCGCGTGCCGATTTGCTGGTGGTGGACGGCAACCCATTGCAAGACTTGCAGTGTTTGCAAGACCCTGAGAAGTATTTGAAGGTGATCATGAAAGAGGGGAAGGTGTATCAGAACGCGCTCTAACACAGGCGGTACCTATGCGTTACAACGAATACACTCTCGAAAACGTCAAAACCGATTTGGGGTTAAACGTCATCGAAGATGTGAGTTTATTCACGGACATTACGCCTGCGCGTGTCAGCGATTTTCTACAAACAGCTCTGAAAAAGTTTGTGCCGCTCGCGTTGGCGATTAACTCTGCGAAGTCGCGCTCCGAATGGATCAGCACGCCGATTTTAGCGGAGGTGCACGAGCAGTTGCAGCATCAAATTAGCCTCTTCTCCGCCATCAAGTTTACAGTCGAGCCAGAACGAGGCTTGGATGGCTACTGTGACTATTTGATTAGCCGCTCGCGTGAGCAATACTACCTGAACACTCCTGCCGTCGCGATTGTCGAAGCCAAAAAGGAAAATAGCAATGAAGGGCTAGGACAGTGCATAGCCACCATGTATGCGACACAAACTTTCAATGCGCGCAAAGCCAATCCCGTGAACGTCATTTATGGCTCAGTCACCACAGGCACAAACTGGAAATTTTTGAAATTGCTGGGATGCGACGCTATCATAAACAGTGACGAATACCCCACGCGAGAAATCGAGCGGCTCATCGGCTTACCCCAATCGCTGGTCATGCAAAATAATGAGGCACAAACACAATGACCACCACCGACCTCCTCATCATCGGCGGGGGCATCGCGGGCGCGTCCACCGCGTTCCACCTCGCGCAATACGAGCATGACGTGACGCTGCTGGAGCGCGGCGAGATCGCCTCTGAAGCGTCGGGCGTCAACGCAGGTTCGATTGGCTCGACGGGCTGGGGCAACCTGCCGAACCTTGAAGCGTATCTGACGACAGGCAGCCTCGAAATTTTCAAGACGCTGCAACTTGACCTCGGTTACGACATCGAGTTTCGCGCATCGGGCACACTGCAAGCGATTCACACGGAAGCGCAATACAATTTCATCCGTGACCACGTGCTGCGTCAACGTGTGCAAGGCTACGATGTCGAGCTGCTCACCATCCGCGAAGCGCGCAGCCTTGAACCCGAAGCGAATCCCGCGTTGCTTGGCTTCATGTATTCTCCCTTGCGCGGACAAGCCGACCCTGTGAAGGCGACGCGCGCCTTCGCCGATGCTGCTGCGCGCGCGGGCGCAAAAATTCGCACACAGCATGAAGTGAAAATGATTCACGCGCGCAACGATGGTTCGTATCACGTTGAAACATCGCAAGGCACATTTCACGCAGGCGCACTCGTCATCGCGGCGGGCGCGTGGTGCGACCCTATCGGTGCGATGCTCGGCTTGCGTATTCCTATCGTCCCCGTGCGCGGGCAAATGTGGGCGACGACGAGCGTGCCGCCCAGCGTGTTCCACACCATCTCATCCGCCGAATCGTACACGTATTGGCGTACGCATGAGCATACACCAGATGCGCCGCCCGAGCTGACACACGCTGGCGAGACGCGCCTCACGCGACACTTGTATGGACGCCAGCGACGCAACGGCGAAATCATCTTCGGCGGCGACCGTCAAACCGTCGGTTACAACACAGCACCTGATTTGTCGGGCGTCGAAATCAACCACGATCATGCGTGCGAGGTGCTGCCCTTCCTGAGCGACATTCCATTGACACGCTCATGGGCAGGGTTGATGCCGTTCTCGCTCGACGGCAAACCCATCATTGGTAAAATCCCGTTATCCGACAACCTCTACATTGTGAGTGGGCTTGCGTCGTCGGGCTTCGGGCGCGGACCGATGGCAGGCAAACTCATCGCCGACACCATTCACACGGGGCATCCGCATCCTGTGTTGATGGAAGCGGATCCCGCGCGGTGTGTCACGGATAGACCCTAAATCTCTTAATCTCCTATTTTATGCAAATCACATTCACCGTAGTTCCCCATATCCCGCTGATCAAACCACACGACGACTTGGCGCGCATCGTGTTCGACGCGCTAAGCGCCGCCAACATTTCATTGCAAGCTGACGATGTCGTCGTGGTCGCGCAAAAAGTTGTGAGTAAGAGCGAAGGGCGCTTGGTGCGTCTCAAAGATGTCACGCCCTCCGCACGCGCGCTTGAAATCGCTGCCGTGACGAAACACGATGCGCGCCTCGACGAAATCATCTTGAGCGAGTCCACCGAGGTTGTGAAGATGCGCCCAGGCTTGCTGATTGTCGCGCAACGCACAGGCTTCATTTGCGCGAATGCGGGCATTGACCGCTCGAACATCGAGACGGACGACGGCGAAATCGTCGTTAGTCTGCTGCCTCTTGACCCTGACGCATCGGCGCGGCGTTTGCGTGATGGGTTGAGTGCGTTGTCGGGCAAGCGACTCGCCGTGCTGATCATTGACACGCATGGGCGTCCCTTCCGCGATGGGGTGGTCGGCGTGACGATTGGCGTGGCGGGCATGAAGCCGTTGCGCGACGCGCGCGGCGAAACCGATTTGTTTGGCTTCCCATTGCAACACACCATCATTGCACCCGCCGACGAGATCGCTGCAGGCGCTTCGATGCTGATGGGGCAAAGCGGCGAAGGGCGGCCCGTTGTGGTCGTGCGCGGCGCGCGTTACGAACGCGGCGAAGGCTCCGTCAAAGAATTATTGCGGGCGCGGGAGCTCGATTTGTTCAGACCAGAGCCACTGATGAGGTTGTAGGGCGGTAGGGCAAATTTTCAATTTGCCCTCCAGGCTTTTGACACGCCCTTTTTTCTCTTGTAATGTAGTGCTGTCCCATCAAAATCAGAGTCACTAGACCCCAGACACGAAGGCACGAAGACGTATGGTAACACAATTCCTCCTTGAGCCTTCGTGTCTTTGTGTCTCAATCGCAATTACTGATCACCCATTACTTTCATAGGAGTAGAGATGGCTTCCACCCGTTCCAAAAAATCCATCGCGCCAACCATCGTTAAAACTGCGCGCAGCAAGAAGGTGCGCGTCGCCATCATCGGCGTCGGCAACTGCGCCTCGTCGCTGGTGCAGGGCGTGCAGTTCTATCAAGACGCGCCCGTTGACCAATTCGTGCCGGGGTTGATGCATACGGTGCTGGGCAACTATCATGTCGGCGATATCGAATTCACGGCGGCGTTTGATATTGA
>CAZDYP010000001.1:83436-83851 GCA_964509505.1 uncultured Anaerolineae bacterium | reverse complement strand
TGAGCGAGGCGATCTTCCGCGGACAGAACAACACGATTCAATTTGCAGAGGTGCCGCCGCTCGGCGTGAAAGTCGAGCGCGGCATGACGCACGATGGGTTGGGCAAATATCTCAAGGAGAAAATCAAGAAAGCCCCCGGCTCAACATCGGACATCGTGAAAATTTTGCGGGAGACGCAAACCGACGTAGTCGTGAACTATCTACCCGTCGGGTCGGAGATGGCGACGAAGTGGTACGTCGAGCAAGTGCTGGAGGCGGGTTGCGGGTTTGTGAATTGTATCCCGGTGTTCATCGCCAACCAAGATTACTGGCAGGAGCGCTTCAAAGCCAAGGGCTTGCCCATCATCGGCGATGACATCAAATCACAAGTTGGCGCGACCATCGTGCATCGCGTGTTGACCAACTTGTTCAAGGA
>CAZDYP010000001.1:68880-83426 GCA_964509505.1 uncultured Anaerolineae bacterium | reverse complement strand
ATGCTGGAACGCGAGCGGCTCGAATCGAAGAAAATCTCGAAGACGCAAGCCGTCACATCCCAATTGCCCTATCAACTCGCAGAAGATAATGTGCATGTTGGTCCCAGCGATTATGTGCCGTGGCTCAAGGATCGCAAGTGGTGTTATATCCGCATGGAAGGCACCACGTTTGGCAATGTGCCGTTGAATGTTGAGGTGAAGCTCGAGGTGTGGGACTCACCCAATTCAGCAGGCGTCGTGATTGACGCAGTGCGCTGCGCGAAGCTCGCGTTGGATCGTGGGCAAGGCGGCGCTCTGCTTGGGCCCTCGTCCTACTTTATGAAATCGCCGCCTGTGCAATATGACGATGACACCGCCTTGAACCAGGTGGAAGCGTTCATTAAGGGTGATAGTAGTGAATAGATTCGGTGTTTAGTAATCAGTGTTCCGTGTTCCGTGAACATTAAGCGCTGGTTACTGAACACTGAACACGGATCACTGATTACTGAGCCGGGAGTTCGTCATTGTTTACGTTGTACTATTGGCTGTGGCGCTTGGGTAGTTGGTTGTTAGGGCATTTGCCGCACAAAGTCGCCAACGCGAGCGCTGCGTTGGCGGGGCTGCTCCTCTATACTATTTTGTCCAACGCGCGACGCAACGCGTATGCGAATTTTTCAAAAGTCATCAATCGCCCCGCCAGCGATCCCATCACCCAACAACTGGTACGGCGTGTGTTTCACAACTTCGCGCATTATCTCATGGAGGTTATGCGCTTTCCCTATGTAACGCAAGTCGAACTGGATGAGCGCGTGCGCCTTCACACCGAAAACCATTTCCAAGCCGCGCACGCTCAACAGAAAGGCATCATCATGGTCTCGGTGCATTTCGGTCAAATGGAATTGGCGGCCGCGCAGTTAGCGCGCCGCTATGCACGACTGACATTGACGGCTGAAGTGCTACCCGCAAAAAAAATTTACGCTTGGCTCGTCGCCGAACGTGGGCGGCACAACATTCGCATGGTGCCCTATCAACAAGCGGCGCGCGCGTTGGTGACCGCCTTACGCCAAAACGAGCTCGTCGGTCTCTTTCTCGATTTGGGTATCCAATACGATCACCTGGGCGTGCCAGTGCAATTCTTTGGCAAAACGACACCGTTTCCCGCCGCCCCTGTTTTGCTCGCGCGACATACGGGCGCGCCGATTCTCCCCTGCTACGCGCTCATCGAAACCGATGGACGGGTGCATGGTTACACGCTGCCGCCGATGCGCATAGACGCCACCATGAACAAAGATGACTGCGTGCACCTCTATACGCAACAACTAGCCACGCAGTTGGAACACATCATTCGACAGCATCCCGATCAGTGGTATATCTTTCGACGCATTTGGCCCGACGACTCCACATGAAGGGTGGAGCAGAGCGCGTGAAGCCAAAACTGGTTCGCGTTTCACGCCTCACGCTGGTCAGTTCCCCTACCTCAAAGACACTATGACCTATTGGCTTTGCCGCCTCGCCGCTTGGCTTTTGCCGCATCTGCCCGAAGCGCTCGGCTATCCTTTGTTCGGGCTATTTGGCTTTATCAGCTATATACTTAATTCCAAAGCGCGCGCGCGTCTCACAGCAAACTTGCGTGTCGTATTAGGCGATACCGCCGATGAACATGCGGTGACACGCGCAGCCCGCGAAGCCTTTCGGCAACTGGCCTGGAACTATTATGATTTGTTTCACTTGCCCGGCTTAACGCCCACCGCCATCCGTTCACGCATGACCATCGAGGGCTTCGAACATCTCTTGGCCGCAGTGCGTCATGGCAAAGGCGTGATCCTTGCAAGTATGCACTTCGGCAACACTGAATTACTGATGCAAGTGCCTGCGCTATTCGACGCTTGGCAATTCGCTTTACTAGTCGAGAAAATGGCAGACTCACGTATCTACGAAATTGTGTCTCGTATCCGCGCGAGTCAAGGCATGAGCATGATCGCAGTAGATGAGCCGCTCAAAATCATTCGCTTTTTGAAACAGCAGGGCGTCATCGGCATCGCTGTGGATAGAGATGTCACAGGCAGCGGCATCGTCGTGAATTTTTTTGGCAAGCCCGCGCGTATTCCCGATGGCGCAGTGCGTTTGGCGCAACGCACGGGCGCGCTCATCGTGCCTGCCTATGGCTGGCGCGCGCAGCAACGCCAGACGCACATCCAAGTGTTGCCGCCGTTGCAATTGACGCGCACCGACGACCCCACCCACGATACCCTCGTCAACACGCGCAAGTTAGTTGAAGTGTTTGAACCCATTGTCAAAACACATGCGGGACAATGGATGGCGTTTCATCCTATTTTTGATTTCTGATGTTAGAGTGACCGCGGGACGCCCCCATCACCAATCTTATGAAAATCGCTCTCGTTTCTCCTTACGATCATGCTGTCGCAGGCGGTGTGCGTACACACATCAACGGTCTCGACAAAGAATTTCGTGCGCGGGGGCATGAGGTTAAAATCTTGACGCCCGCTTCCGATCCGAGTACGCTCGCGGACAACGTCCTCTGTGTGAGCGACCACGTCGTGCCGATTGGCTTCAACGGCTCGAAGGCGCGCATCACGCTGAGCCTGAGCGTCTATCGCAACGTCAAGCGCATTTTGAAGGCGGAACAGTTCGATGTGGTGCATATTCACGAGCCGCTCGTGCCAACGCTCCCCATTTTCGTGCTGCGCCATTCGCACAGCGTCAACATCGGCACGTTCCATGCGTATCGTGAATCGTATGCGGGCTACGATTACACGAAAGTCATCTTGCGGCGCATCATGCAGCGCCTCGACGCGCGCACCGTCGTCTCGCCGGCAGTGCTGGCATACATCGGGCGTTATTTTCCTGGGGATTATCAGATCATTCCCAACGGGGTTGACATCGAAAAATTCGGCGCGCCCAACGTGCGCCCGATCGAAAAATTTGACGATGGCAAGTTCAACATTTTGTTTGTGGGACGCCTCGAAAAGCGCAAAGGCTTTCGTTATCTGCTGCGCGCCTTTCCCATGATCAAAGCGCAAGTGCCTCATGCGCGCTTGCTAGTCGTCGGCGCGTTCGAGAAAGAAGACAAGGAAAAATTTGTGATGTATGCGCGCCAACATGGGTTGCGTGACGTGAAGTTCATTGGCTACGCCTCCGCAGAAGATTTGGTGCGCTATTATCACACCGCGCACGTCTTCTGCGCGCCTTCGACGGGCTTCGAATCGTTTGGCATGATTCTGGTCGAAGCAATGGCGGCAGGCGTGCCGATTGTCGCGTCGGACATCGCAGGCTATCATCACGTCGTCACCCACGAACAAGATGGGCTGTTGGTACCGCCGTGCGACGAGAAAGCCATTGCCAATGCGGTCGTGCGGTTGGCGCGCGACGAGACGCTTCGCGCACGACTGGTGACACAGGGACAACAGACCGCTGAACGATACGCTTGGTCGCGCGTGGCGCAACGCACACTCGATTTATACGAACAGTGTCTCGCCAAACGACTCAGGAAACCAGTCGCCCGCACCCGCTTCCAATTTGCTAACTTTGACGCGGGCGCGTATGCGCGCAATCTGAAATCAAAAATTAGAAAATCGGCCACGAGGTTGTAATGTTGAGCGAACGCTTACGCACTCGTTTAGCGGGCGTGATGCAAGTCGTCGGGGTGACGCTGGGGCGCACGGGGTTGTCGCCCAACTTTTTTACGTGGATTGGCTTTTTAGCCGTCGTCGCCAACGCATTTTTCATCGCATACGGAAGTTTACGTTGGGCAGGTGTTTTGCTGATCTTCACGTTGTCGCTTGATGCCTTGGATGGCGCCGTCGCGCGCGCAACCAATCAGGTCAGTAAGTTTGGCGCATTTCTCGATTCGACGCTAGACCGGTGGGCAGAAGTCGCCATCTTTTTTGGCATGGCAATTGCCATGCAACGCGAAGGTCATACACTCGATTTGGCGCTGATTTATTGGGCGATTTGCGCGTCGCTGCTTGTTTCATATACGCGCGCCCGCGCCGAAGGTATTGGTGTTCAATGTCGTGAAGGTTGGTTCACGCGGTTCGAACGCATGGTCGTCATCATTGCGGGGCTCATCCTGGAATGGTTGACCGTTGCGACAGGCACTATTGCCGTGATGGCATCGCTGACCGCCTTTCAGCGTGTGTGGATTGTGTATCAGCACACCCAAAGTAATGAAGAGCAACGGTAATGCCAGCCGCAACGTTTACTGTGCAGCATTGTAAAGCCCGCTCCTGTGCGGAGATCGTGCGGGGTGAGGAGACAGCGTGCTCTAACGCCGTCTGCGCGCGACACACAACGTCGAGCGCGCGCCTCCGCACAGACGCACCTTTCCTTGACCTGAGCGGTAAAGCCTATTCACCGTGTAGAGCCGTTTTTAACTGAGGTAGAAGTTACGTGCTTCAGATGATAATTGCGAGCGCGGCGAAGCTGTCGCGCTCAGGCAATGACGAAGGTAACTTTGCAAACTGCGTTCGCAATGACCCACTACGTAACCTCTAGTCTGGGGATTAAGATGATACGCAAAAAACCATTGGGCAATGGCCAAGTCGTTGTGACTTTTGAAATGCCCTCCAGTATCTGGGCAGATTCAATTTATTTGGTGGGAGACTTCAACGATTGGAACAAACAAGCGCATCCGCTGAAGCAGCGTCA
Source organism: uncultured Anaerolineae bacterium (assembly GCA_964509505.1). Lineage (GTDB taxonomy): Bacteria > Chloroflexota > Anaerolineae > JACRMK01 > JACRMK01 > CAZDYP01. The sequence continues at coordinate 78,779 of CAZDYP010000001.1, read as the reverse complement.
CAGCGACGGCGCCTGGGACATTACGCTCACGCTCGAAGCCGGTAAAACGTATCGCTTTCGTTACTTGATCAATCACACCGATTGGCAGAACGATTGGCAAGCGGATGGTTACGTGCCGAATCCGTATGGCTCGGAAGATTCCATCGTCGTGCCATAAGACGACAGCGTTCGTCACGGTTGCGCGCCTCTGCGATTCATCCACCCAATCACCGCACAACCGACTACCAACACCAGTGTCACGGCTAACCCTCCCTCCGGTCCGAACGCGCCGCCCGTCAACCAATCGGGGCCAACCTCTTTGAGATTGATAAGCGTCGCTGTGTGCGCGTCGCCGCCGCTAACCGCTAGCCCATACAAATTACCCTGCGCCCAATTCCAGACGCCATGCAGCGCGCACACTCCCCATAAACCTCCTTCCTGCAGCGCATACAACGACGCGAATACGCCAAACAAAAAGAGATTAAGCAACGCCAACCAACTCAGATTGGCATTGAGCAAGTGTAACGCAGTGAAAAGCAGTGACGACAATGCAATGCCCGCGACAACGCCATAGCGCACGCTGATGACGGGCAACAAAAAACCGCGCGTCAACACTTCTTCGGCTGCGCCCTGTACCGTCCAACCCACCAACACGATGAGAATACCGCCGAGAAACATCAAGCCGGTGGGTTGATGACTTTCCTCGAATGCCACATAGCCCATCGCCGCGAAGAGTCCCACGGAAAGACTAAACATCACTAAGCCCAACAGCGCGCCACGCGCATACTTCCACGCGAAACCCTGTCGCTCGAAACCCAACGTCCACCATGGACGCTTTTCAATCAACCACAACCACGCGCCGACGCACACATAGATTGGGGCAAACGCGATGAGCAACATGAGCGTTTGATTCAACGTCGGGTCAGGCAGCAATGGGGGCAATTGCAACGTGGCAGGATTTGTCGGCATGCGCCCGGCTATTAGCAGGATGACCACGATCATCACCGCCGCGCCAATAAGCGTCAACGCAATCGTGGCCACGCTGTAAATCAGCGCAATAAGGGGATAGAGTTTGGCGGCAGTGCCTTGCGCGAAAGCGCGTTTGCCCATACGCGCTAAAGCGAGCAGATGATTATCAGCCGAGAACAGATGGTTAGACATAGCGGATACCTCAAACTAGATTTCATTCTCAGCGCCAACTGACTTTGCGCAATACAAAAACCCGTTTTCGCGTGGCAAAAACGGGTTTGGCTTTAGGCACGAATACGCCATGCGCTTATGACCACACTAACAACAACGCGCCACTCCAAGCCATGAACAACAAAATGACCGTCAATGACCAGCGCGCAGGTCCCCGGATCTGATAGCGCAAGAGCCACAACACGCCCCCAACGAGCAATCCCATTGCGCCCGCTAACCATAACGCCAACAGGGGCCACTGACCTAGCTCATTCAACGTCACTGATTTCAAATGGAAGAAACTGAGGAACACCGCCGCGCACAACCCGATGAACGAGGCAAAAGGTATCCAGGCGCCGTCGCCGCCCCGTCGCGCAAAGCGCTTCAGTCCAGCTAATACAAACCCCAACGGCGACAAGGTAATGAGCAAGACGAGCTGGCTGCCGCCTAAACCAAACCCACTGCCTAACATCAGCAGGGTTATACTCGACACCCACCCCCCAAACAACATATCCCAACCAGACGTGGAGGGTTGCACGGCGAGGCGTTGAAAGAAAAAGTATTCGAGCAGGATACCCCCAAACAAGCCAAGCGCTATGCCTGCTAACAGGTTGAGCAATCCGTCACCGATTGAATTTAGGGCACCCCATTTGAACGCGGGCCAACAAACGATCGGCACGAGCGTCAAGCTGGTCAAGAAGGGACGCAGACTCCACTCCACCCGATTGCGTCGGCGTCGCTCTAAATTGAGCAAGACAGACAATGCCGCCCCACTCAAAGCAATTTGCGTAAGCGCCGTGACCGCTGCCCACGAAACAGGCAGCGCGCGCGCAAACCCAAACACAAACACCCACAACGCGGCGAGTGACCATGTTTGATATGCGAAAAGAAAACGCGGGGCGCTGGTGAAGCGAATGAGCAGCAAAATGGGCAGCGCCAAGACTAACCCATGCCCCCACGAAATCAGGGGCCAAGTGTACCAGGGCCAAGGCGCACCGGCGCGCGCTGCGAGTTGTTCGTTGTGCCAGGCAATCGCATAGGTCAACGCCGTCGCTGCCACGACCCAAGTGCTTAACGCGGCAAATAGCGCGTACGTCGTCATCGTTGGGTCTTTCGGAGTGATGGGTTTGAAGCCATTGTAATCTTCGAGCGGCTTCGTTTCAATCTTGGCGTTCAGTTGGGGAAGGAAAGGATGCGAGACCGTGCGCAGCACGAGCCAGCTTTGCCGCACGGCAAACTCAAGCATCGCAGATAGTACCTGGCGCGTGAGTACGTGACGCCCCACCACGCGAGGCATGGTCGTCATCATAGCAACACCTTTGTGCTCAAATTTGAATTGTTAATTGTCACCCAATGCGGAATGACTCTTACATTATAGCGTGATTTTTGCTAGGGGTATTATATCAAAATTACGGCGCGCTGCGTTGCGCCGCCGCGCGGCGAAATGAGCGCTACGTCCACCGTCGCGCCTGCTGCACCCTGCACGATCCACTCGCCCCACTTCACGTTATCGGTTGTCTCGTTGTATTGCAGCAAATTCATCCGCAATTTGTTGGTGCGCCCCTCGATGTGTCCCAGCTCGATTTCGCGTTCACCGCTTTGCAGCGTCACACCATCGCCCAGCGTGATTACGGCGCGCACTGGGCGTGTCGCTTTGCGTTCGACGGCTTTCGCGCTGATAGCCGTCGAGAGAAAACCATAATTGCGCGCCGCAAAGCGAATACGATAATTACCGCCGCCTAAGGCTTCGCATGTCACTTCTGCGAGACGCAACAGAGGCAGCGTCGCTGCATGCGCCAAGACAAAGCGCGCATTCTGTTCCGCCACTTCGGGCAAAAATTTCGCAGGAGGATTTTGGAAAACGTATTTGTGATACCAACCACCAATCTCGACTTCCGCATTGATGAATAAAACGCACGCTATTGTAATGGGAGTCTCGCAAAAACTCAACAAGCCGCTTGCTGTGGCAGTGGTCTCGCCCCAAACAGGATAATGATTCACCACAAAAGTACTAAAGTCTCATTGCTTACTTACACCTTACTTTGTATGATGACTACGAAAATTGAATAAAATTTCTTCTCCGATAAAGGCAAACTCACCGAAAGGTGAGGACGCAAAGCCGTGAGTCTAACTTTGCACAAGATTGCAAGCATGACCGTCCGGCCACCGAAGAGATTCAGAGACTCCATGCCGCACAACCTGTCACTTCCGAATCTCAAAACGGAGGAGATGGGTTTTTTGTTGTCCGTAGAAAGACCTTGGGCGGCGGGAATTGATGGCATCGTCTAACCGTGCCGCAAGCTTTCGCCCCCAATCAATCTCAGTCAACATGATGACAGCAAGGCTGTCATCCAAACAGACAAAGGAGTCTCGTATGAAAAAATTTTCCATTTTGATTGCGCTGGCACTGATGCTCGTCTCAGTGAGCGTGACGTTTGCAGATTTAGAATTTGAAGACCCAGCCTTGTGCGTTAATGGCGAGTGGTTGGTCATTGACGCTGCTAAGTCAAGCGCCGTCAAAGTCACTGTGCCGCGCGGGGCCCACTATGGCAACCAACGCGAAGGGCGCTGCCGTACGCCTGCGCCCGCGCCCGTGCTGCCCAAGAGCTCCGTGACCGAACGTGGCAATGGGCATCTGATGTTCGTGGAAATCAATGGTCGTGGCGCCTCGAAACCCACGGTGACCGCCTCGTATGCTGGAGTGACATTCGTCAAACAAAATCATGGCGGCATGATAAAATTTAAGTTCCAATTAGACCATTAGCTATCGCTGCCCAACACAACCGCAAGGGCAATCTACCAATGAAGTTTCAAAAAATAGTACGGCTATGGAGCGCCGCTGTAGGGCCAATTTGTAACTTATCCATGCGGGCAAGTTACAAACTGGCCCTACACCCGCCGTAACGGAAACACTTCATAGATAGGTTGCCCTTCTACTTTTTGCCTTGCTCAACTTTGCGCCTATCATATGGTATGGTTAAGCTCTGCAAGCAGTGTGGTTCTGACAATCCTCCTCATTTGCGCGTGTGCGCGCAATGTGCGGCGCCATTAGCCAACCTCTGCCCGAATTGTGGCTTCGAAAATCCCACAGGCTTCAAGTTTTGCGGCGATTGTGGCTCGCCGCTGCTCAAAGTGACGTTTGCCACTGGGCGCACCGACGCCATGCTCAACCGCATGCGTTCGCACATGCCGAGCAACCTCGCCGACAAAATTTCGCGTGTGGGGCGTCAGCTCGAAGGCGAACGGCGCAACGTCACCATCCTATTCTCCGATGTAGTTGGGTTCACCACACTTTCCGAAAAACTCGACCCTGAACAAGTCTTTCATATCATCGAGCAAATGCAACAAGCGTTTCTCGCCGAGATCTACGCACATGAAGGGTGGTTCGACAAATTTTTGGGCGATGGCTTGATGGCAATTTTCGGCGCGCCCATCGCGCACGAAGACGACGCGGCGCGCGCGGTGCGCGCCGCGCTCGGTTTTCAGAGCGCGCTGCAGCATGTGAACGAAGAACTCGACCCCCGACTCAACATCCATCTGCGCGTGCGCGTCGGCTTGAATTCGGGCACCGTCGTAGTGGCGACGATGGGCTCCGATATGAACATGAACTACACGCCGCTTGGCGATGTAGTCAATGTGGCGTCGCGCTTGCAAACCTTAGCGGAACCGGGCAGTATCGTTATCAGCCGCTCTGTCTATGATCAAGTCAAGCCGCTGTTCACGTTTCACGAGCGCGGTTGGGTGCAAGTCAAGGGACGCGTCGAGCCTGTCGAAATTTTTCAGGTCACCGGCGCGCACACGATACCCAGCCGCGCGCGCGGCATCGCAGGCTTGAACGCGCCAATGGTAGGGCGCGCTCATGAGCTCGCGCAACTCACGCAATTGCATGAGCCGTGGTTGCATGGCGCTGATGGGCGACTGGTGTTGGTCAGTGGCGAGGCAGGCATCGGCAAATCACGTTTGATGGCGGAGTTCAAGCAAACACTCGCCGCTCAACCCATCACCATCGTCGAAGGTGTTTGTCTCGCGTATGGGCAGGCGCCGTACGAGGTGTTTAGGCAACACCTCATGCAACTAGCGCTCATCACGCCAAGCGACGACGCACCCACCATGCGCGACAAACTGACGCGCTATCTCGAAGCGTTGCTCGGTCACACCGACGAATGCGAGCAAGCGCTCACCTATCTCGCCTATGTGTTGTCCATTCCTCTGAACGAAACATCTCACGCCGACCGCATCCGCCACTTGGAACCCGCGCAGCTCCGTCAGCAAGTGTTTTTGACGGTGCGCGAGGTGCTGTTGGCGCAAGCCCAACGTCAGCCGCTCATGTTAATCTTCGAAGATTTGCACTGGATCGATCATTCGTCGCTCGACCTCTTGCTCTTTCTAGCGAACAGTCTCGCCAATGTGCGTCTGTTGTTATATGGCAGCATACGCCCCACCCCCGAACAAACCTTCAAACAATTGGAGCAATTAGGACGTGAACGCTTGGGCGCGCGTTACATCCACCTGCCGTTGACGCGCCTCTCACCAGACGATTCAGTGACGCTGCTCGCGCACTTGCTGACCGTATCCGATTTACCCACCACGCTCAAACAAATCATCCTTGAACGCGCGGAAGGCAATCCACTCTATCTCGAAGAGCTGCTGCGCATGTTGATCAATCGTGGCTTGCTTCACCAGACGACTCATCAGTGGCAATTAGCGAGCGAGGTCAATCTGAATACGCTGCAGGCGCCGCGCACCTTGCAAGATTTGATTATGGCGCGCGTGGACAATTTAGACGCAGCGGCTCGTTACAGCTTGCAATGCGCTGCCGTGATTGGCAAGCTGTTTACTCTCTCGCTGCTTCGCTACATCGTGGACACGACACAGACAGATATTGAGAAGTCGTTACAAATGCTATGCGCCAATGAGCTGCTCATCGCTTCAGGCTCACAACCCGAACCCACATTCACATTCCATCACGTCATCATTCAAGAAACGGTCTATGCCAGCCTCTTGCAACGGCGTCGTGAACGGCTGCATCACAAAATCGCCGAGGGCATCGAACAGCTATACCGTGAACAATTGTCTGACCACATCGAACAACTCGCCTATCACTATCAGCAAAGCCAAGACATGACGAAGGCGCTGCCCTATTTGATTCAAGCGGGCGAACGCGCGACGCGACGCTATGCCAACGACGAGGCGCTCGCGTTGTATCGCACGGCGCTCGCAGCGCTGAACACGGCGGCGACTACGCCCCTGCAACGCATTGCCGTGCATGGAGGAATGTACGATGCACTGAATGTGTTGGGTCATTACGACAGCGCGCTGCAAAGTTGTCGCAACGCGCTCGAAATTGCGCGCAGCATAGACCCCGCCCCCATCCGCCTCATCTCCGAATTGGCGCGCAAACTCGGGCGCTTGCACGAGCGCAAAGGCGATTACGCCGAAGCCATGCGCTGGCTAGACACGGCACTGGAAGAATTGTCGCGCGACCCCGACAGCACTCGCTCCATCGAAATGGTGCGACTGCATTTAGAACGCGGCTGGGTTTATTATCGGCGCGGCGACTTGGACAAAGCACAGCAAGCGCGGATGCAGGTGTTAGCCTTGAGCGAAGGCACGGATTATTACATGGAAATGGGCTCGGCCTACAACGGGCTTGTGCCACTCTTCTGGGCGAAAGGCGATTGGGCGAATGCGCTTGCCTATGGTGAAAAAGGGTTGGCGCTACGCGAAAAGATCGGCGACATGGAGGGTGCCGCGCGCTCCTATCTGAATCTCGGCACGATTGCAGGCTTGCAAGGCGAATGGCAGAAAGCGATTGAGTATAACGAGCGAGCGCTCTCACAAGCGCGCCGCATCCAGCTGACCTCGACTATCACCACCGCTTTGAACAATTTAGGCTACATGCATACGGTGCGCGGTCAAACACAACTGGCCCGCGCAAACTTGCAAGAAGCGCTTCGCATTAGCGAACAAAGCGGCGACGTGCATCAAAGCTGCGTCACACTCAACAACCTGGTGCGCGCGGCGCTGCTGGAACAAAACTTGCAAGAAGCGCAAACGACGTTAGCGCGCAGTTTGAAGTTAGCAACTGAGACCGGCAACAAGAGCGACCTCGCGGAAACGTATTGGCTTATCGCGGAAGCTCATTGGCAAAATAACGACCTTGCCGCTGCTTATCAAGCCGCTTATCAAGCATTGACCATCGCCAAGAAAGCCCAATTGAAGTTGTATGAAGGGCGCGCCTGTCGTGTCTTGGGGCATGTGCTGTGCGCGCAACACGACCTGAATCAAGCTGAGACGTTATTGACGCGCGCGGGCGACATCTTCACGCAACTGAACAATCGCTATGAAATCGCGCACAACCACCGCGTGGTTGCGCGCTTGCGTTTTCTGCAAAGCAATCACGGTGCGGCGAACCGCGAAGCCCAGCTGGCGCTCGCCATATTTGGCGACCTCGGCGCGGCGGCTGACCAACAGCACACCCGCGCTTTGCTACAAGAAATTCAAAACGGGAGACCCCATACCGCGAGTTCGTAATGCGTAACGCCAGTCGCACGGTTTGGGACCATGACGCGCCCACTACCAGCTCACAGGTCTAGCCACAACATCAAACGCGCAGCCCGTTCATGGCTGCGCGTTTGCAGTTCAAGCGAACGCTCGGTTAGCCAATTCCATGTAACACTCATAATTCACTCGCGCTTCCATCAACCACTTGGCGGAACGCTCCATTGCATCCAACAAAGATGCTGCTTCGCGCACCACGCTCGCAGTGACGCTCGTTCGGTCGTGTTGAGTATAAACGCCCTTGCGTCCCACTTGAAAGTGAGTCATAATGCCGCGCAAGGAGGCAAAACTATGACTCAACTGTATCCCGAAAAACAGGCGGCGTGGGCGTGGATTGACGCTCATCACCAACGCCTGTCCGATTTTTGCAAGCAGATTTGGAACTATGCCGAGCCAGCGTTTCGTGAGTATCGCTCGGCTAAAGCGTATTGCGATGTGTTGCGCGCCGAAGGCTTCACCGTCGAGGAAGGCTCTGGCGGCATGCCGACGGCGTTCATGGCGACGTACGGCAAAGGCAAACCCGTGCTAGCTACGTATGCCGAGTATGACGCCGTGCCAGAAAATTCGCAAGCGACTGTGCCGTATCCGTCACCACGACCGGGCTTGCACCGTTGGACGGCGGGACACACCGACCCGCATTCGGCGCTCGGCACGGCGGCGTTGATTGGCGCGTTGGCTGCGAAGAACATGATGGCGCAGTACGGCTTGCCAGGCACGCTCAAATTCTTTGGCGAGCCTGCCGAAAAAGTCTGTGGCTCGAAACCCGTTCATGCAGCCAAAGGTTATTACGATGATTTGGATGCAGCCATCGCTTATCATCCGCACGCCAGCAACAGCGCGATGTGGGAGACACATTGCGGTTCGTATTGGAGCGTCGTTTTTGTCTTTGAATGCCTGACGCCTGAAACGTGGATTGACCAAACACTACTGCCACACACACACACCTCACACGCGGCCGCGCGTTGTCCCGCCGCGCTTGACGCCGTATGCCTGATGTACACGATGACCAAATACACCAAAGAGGCGATGTTCCCCCACACAGGCACATGGACGCTGAACGAGTTTATCCTGGCGGCAGGGCAATGCACCTCTGACAATCTGCCGCCACGCTACGCCGCGATTCAATACGCATGGCGTTCACCGGAGCTAGCAATTCAAGAACAAATTTATCGCGTCCTCGAAAACAACGCGCGCCACGCCGCGGCGGCGACGGGTTGCGTTGCCTCGGCGCGCTGGGTGACGAAGACGCGCGTCGGCTTGCCCAACCTTGCGATGTCCGAGCTGACGTATCGCAATCTGGAATTGGTGGGGCCACCCAAGTACTCCGACGAAGCGCGAGCCTTCGCGCAAGAGATTCAACGCAATCTTGGCTTCGAACCGATGGACGATCCATTCCTTGACGAAGGTCAACGCCTGACGCCGCCGCAAGAACTGGAAGCGCATTTGCGACGTGGATTGCCCGCGTGGCAAACGAACTTCACATCCGATGATTACGTGGATTACACATGGCACGCACCGACTGTACGCTTTTACACCGCGCGCCCGCGTTTGAAACCGCCCAAGCCCGGCTATGCGTACCCCGCATGGGTGAATAATGCGATGGGTGGACTGCCAGCGTGCATTGATCCCGGCATGTTCGTCGCAGGCAAGACAACAGCGGCGACCTTGCTCGATTTGCTCAAGTTCCCTGATAAGCTCACGAAAGCACAAGCCGAGTTCAAGGAGCGCACGGGCGGAGGTATCGGCGGCAGCAAATGGGTAGCGCCATTGTTGCCCAAAGACTTCCCACCGCCCATCGAGCTGCGCTGGCCCGAATACGTGCAGACGGTGCGCGGCGAAGAGTGGTGGATACCAACCGCGAATAATGATGCGGCCTATCAACGGTTATAAAGTTTTTGCAATTCTCGCCAACCTCGCTATAATCGTCCCACATTCAAGCAGAGCCAAGTAGCGCGTGTGATTGTGTTCAGAGAGCGGACGCATCGGTGAGAATGCCGCACACAACTCATGCAGCGAAGACCCTCTGTTAGCTTGGGAAGAAACCCACGAAGCACACGCGGGAAGTAGAACCCAACGGGCAATCCCGTTACAGATTTCAGTAAGGCAATGTAAGGCAAATTTTCAATTTGCCCTACAAGCAAATTTAGGGTGGCACCACGATGAGACTCGTCCCTTTGCGG
>CAZDYP010000001.1:61208-68780 GCA_964509505.1 uncultured Anaerolineae bacterium | reverse complement strand
TCGCCGACGACGCGATGCTGCCCGACGAGAACATGCGCTTGCGCTATCGTTTCTTGGACTTGCGCCGCCCACACATGCAGCGCAACCTGATTCTGCGCCATCAAGTCACGATGTTCATTCGCAACTACCTGAGCGCGCGTGGCTTCATCGAAATCGAGACGCCCCTGTTGTTCAAGTCCACGCCCGAAGGTGCGCGGGAATTTTTGATTCCGAGCCGTTTGCATCCGGGCAAATTCTACGCACTGCCGCAATCACCGCAACAGCTCAAGCAGATGTTGATGGTCGCGGGTATGGAACGCTACTTCCAAATCGCGCGCTGTATGCGCGACGAGGACTCGCGCGGTGATCGTCAGCTCGAATTCACGCAACTCGACCTTGAGATGTCGTACGTCGAGCGCGAAGACATCTTGCAGCTCATGGAAGCGCTCGTCACCGAGATGGTCGAAAAACTAACCGACAAAAAATTGCTGGCGAAACCGTGGCCCCGCTTCACATACGCCGAAGCGCTGGAGCGCTTCGGCGACGACAAATTCGACCTACGCTTTGGCATGGAGCTTCAGAACGTGACCGAAGTCGTTAAGGGCAGCGGCTTCCGCGTCTTCGACGAAGCGTCGCAAGTGAAAGCCATCGTCGCGGAAGGCTGCGCGCACTATTCACGCAAGCAAATTGACGAACTCGCCGAGTTTGTCAAAGGCTTCGGCGCGAAGGGGCTCGCATGGGCAGCGGTGATGGAGAATGAAATTCGTTCGTCGTTTGGCAAGCTCATCTCCACCGAAAAGATGCAAGCCATCCTCGCCCAGCTCGGCGCGCAGGCGGGCGACCTGGCGCTGTTCGTCGCCGACCAACCGAGCGTGTGTGCGTCTGCGCTTGGGCGGTTGCGCGTCGAGCTCGCCGAGCGCTTGAAGCTGCGTGACCCAAACCTCTTAGCGTTTTGTTGGGTGATTGATTTCCCGTTATTCAAGCGCAAAGAGGACGGCGAAGGCTTCGACCCCAGCCATCATATCTTCACGTCGCCATTGCCTGAAGACATTCCATTGCTCGACACGGAGCCGAGCAGAGCGCGTGGCGCGCAATACGATATGGTGTGCAACAACTACGAGGTCGGCGGCGGCTCCATTAGAATCCACGACCGCAAGTTGCAAGAGAAAGTGTTCGATCTGATTAGCCTGCCGAAAGAGGAACAACAGTTGCGCTTCGGTCACATGCTCGAAGCCTTCGAGTATGGCACACCACCCCACGGCGGCATTGCGCCGGGCATTGATCGCCTCACGATGGTGCTGGCAGGTGAGCCGAACATCCGCGAGGTGACAGCGTTCCCAAAGACGCAGAACGGGATGGACTTGTTCTTGGGGTCGCCATCAACGGTGCTGCCGAGGCAACTGGAGGAATTACATATCAAGGTAGTCGAGTAGTAACTCATGTTACGCACCTATTGTCATTTCGAGCGTCAGCGTAGTTTACGGTGCGAGAAATCTCACTTGCGGCATGGGGAGATTTCTCGTCGCAAACAGTGCTCCTCGAAATGACACTGCGTAACGTGAGTAGCGAGTTGTGATTTCATTCGACGATGAGCTTCAACGTCATCCCCTGCTCCTTGTGCCCAGCGATAGCGCAGGGGATTTCGTATTCGCCTGGCTGCGTCGGCGCGGTGAAACTCCCTTTCGTCGTTTTGCCGGGCAGCGTGTGGATGTGTATTTTCAACGCATCCAATTTCAAATCATGTTCGAGCGCTCCTGCATTGCTGAGTGTAATATTTACTTTCTCGCCTGCTTTGAGACGAAGCTCTTTAGGGGAAAACTCAAATTCTTTCGCCATAAATTTGAGCTCACGCCCGCCGCTCGCGGCAGGTTGATTGTGTTCACTGTCATGCCCACCCGAAGAACTGCTCGGCGGCGCGCCACATCCCCCCACCACCGTCACAACCACCAGCATCACCATCATGGCGATTGCCTTATACATCAAGTCCTCCTGTCAAAATAGAATAGATGATTTGTAGTTTCTTCCTTCTTCTTCTTTCGTCATTACTTTTTACTCTTTACTTTTCCCTCCCATCAATCCATCTCCCGCAATTGCCGACTGCGCCACGCGAAGAGCGCCATGCCCAACACGCTGACCAAGCCGCCGACGACGAGCGCCAACGGCGCATCCGTCACTTCAGCCAGCCAACCAATCACCAAATTGCCAAGCGGTTGCAAGCCCCACGTCAGCGCATACACGCTGAATACACGCCCGCGATATTCGTCAGGCGTCAATGTTTGAATCAACACTGAGTTGAAGGCTTGCATGATGGAGAAGCATATCCCCGTCGCCGCGAGCAGCACGATGGACAATGGATAGGACGACGAAACGCCGAAAGCGGCGACAGTAAGACCAAAGAGCGCCGACGCGCCAATCAACCACCACCCCTTGCGTCTGGTGTTGCCCAGCGAAGCGACCACCAATGCCGTCACCAACGCGCCCACGCCGACCGCACTGCTCAACACACCCAACCCCACCTCACCCACTTGCAAAATGTCGCGCGCAAAGACGGGCAGCAATTGCAGATAAGGCATCGCCAGCAACGTCGGCACAGACATCGAAAGCATGAGGATTAGAATGTCTTGGCGTCGCCAAATGTAACGCAGCCCATCCAACATGTTGTGCAAAGGGTGACGCAGTGGCACCAGGCTAGTCTTGGTGGGCATATCCATCTGAAACACCATCACCACTGTCCATACGTAGCCCGCCACCATGAGCCAGAAGATACCCTCCATGCCTACATAAGCGATCAGCACACCTGCCAACGCCGGACCGACGACGCGCATCGCGTTCCAACCTACCGACTGCAACGCCACCGCATTCGTCAAATCGTCGCGCTCCACCAAGTCAGGCAGCAGCGCTTGGCGCAAGGGAATGTTGAGCGACATCATCAAGCCGAAGAGGAACGAAATCACGACAACATGCTCAATGGTCACGATCTTCACTGTGACGAGCAGCGCAAACACGATGATGAAGCTCATGCTGCACAGCTGATATACCAACATCAAGTTGCGACGATTGTAGCGGTCCGCCAATTCGCCGCCCAGCAACGAAAAGACTAGCATGGGGATGCCGCTCGCAAAGCCCACCAGCCCCAACCAAAATTCCGAATTGGTGAGTTGCAACGCCAGCCAACCTTGCGCGAGGTTAAACATCCAATAACCCACTTGCGTCGCAATGCTGCCAATCCACAACAAGCGAAAGTTGCGATGGCGCAACGAGCTGAATGTGCGGATGATCGAGCGCTTGATGGGAGTGGCGCGCGCCGCCAGATTTACCGCCATAAGCCATACTCCAGAAAGTTAGGTAGGCTAAGTATATGCAGAACGGCGCAAATAGGCGAATGGCGGCATGGCAGATGGCAAGTAGTCAGTGGCAAGTGGCAAGGCTTGGTATTCGTCGCGCGTGATGATAGAATCGCCCCCAAAAAGTAAACGCTGTTTGGTGAACAGCGAATGGTGAATAACGCAATCAACTGCTGATAGCTGTTCACCGTCCATCCCAAGGAGCATCATGCCTAAACTCATTTACCCACCCGGCCCCAAATACCTCATCCCCTTCATCGCGTTGTACGCGTTGCAAAAAGACCCACCGACTTATCTGCTACGGATGGCGCAGAAGTATGGCGACATCGCGCACCTCAAAGTAGGGCCGCAGCATTTCTTTCTATTGAATCATCCTGACTATATCAAAGACGTGTTGGTCACGCACGCGAAAAATTTTATGAAGGGCCAAGGCTTGCAACGCGCCAAGCTCTTGCTGGGCGAAGGCTTGCTGACGAGCGAGGGCGATTTTCACTTGCGCCAACGTCGCTTGATGCAACCCGTGTTTCATCGGCAACGCATCATCGGCTACGCGCAAACGATGATTGACTACGGCGTGAGGCGGCGCGCGAGTTGGCAAGCTGACGCGACGGTGGACATGCACGCGGAGATGATGAGCTTGACAATGGCGATTGTCGGGAAGACGTTATTCGACGCGGATGTGGAGGACAAAGCAACCGAAGTGCGTGAAGCATTGCATGAGCTGTTGGAAATTTTTGAATTGGCTTCGCGTCCCACAGCGACTTTGCTTGGCAATGTGTCTGCGCGCGACGCGGCGCGGTTCGAGCGCGGCAAGGCGCAGCTTGACGCTATCATCTACCGCCTGATTGATGTTCATCGCCAGAGTGGTGATCGCGGTGATTTGCTCTCGATGTTGATCGAGACGCAAGACACCGAAGGCGACGGCGCGCGTATGACCAACGAGCAAATCCGTGACGAGGCAATGACGCTGTTTCTCGCAGGGCACGAAACGACTGCCAACGCGCTGACGTGGTCGTGGTATCTACTCTCGCAAAATCCCGCCGCCGAAGCGCGCTTTCATGCCGAATTGGATACAGCGCTAGCGGGACGCTTGCCCACGCCCGCAGACATCGAGCGACTGCCCTACACGCGCATGGTCCTATCCGAATCCATGCGTCTGTATCCACCGGCATGGACGTTGGGGCGACGCGCGTTGAATGACTACACGGTAGCAGGTTACACGATTCCCAAAGGCTCAATCGTGCTGATGAGCCAATGGGTGATGCACCACGACGCTCGCTACTACCCTGACCCGTTCTGCTTCAAGCCCGAACGCTGGACCCCCGACGAAGTGGCGAAACGCCCACGCTTCGCCTACTTTCCATTTGGCGGCGGCGCGCGCATGTGCATCGGCGATCAGTTCGCATGGACAGAAGGCATCCTGTTGCTCGCCACGTTAGGACAACGCTGGAAATTTCAACTCGCGCCCAAGCATCCCATCGCGCTCTTGCCACGCATCACCTTGCGCCCGAAGTATGGGATGAAGATGACACTGCGCAAGCGGTAAAAAGAGTGTCAAGGGTCAAGGGTCATGGATCATGTGTCAAAGAGCCTTGCGGAGAGACTTGACCCTTGACACCTGACACTTGACCCTTGATACGTCTATTCACTTCTCTGCCATCAATTGTTTGTAGCGTCCTTGCCACAGCGCTTCGGTGCGGACGAATTTCGTTACGGTGATGTCGGAAAATTTGGGCGCGAGCTCTGCCAAAGCAACGGGCAGCTCGTTCCACAATTCGCCGCGCAAAATCACTTCGAGACGATTCGCGCTCTTTTCAGCCCACGCCCAATCCATGCGAAACTTATCCGCTTTCACGTAATAATCGCGTTTCTCCCACGCGCGCGCCGATTGGTCAACCCCTTGCGCGATGCCGCGTAACGAATACACGATCAGCGCGACGAGGTCTTTGGATTCATCATCTAATTTTTTCTTCGCCAGCAAATGACGCAACGCCTCGCTAATTGTGCGTCGCAACTGGTTGCGCTCAACGCTAGGATTCGGACCATTCACTAAACGACTCAATGGGTCACCTCAAAATAAATGAGCGGATGGGTGCGGCATGCGTAGCCGAACCAATCCGTTGCGCGCATTATACCACAAGCGTCACCCTGCCAAAGCGTCAAAAGTGCGGTAAAATACGGCGCGCAGCTGTTAGACTCTAAAGGCATACCACGCGAAACTCTTTAGGGTCTGTAGAGATTGGCGCATTTGTTAGGGAGCTGTGGTGATGCAAAAATTTTTTGGGCTGTTCGTATTAGGGTTATGTATTGCATCTAGCGGGTGCGCCGTCAATCCGGCGCTCGCGCCAACCACCTCGCCAACTGCTATAATCATGTTGCCTTCACCAACTGCGTCTCCTCTCTCACCCACAGCGCAACCAATCGCACCGTTATCACCCACCGCCCGCCCGGCCACACCTGCACTGGCGCCAACGAGTTCAGCTACATCATCGCCCATTTTTACCCCCACACTCACGCGTGGCTCCTGGCAACGCAAAGCGCCGATACCTACGTTGCGCGGCGAAGTGGCTGTCGCCGCAGTGAGTGGCTTAATCTACGTCATCGGCGGTTTCGGACCGACGGGCGCGCGTACTGCCGTCGTCGAAGCTTACAATCCCGCAACTGATACCTGGCAAAACATCAAACCGTTGCCCATCGCGCTCGATCATCCCGCAGCGGCCAGTCACGATGGCGCGTTGTATGTGTTTGGCGGTTCGAGCGAGGCAGGGCCTTCACGGCGCGTCTTTCGTTTCGATCCAAGCACGAATGAATGGACTGAACGCGCGCCGATGCCCACCGCACGTGCGGCTTTGGCAGCTGTTACCATCAACAGTAAAATCCACGTCGTGGGCGGCGTCAGTTCCAGCGCGCACGAACAATATGACCCGACGGCGAATGCTTGGACAAAACTTGCGCCCATGCCCACCGCGCGTGACCATCTGGCTGCCGCGACACTCGATGGCAAGCTCTACGTCATAGCAGGGCGTGTGAACGGCAACTTCGGCAACAACCTGCGCGTGAACGAGCGCTATGAGCCAACGACGGACCGATGGACAACGCTCGCGCCTATCCCCACTGCGCGTAGTGGCATTGCAACGGCAGCGCTAAATAGTCGTATCTTCGTTTTTGGCGGCGAAGCGCCTACGGGCACATTTGCGGATACCGAAGCGTATGACCCCCTAACGAATACGTGGAGCGTGTTGGCGCCCATGCCCACCGCGCGCCATGGCATCGGCGCGGTCGCGTTCAATGGCATGATTTATGTGTTGGCTGGCGGGCAAACGCCCGGCGGCTCAGGCTCGACCTTGAACGAAGTTTTCAAACCGTGAGGTTGACAATCCTATGGCAAAGACCATCGAAGAACTCATCGAGGCTTTGCATGACCCTAATCACGAAGTGCGGCGCGACGCGGCGCTGGAACTCGTGAACATTGGCGCGCCAGCCGTGCGCCACCTCATTTATGCCTTGCATGACTCCAACTACGATGCGCGTTGGAGCGCAGCCGTATTGTTGGGAAAAATTCGTGACCCCCGAGCCGTCGAACCGCTCATCGCCGTGTTGAATGAAACGAACGAGCAACGCAAGCACATTCGTGTCAGCGCCGCCGAAGCGCTGGGTAACATTGGCGACGAACGCGCGCTGCCTGCGCTGATTGCCAATCTGGCTGATCTCTCGCACACCATTCGCAAAGCCGCCGAACAAGCCTTGATCAAAATCAGTAAAGCCGCCGTCGAACCCTTGATCGTGGCAATGCGTCAACCCAACAATCTGATCCGACAACATGCAGCGGCAGCGCTCGGTGAAATCGGCGATGCGCGCGCCATCGAACCGTTGCTGTATTTCATGCGTGATCCAGATCGAGACGTCAGCTTTTGGGCGGCGTATGCGTTAGGGCAAATCGGCGAACCGATGGCGATCTTTTCGTTGAACGCTGCATTGCGCGATGCCAACGACAGCATTCGTGCGCTCGCCGCCAATGCGCTAGTGAAGATTGGCGCGCCCGCCGTCAAGCCGTTATTGATTGCGTTACGCGATAGCGACCGCTTCGTGCGCTGGCACGCCGCACGTGCGCTGGGGCAAATTGGCGACCCACGCGCCTTGTCGGAGTTGGAAGAAGTCGCGCAAAACGACAAAGGTAAGACGTTGCACGGGCGTGTCGCCGATGCCGCGCGCGAAGCAGCCAATCGCATTCGCTTGAATCAGATGATGA
>CAZDYP010000001.1:0-61108 GCA_964509505.1 uncultured Anaerolineae bacterium | reverse complement strand
CTTGCCATCACCCCAAGCGGCGAGCGCACACCGCTTGCCATCACACCCCCCGCCAATTTCCCAACCTTGCAACCGCAAGGCACGCCCCCTCTCAATCTCCCCACGCCCGCGCGCACCCTCTCCCCACCTCCTGCCACTGTCACAAACGTCACACGCATTCCACAATACGATGCAACGCAGATGATTACGACATTTGCGACGCAGTATCTTGGCGCGAGCGTGAACGTGACGCGTGCGGGCGGCGCAACGGGTAACGTGAATGTGCCTTCGACGCAACAAGCGCAAGTTGAGGCCAGTGTGAAAGTTGCAGGGCAAGCGGCTTTCGGCGTCATCACACTTAAAGATTCACCGGGAGTGGCGCAAGTCGCAGTCGGCAGCGGCGCCATCAGCGGCGATCTGAACGCCGACATTTCAGGCGCGTCGTTGGGCGCGTACAGCGTCACGAGTCGCACCGCGCCAACCAATGCGACTGCTGCGTTACAGCTCATTCGTGATTACTACCCAGCGCTGAAGAACGTCGCCCTCGCGCAGAAATCTGCCACGCAAACGGCATACACTTTCGCAGCCACCATCACGCATCAAGGGGTGGACTGGCAAACGAAAAAAGTCGTCGTCGTAAACGAGTCCATTGTCGCAGGCACGACGCGCACGGGGCCAACCACGCTCGTGTGGGTCGTCATCGGCAATGGCACGTATGCGACGAGCGTCAAACCCTAGCTCAGGATTCCCTCGTGCTATTCAAAGGCTTCTCGCGCAACGTCTTCTTGTTGGGTATGACCTCGTTCCTTAACGATGTCGCCACCGAGATGATGTATCCGCTCCTGCCATTATTCCTCACAAGCAAACTCGGCGCTGCGCCCGCCATCATCGGCGTAATTGAAGGCATCGCGGAAAGCACGGCGAGTTTGCTGAAAGTGGTCGGCGGCTATTGGTCGGATCGCGTTGGGGCGCGCAAACCATTCGCATTCTTCGGTTACGCCACAGCTCCGCTCAGCCGCATCATCTTGTATCTCGCGGTGAGCTGGCCCCTCGTCTTGGTATCGCGCGTGCTGGACCGCATCGGCAAAGGCATTCGCACCGCGCCGCGTGACGCGCTCATTGCTGACAGTACCATACCGGAAGCGCGCGGCGCAGCGTTCGGTTTTCATCGCGCGCTCGACACAGCAGGCGCAGCCGTCGGCGTCGTCATCGCTTATCTGTTTCTCACCGCCGACCAGAACGATTACGCCAATGTTTTCCTTTGGTCTATCGCGCCTGCGTTGCTCGGCACGCTCGTCTTGCTCGGTGTAAAGGAGCAACGCGCAACGCCCAAACCCGCCCTCGCAAGCGCACAACCATTGCTCCTTTCGCCCGCGCGCATGGTCGCCGCGTGGCGCACCTTGCCGCGCAAGTTGAAAGCGTTCTTGCTCATCGCGTTGGTCTTCACGCTCGGCAATTCGTCCAATCAATTTTTGTTGTTGCGCGCGGATCATCTTGGACTCACGCCAAGTCTCGTCATCCTCGCGTATCTGCTGTTCAACGTCGTCTATGCGGCGCTGTCGTATCCCTTCGGACGCTTATCGGATCGCATCGGGCGCAAGACCTTGTTGGTCATTGGCTATCTGTTTTATAGCGGCGTGTATCTGGGTTTCGCGCTCATAGGCGATGTCGCCTGGATTTGGTCGCTCTTTGCCGCGTATGGTTTTTACATCGCGCTGACCGAAGGCGTGGAGAAAGCATTAGTCAGCGACATCGCGCCGCCCGATTTGCGCGCAACGCTCATCGGCTTGCACGCGACGATGCTGGGCATTGGTTTGTTGCCCGCGTCGGCGCTCGCAGGTTGGCTATGGGGCGCGTTCGGTGCGCCCGCGCCATTTTACTTTGGCGGCGCGATGGGATTGCTGGCGGCGTTGGGGTTATGGTTATTGATTTGAGCGTCTTGACGCACGCGCTACAATCGCCTAAGATGCACGCGCTAACGTGAAAAGACATTCACCCCAAGACACCAAGCAAACACCAAGCAAACACAAAAGAAAATTTTCTTCGTGTTCTTTGTGAGTCATCGTGTCTTGGTGTTGAATTTACCCAATTGGCTAACGTGAGTTATTCCTCACAAGGAGATTATTATGAGAGATGTAGTGATTGTCGAAGCGGTGCGGACACCCGTGGGGCGCTTCGGCGGAATGCTGAAGGACGAGCATCCCGTTGCGCTTGGCGCAACGGTGTTGAAAGAAGTCGTGAAGCGCGCGGGCATTCAACCCAGCGACGTCGAAGATGTCGTGATGGGTTGCGTGACGCAGACCGACCAACAAGGCGGCAACGTCGGACGCCTCGCCGTATTGGATGCGGGCTTTCCCGTCGAGGTTGCGTCGGTGTCTGTGAATCGCATGTGCGGCAGCAGTCAGCAAGCCGTGCATCAAGGCGCGCAAGCGATTCTCGCGGGCGACGCCGATGTGGTTATCGCCGCGGGCGTCGAGAGCATGACGCGGGTGCCGATGGGCTCCGATTTCAACTGGGGCGCGCTGCCCGGCGAGTTCCCCTATCAGCTTGTGCCACAAGGCATCTCCGCCGAAATGATTGCAGAGAAGTGGGGCATCACACGCGCCGCGCTCGACCAGTTCGCGTATGAGTCGCATGTCAAAGCGGCGACGGCCACGAAAGAGGGCAAATTCAAAAACGAAATCATGCCGCTCGACGTCAAGATCAACGGCGAATCGAAAACGCTGACCGTTGACGAGGGCATTCGCATGAACCCCGACCTGGCGAAGATGGCCTCGCTCAAGACCGTCTTCAAAGAGAACGGCACCGTGACCGCAGGCAACGCGAGCCAGATCAGCGACGGCGCGGCGGCGATTCTGTTGATGTCGGCGGATAAGGCAAAAGAGCTGGGCTTGAAGCCACGTGCGCGCCTCATCTCGCGCGTCGCCGTCGGCAGCGACCCGATTATGATGCTGACGGGCGTGATTCCCGCGACGCGCAAGGTATTGCAACGCGCGGGCTTGACGATTGACGACATGGACGCCATCGAGATCAACGAAGCGTTTGCCTCAGTGGTAATGTCATGGGCACAAGAAATCGAGCCTGATATGTCGCGCGTCAACGCGCACGGCGGCGCGATTGCGTTGGGGCATCCACTCGGCGCGAGCGGCGCGCGCATTATGACGACGTTGCTCAATCGCCTGGAACAAGGCGGCGGACGCTATGGCTTGCAGACGATGTGCATCGGTTGGGGCATGGCGACGGCGACGGTGATCGAGCGGATGTAAACAGTAGGTAGTGGGCAGTAGCCAGTAGCCAGTAACCAGATTAGCGCGGCGCATCAGAGATGGTGCGCCGCTTGTCTAAGAAATCTGCGTTGGTGAAGACAGCCCATGAAAGCATCAGAGACAAAATTTCAACCCATCATCGAAGGCACAAAACAATATGTTGTCCCATTGTTCCAGCGACCTTATAGCTGGGAGAAAAAGGAATGGGATGTATTGTGGGAGGATTTGGTGTGGCTATGTGAGAACGAAGAGCCTAAAAGCCACTTCATTGGCTCAATCGTCACGATGCCCACAGTTTCAGTGCCAGAGGGAGTCTCAAAGTTCTTGTTGATAGATGGGCAACAGAGACTCACTACCATTTTCATCCTGCTGACGCTGCTCCGCGACGCAGCAAAGAAGAATGACAGCGGCGACTTGGCAGAGGAAATTGAACAGATGATGCTGGTAAACCCCTTCAAGAAAGGCGGGGATTATTTCAAGCTGCTGCCTACACAAGTTGACCGAGATAGCTTCAAAAATCTAGTGCAGGGAAAAGAGATAAGGGCAGACAGTCGGATTTCACAGTGTTATCAATTTTTTGAGCGCAAGCTCAAGCAAAGTGGCTTAGAAATAATCAAGGCCCTCAACAAAATTATCTCCACCCGATTGTCTGTAGTCAGCATCGTACTCGAATACGACGATAACCCTCATTTGGTTTTTGAAAGCCTCAATGCCAAAGGGCGGCCGCTCACACAATCGGATTTGATTCGCAACTATTTCTTTATGCGAATCCATGTGGACGAGCAAGAAACCATTCACGCTACATACTGGGAGCCAATGCAAACAGCATTGGGTGAAAATCTAACAGAGTGCATTCGCCACTACCTGATGCGCAACGGCGCGATTGTCAAGCAGAGTGATGTTTACTTCACACTTAAAGATCGTGTAGGGCAGAGTGATGCCTTAAAGGCTCTGAAAGATATCGCAATTTTTGCCGAGTATTACAAAAAGCTTCTTGCGCCTGAAAATGAACTTGATGTTCACCTCAGGAACGCTTTAACTCGTCTCAATCGGCTTGAAATCACAACAGCCTATCCCTTTTTACTGAACTGCTACCACGATTACGCTCAACACCAAATTTCAGCTAACGAATTTCTCAAGATACTCCAAACGCTTGAGAACTTCGTGATACGGCGTTTTGTCTGCAACATTCCAACTAGCCAGCTCAATAAAATCTTTCCCCTGCTACATGGGCAAGCCCAGCTAAAGAATTCCTCCAGCTTGGCTGATGGTGTTCGCTCAATTCTACAGTCGCGTGGCTACCCTAAAGACACTGAGTTTTATACCCGACTAACCGACTCAAAGCTCTATGGCGCTGGTGAAAGGTTGATTAAGACCAGACTGATTCTGGAAACATTAGAGTCAGCCCATCAACACAAAGAACAGTCATCATTTGATAACCTAACCATAGAACACATCATGCCACAAACGCTTACAAGTTGGTGGCAAGGTCATCTAGGCGAAGATTGGCAAGCTGACCATGAGTTGTGCTTAAACACGTTAGGTAATCTGACATTCACAGCTTATAACTCCGAACTTTCTAATGACCCATTTCCCAAAAAGAAACAGCGGCTTGCCAACAGTCATCTTGAACTCAATCGGTATTTTCAAGACCAGAGCTCTTGGAATCGAGAGACCATTGAAAAGCGGTCCAAAGTTTTGGCTGAGCTAGCTCTAAAAGCATGGTCTTACTTTGGTGAAGAGCAATCCCCCCCTGCCACTGTTGATAGTGTAAAAGGCAAAACTCCTAAAGCTGTAACTATTCTAGGGCAAAGATTCTCAATCAAGTCATGGCGAGATGTTCAAGCTCATACTTTGAATACGATCGCTGAACTTGAGCCGGATTCCTTTTCTGCACTCACGAAAGAGTATCCTCGTTTCATTGGCACGGATGCTGGAAAGTTTCGTCACATACGCCAGCTCAGTAATGGGGTTTATATTGAAATGAATCTCTCAGCAGAAGCCATTTATCGCTTCTGCACACAGGCAATTGAATCAATCGGTTTGTCCAGTGAAGATTGGTTTGTGGAGACAGAATAGACATATTCATGTCCGCCTTAAACCCTCTCACCCTCCCCATTATTCTCACTCGCACGATTCCCCCCATCCCCTGGAGCGAAGGCGACAACATCCCATGGCACGAACCTGCCTTCAGCGCACGAATGCTCAAGGAGCACCTGTCACAAGCGCACGACGCCGCGAGTCGGCGCTTCGCAAAAATAGATGAACAGGTGGCGTGGATTCATCAGATCATCTTGCATGAGCAACCCACAAAAATCCTTGACCTCGGTTGCGGACCAGGTCTATACACGAGTCGCCTCGCCGCGTTGGGTCACACGTGCGTCGGCATTGACTACTCACCTGCTTCCATTGCGTATGCGAGAGAGCAAGCACAAACTCATGCGCTGGCCTGTCGCTATGAGCTCACGGATGTGCGTGCCGCCGACTATGGCGCAGGCTATGGCTTGGTGATGTTGATTTATGGTGAGCTGAATGTGTTTCGTCGTCCCGCTGCCGAACACATCCTCAAACAAGCGCACGCTGCACTGGTTGATGATGGTATTTTGTTGCTTGAGCCGCACACCTTCGCGGCGATTCAACCCATGGGGCAACAAGCGCCAACATGGTACATGCGCGAGCGAGGTTTATTTTCCGAAGAACCTTATCTCTGCTTGACCGAGCATTTCTGGCACGAGGCGGAACGCGCCACCACCAACCGCTACTTCATTGTCACACTGGGCAACGGCAACGTCACCTCATACACCAACACCTTTCAAGCATACACCTCCGACGATTATCGCACGCTGTTGCAAGAGTGCGGCTTTGCCAACACCACATTTTTCCTCTCGCTCATCGGCACGGTGGATGAGAGCCAAAGCAATTTGTGTGTGATCGTGGCGCGAAAAACTAACTGAGGCTGACGTTCGCCTCGATGTGCCGATCGCGTTCTGCCACGACCTGCGGCAAGTCGAGGATGATGATCTTTCCGTGCTGATATGCGAGGAGGCCTCGCGCGTGCCACTGCTTCAGCAGGCGACTGACCCACTCGCGCCGCACGCCAACCAACGATGCCAGCCCTGCTTGGTTCAGCGACAAATCCACTGTATAGCGTTTCCCCGCTTCGAGCTCCTCGCCGAAATGCTCTTTGTACAACAGGAACAAATGCAATAAGCGACCAGCCGCATCGTATTGTCCCATCAATTCCGCATAGGTTGTTGTCCAACGCGCTTTGGTGGCAAGCAGGCACGCCGTCTGAAACGCGAGTTCAGGTACGGCACGAAAATGCCACACAAATTGCTCACCATTCATGTGTAACAGCGCGCAACGCGTGAGTGCCTCGACCGAGGCGGAGCGTGGCTGACGGTCAAACACCGCAAACTCACCGAAGATGTCACCTACTGTGAGGATGTTGATGGTCATCTCGTGACCTTCAGGCGAGGTCTTGAAAATCCGCGCTTTGCCTTTCTGCACGATGTACAAGGCGCGGCTCGTGTCCGCTTGATGCACAATGAGCTGGCCTTGAGTGTAGGCGCGCAAAGAGAAGTCGTGACTGATGGTTTGCAGTGCGTCGTCGTTCAGCGTGGCGAAGAGGGGGAGCTGTTTCAAGAAAGGGAGAATTTTTTCAGAGGGGTTCATAAGGCAGATGGCGGACAGCGAAGCGGTGCTTTAGCATGGTGTCCTTCGACACCGCAAACAACGCTGTCAGGATGTAAATGGTAGATGGCGAATGGCGAATGGCAGACGGCGAATAGCGGATAGTAGATGGCGATGAGGAGATTATAGCCAACGGATAGGGTGGGGGCAAACTTTGCGTAGACCACTCCATTGAGGAATTTATGAACTGTATAATTTGCCTCGCCAAATGTGAACTAGCGCACAGACAACGCGCCGCAAATCGGCTATACTGTCACCAAGTTTAGCGTAGAGGCGAAGCCTTTGCGTGGGGATGCCTTGTTTTTCAAGCTACTTTGGCGCAAATGCTTCACCCCTACTTTCCCGACACCAATCCATACAACCACACCTTGAGAAACAAACGCAGTGCGGTAACGAGTTTTGTGGCTGTCTCAAGACGTGGTTGCCTCAGTACGTCCCAATAGGAGTTCACCAATGACACACTTCAATCGTACTAGGATGACCGCACGCTTCTTCAATGTGCAGACGCGCCTCGCTGCCGCACATCTATTGCCCCTCGCATGTTTATTGCTGTTGGTGCGCGCGCTCGCACCCGTGCCAGTTGCGGCGGTGCCGCTGCAATTACCTCAAGCCGATGCGAATACCTTCACGATCAAACGCTTATTTGGTAATGGCACAGAGAATACCCGCAGCATTGCCGTTGGTGACCTCGATGGCGATGGAGGCCTCGACTTTGCAGTAGGCAATAGTGGTCAGCCTAATGTCGTTTATCTGAACGATGGCACGGGCAATTTCCCGCTCACACGCACCTTTGGCACGAATGCGCTAAGTATCGTAGTAGGCGATCTGGATCGAGATGGTGACCTTGACCTCATCGCTCATCGCATTGCGTACTTGAATGACGGGGCAGGCAATTTCCTCATCACGCGCACCTTCAGCGCGAGCGCAGTGAGTGCAGCTGTAGGCGACTTGAACGGTGATGGACACTTAGATATTGCTGCGGTGAGCAGTGGCCAAAACATCGTTTATCTGAACGACGGCACAGGCAACTTCCCACTCACGCGCACCTTTGGCTCGAACTCGCAAACCATCGTCATAGGGGATGTAGATGGCGATGGTGATTTGGACATCGTCACAGGAGATGTGGAGTCGTGCTTTGGCCCATGCACAGGTGGACAAAATGTCGTCTATATCAACGACGGCACCGCAAACTTCACCGCGCGTAATTTTGGCACGGGGTCAGACACAACGTACAGCGTCGCCATCGGAGACATAGACGGCGATAGCGATCTGGATATTGTGACGGGCAATGGTCCACAGTATAGCGCCTTATGTTTTTCTAGCTGTGGTGCCCCCAACATCATCTACTTGAATGACGGCACGGGCAACTTTCCCAATACCGTTGGCTATACACGCACTTTCGGCACGGGATATGATAATACCAAGAGCGTGGTTTTAGGTGATGTGGACAATGACGGGGACTTGGACATCGGGGTGGGCAATGTCAAAAATGGATTCTTCGGTGATCCCTTCTACGATCCCGGACAGAATGTGGTGTACTTGAATAATGGCTCTGGAAACTTCTGGCTAGGTGTGGTCACTTGCGGCGTTACGACGAATGCCATCTGTGTTGACAGCTCGAATCAAACTTACGCACTCGTAGCTGGCGACATGGATAGCAATGGCAGTCTCGACCTTATCGTCGGGAATGATTTCATCACGAATCCACTGGAGTATGGCGCGGTGTATCTGAACAACGGCGCGAGCCAATTCCCAGTGGCGCGCAACTTCGGTCCCAGCACAAACAACCTTGTGCGTACCACTTTGGGAGACATGGATGGCGATGGCACTTTGGACATCGTGACCACAGCTGCCTATGGACCAAACGTGCTCTATCTGAACGATGGAGCGGGGAATTTTTCCGTCACTCGCACCTTGACCGCAGGCGGCCTCGTCGCCGACATGAACGGCGACAGCAAGTTGGATATTGTCAGTGGCAACACGATCTATCTGAACGATGGCACAGCGAATTTCTCTATAACGCGCACCGTTGGCATAGGCGCCATTATTGCTGTCGGTGACATGAACAGCGACGGCGCATTAGACGCCGTCAGCTACAATGGCATGATCGCATTCAACGATGGCACTGGCAGCTTCCCTACCACACGCACCACAGGCACAGGTGTAAGAGCGATTGGCGATGTGGATGGCGATGGGGACCTTGACGTAATCGCCGATGTGAATAGCTCTGGTGCAGTTTATTTGAATGATGGCGCAGGCAACTTCAACTGGCCTGGAGGTGTGCTGAGTTTCGGCAGCAACTTAGGCGACACCACGCTAGCTGACGTAGACGGTGACGGCGACTACGATATGGTGGTGGGCTATTACAACCAACAGAACCTTGTTTATTTGAACGATGGCGCGGGCCACTTCAACTGGCCTGGAGGTGTGCGTAATTTCGGCACAGGCTGGGATTACACAATGGACATCGCAGTGGGTGACGTAGATGGGGACGGCGATCTCGATATCGTCGTCGGCAATTCAGGCGCATCCAGAGGCTCTACGGATTGCTACCAAGGCGAGCAAAACGCGGTTTACCTGAATGATGGCGCAGGCAACTTTACCGAGTCTGGCAGCGCACACAATTTTGGCGCAGGCACCGATGCGACGGTTAGTGTAGCGCTGGGTGATGTAGATGGCGATGGTGATTTGGATATTGTGACGGGCAACGCCACCACCGATCCCAGTTGCTCGTCAACATCAGGAGCGCAGAGTGTGGTCTATTTGAACGGACTGGCACATGCGCGTAAGCTACCCAATAACCCACCGCGCGTTGCACTCAACCGACCTGATCTGCTCGCGAACGCCAATTTTGCTTATAGCAATACCCTCGTGCGTTCGCTCATCATCCCCATTACTTATACACTGTCTGACCTTGACGGGGACGCGATCAATATCCGCGCCTATTACTCGCCCGATGGCGGCGGTAAGTGGTATACGGCAACGGCGGCGAGCGGTACGTTAACGAGCAACCTGACCACCAACCACTTGGGCTATGGACTGCTGTTTGGAGGCGGGAATGATTATGCGATTGAAAATCCCTTCACAGGCTTCCCCAACACCGCAGCCACCGTGTCTTTCTGGATGAAATCCGACGATACCGCCAATAATGGCACGCCGTTTTCGTACGCGGTGACGGGTTCAGATAATCACCTCACCCTCTACAACTATCGAAACTTTGTCATCTATATTGCAGGCCAAACGACAGGCAACACAGGTGTCTCGGCTAACGATGGGCAATGGCATCACATCGCCGTGACGTGGCGCAACTCCGATGGGCAAGTCAAGCTCTATAAAGATGGCATGCCTGTTTATACCGGTACCATCGCTACTGGACTAATGTTGACTTCGGGTGGCGCGCTCGTGTTAGGACAGGAACAAGATGCAGTGGGTGGCAGTTTTAGTCCGGCACAAGCATTCAAAGGCTCGCTGGATGAAGTACGCTTGTGGAACGTCGTCCGCACACAGGCACAAATTCAGACAGAGATGCAAGCGCCCTCGCACAGTAATGCCTCTGGACTGATTGGCTATTGGCGTTTTAACGAAGGGAAAGGCTCCACGGCTTACGACTTGACCGCGAACAATCACGACCTCGCGCTCAGCAGTGCCGCGTGGATGGTTGCAGCCTTACCTTATGTATATGAATGGGATATGTTCGCTAGTGGCTTCTTCGGCGCATCCGACAATGTCGTCTTCCGCCTCGAAGCCTATCCCAGTTTAAAGCCACTTACCAACAGCGTCCCCCTCTTCCAACGCCCTTACGCTTCATCCACCACTTTCCCCTTCCGCGTGCGCGGCACTCAAGTGCGCGTCCTCACGGGCACCACACCGATCTCGAATGCTATCGTCTATCGCCTACCTGTAAACCAAACACGCGACGCCAATCCATTCACACGCGGAGATGGCACACCGTTCCGCACCGATGGGCAAGGCTACCTACAAGGACGTGGACAACTCGACATCGGCGACCGCTTGATTGCGCTCTATCCCATTTCCGCGACGAACAGTTACACCGTCTATGCGACGAGCGCGACGCCTATCGTCAACGGACTCGACGCTTACACGGTGACACAAGCGGGCGTACAAACGTTGACCGTCTCCGCCGCCAAGCCACTCCTCCTCTTCAATTTGTCCGTGTCGCTTGAATGGGATGCGCGTAACGACACTGCGTTCCTTAACCAACTCCAATACGATTTGCAGCGCACTGCTGAACTCCTCTACGACTGGTCGAATGGGCAAGCGACCATTGGCAACTTCAACGTCTATCACGACAAGGTGAATTGGAGCAGCGCCGACATTCGCCTCTATGCCACCAACGCCATGCGCCCCAACGCAACGCAAGGCGGCATCGCCACGCGCACACTTACCGACCCCGTGACGACGACCGTGCAATACGGGCCGGGTCAAGTTCGCATCGGTTCGACGTGGAATCGCTATGGCAAGGCGAGCGGCACACTTGGTGAAGACTGGCCCCGCACACTCGCACATGAGCTGGGTCATTACTTGTTGTATTTGGATGATGCCTATTTGAGTGTGAATGCCAATGGCCTCGTCCGGCCACTCGATACCTGCACAAACACGGCGATGGCTGACCCCTATCGTGATGATTATAGCGAGTTCAAACGCACAGCGACGTGGCTGCCGGGCTGCGCAACTTCGCTTGCCCAACAAAGCACGGGCCGCTCTGAATGGGCGACCATCAAGACGTTCTATCCATGGGTGAATCCCAATTTGAACAACACGGGGCCCAGCGTGTTGCCGTTGAATCTGCCAAGCCTCGCCTTCGTCGCGCCGCTCTCGCCCGCGCAAACCATCGCCGTGCCCATCTTCTATCTGACACAACAAGACGGCAGCCGCTATCAACCAAGCAGCAGCGCGCGTGCGTTCCTCTTTCAAGGCAATCGCTTGCTTGACGCGGGCCGCGCGAAGTTAGATCAGGTCACGGCTTATGGCGCGCGTGCAGGCGACCGCTTGTGCCTGTATGACCTCACGGCGCAAATGGTAGGCTGCCAGACGATCAGCGCGGGTAACGAACAACTCACAGTCTATCAAAAGACAGGTTGGCAACCCGACATCCTCGTGACGCCTATCACCTCGCGCACCATTGTGTTGACCGTCACCGCAAGCAGTGTGCCAAATTTGCGGGCACGCTTGTATCCCGCGAATGCCAACGCCATGCCAACGCGGACCTTGACCAGCGTAGGTGGCAACCAATGGGCGACGACCTTCGTGTTGACGCAAACTGCGCCGCAAGGTTACATCCAAGTGTGGGTGAACGAAGCCGACCCGCGCCGCGAAGCCATCAGCGATTACTCGCTAGGCGGCAACCCCGGCTTCTTGCAGAACGATGATGGTTTCCTCCAAAATGACGACCCTGGTTTCTTGCAAAACGACGATGCGCCTGTGTTGTCAGGTGATGGACGTGTCATCATCTACGGCAAGAACCTGACGTTCAACGTTGGTGCCTTCTACGCGCTACAAGCCGTTTCCACCGTACCAACGCCGCCTGCTTGGACGACGTTGGTTGGTTCAGCCTATCGCTTAGTGAAGACCGCCAATGCCAGTTTGGCGAACACAAGCATAGACTTCCGTTATGCTGGCAGCGAGGTGCCGCCAGGCGAAGAAAATTTGCTGTCCCTCTATTTTTGGAACGGTACGGGGTGGCAACGGTTGCCGACGACGTTGGATGTTTATCATAACGAAGCGATTGCGCCGACGCAAGGCGAAGGCATCTATGCGCTAATGTCGTCCTATCCTGTGCCATTGACCTATGCAGGCTGGAACAACGTGGCTTATCCTATTCAGGAGAATCGGAGCGTCACGGAGGCATTGTCCTCGATTAGCCCAACAGCGCGCATGGTCTATCACTATGCGGGTCCGCATGGCTGGCAAGTGTACGCGCCGAATGTGCCGCCCTATGTGGTGTCGTTGTCGGCCTTTGAGTTTGGGCAAGGCTACTGGTTGAGCGTGACGCAACCTATCACGTGGTTCTTGAAGGGTGCGACACCCACAGGGCGCATCGAATCTCCACAAAACGCACAACTGCCGCCCAGCACCTATTACGGCATCACCCAAGCGGGCGCGAGCTTCACGCCCACCGTAGGGATGAGCGTGATTGCACGCATCAATCCTTCGACAAGCTCAGGACAGGCTGTGGTCTGTGGGCAGGGGCAAACTCAAAGTTATGGGGGACAAATCGTGTACGTGGTGCATGTCTCTGCGGAAGGCGCAGACACAATCGGTTGCGGCGTGTTGGGACGCACCGTGACCTTCCAAGTCGGCGGGCGCATGATGACGCCGTCACAAGTGGCGGTGTGGGATGATCGGCAACTGTGGAACGTGAACCTGACGCCCCAAGCGAGTCAACAAAATGTCTATCTGCCGCTCGTGGCGAGATAGCCGATGGCAGATAGCCGATGGCGGATAGTTGAAAACCATCCGCCATTCGCTATTCGCCATTCGCTACTGTTATTGCGCTATTTGTCCAAAATGCTATGCGGGCCGATGTCGTCGAACACGCACACCGTCTCGCCTTGCTCATCCGTGTCGAAGTGAAAGACGAAACGATAAAACTGGTCAATGCGACCTTCCCACACACCAGCTTTGCCCTGCATCTTCTTCACACCCAGCGATGAATGGCGCGGATTGGCTTGAAACAGCTTGAAAGCTTTCTTCACCTTCTCCTGAATCGGCGCAGGCAACGCATGATAAGCGCGGTGAAATTGACGTGCGCGCCGATACTTCATACCTTTGCGCTCTCGTCCACAGCCTCATCCTCCAATGGTTCGTCGAGCGCTGCGATGAACTCGTCCATCGTCGCGAAATCTTTGTAACGCCCAGCCTGCAAATCAGCCTCCGCTACGCGCGCGCCCGCCTGCCAGCGCTCCGTCCAATACCATGCCTGCGATTCGTCGCGCTCTGCGCCTAGCACCTGCTCCAACAGCTCGTTGATGAGCTCGTCAAGCGCGCGGTGTTGTTGCGCTGCTTGCGCTGTCAACGCACGGTACACAGGCTCGCGCAGCGTGATGGTCATAGTCAAGTTACTCATCCGACACCTCCGCACAGAATTATATCATACTCCACTGGTGATGGCGGATGGCAGATGGCCATTGGCCATTCGCTATTCGCTATTCGCCACTTGCAACTCCTCTACCCTTTGCTTCCACTCAAACTTCGGCGTGCGTTGCAACAACGCCTGATACAGAGCCAGCGCCTGCGCGCGATGCGCCTCTGTGCCTGCCATGTGCCACAACTCATAATGCAGGTCCGCTTGCTCACCACTTGCTTGCGTTTGCGCCAAGAGTTCGCTCAATTGTTGCGTGGCTTCGATGCGTTGTCCTTGCGCCCACGCAATGCTCGTCGCCAAGACCTGCCCTTTGAAAATGTAGTCAGGAAAATTGACTGCTCTGGCAAGCGTCAGTCCCTCTTGAGCCATCCGCTGCGCTTCGGACAGCTGGTTCAGTTTGAATAAGACTCTAGCCTTTTCAATTAAATAGCCAGCCACATAATATCTCAGTCCAATGGTCTGGGCGATAGCCAACGCCTGATCGTAACAAACGAGCGCTTGTGGATAATTGCCTTTGAACTGATGGATGTTCCCTTGATTGCCGATGGCAATCGAGATGGTGCGTTGATTACCAAGTTCCTCGCCAATTTGCAAACTGCGCGTGTAATACGTCATGGCTTGCTCGTAATCGCCTAAGTCCTCAGACACAACACCCAAATTACCGACGGTCACAGCTATCACGCGCTTGTCGCCAAGTTCTTCGCTGAGTTGTAAACCACGCGTATAGCACGCCAGTGCCTGTGCGTAATCGCCCGCACTGACATGCACATTCCCCAAATTGCTCAAGACCGAAGCGATACCCCGTTTGTCACCGAGTCCTTCACAGAAGCGCAGGCGATGCGCATGGCAAGTCAGCGCTTGCGTATGTTGCTCTTGCTCTTGATAGGCGTTGCCCATGCTCCCCATCGCTGCCGCAATCCCCGCTTGATCGTTCAACGCTTCACCGAGTTTCAGTTGTCGCTCATACCATTGCATTGCCTGCGCATAATTACCCTGCTGTCGTGCAATCGTACCGAATGTGCCAAATGTTTGTGCTAAGCCTTGTGAGTTGCCTATTGCTGCAAACAAGACCAATGCTTGCTCAGCGGAGACGAGTGACTCGACGTATTTGCCTCTACGCCGCAACAATTCGCAGAGCGCGTAATGCGCCCGCGCTTGCCATTCACGCTCATTAGCTTGCACCGCCCACTGCAACGCTTCATGGTACGTCGCATCTGCCTCGTTCCATTTGCCGATGAGCTCCAACACCTCGCCTTGCTTCAGGCGTGTGGCGATGCGCCACCCCATCGGTTGTTCCGTCTCAACCATCAACGTCATCCGACGCGCGTAGAAATCCAACGCCGCTTGATTATGGTAATCCGCTTTCGCGCTGTCGCCTGCTTGCCCCAAATAGACCAACGCCTTCATGGTCACTTGCGCTTGCTCAAAGTGATACGCCAAGTCCGCGTAATGGCTATCTAAGTCATCAGCATACACTTGCTCAAACGCTTCGCCCGCCAGCCGATGCAAGTCGCGCAAACGGGCGCGCAGCTGCATATCATAAGCGGCATCACGCAACAGCGCATGTCGGAAGATGTAGCGAATCTCGTTCAGCGCCGACCAGATTGCCTCTGTTTCTGCTTGTTTGATTTTCTCCGTCACCCGCACGTCATCGCTCAACATCCTCGAGAGAATTTGCGCTTCGAACTCACGCCCCAACACCGCCGCCGTTTGCACCACCGCTTTGACCTCCATCGTCAAGCGGTCGAGACGCGCAATCAACACCGCGCCGATGGTGACTGGCACTTCGGCGGTGTGAGTTCCCAACAAGGTGTACGCGCCTGTCGCATCAGTTGTGAGCCACGTGCGCTCGCGCAAATGCTGACACAATTGCTCGACCAAGAACGGGTTGCCGTTGGTCTTCTCCGCCAGAAAATCCACCAGCGCCGCGCTCACCGCGCCTCGTAGCGTTTGCGACGCCAACGCACGCAAGCCATCGGGCGATAGGCGATTCAAGTCGAGCGTTTGCTGCGGCGTCTCTGGCGCGACGGGCAACGCGAAGGGACGCCCATCGTCTTGATAGCGACTGAGGCACAGGATGGCGATGGGATACGCGGCGATGTTGCGCGTCAACATGGTGAGCAACGCCTGCGAATCGGCGTCGAGCCAGTGCGTGTCTTCTACGACGAGAACGACGGGTTGCAGCAAACTCTCCGCCTTCAACAACTGCTTGACCGCATCGAGCGTGTTCTCAAAGCGCAGTTGCGGCTCGACTTGCGCGTAGAGCGAATCGTCCCAATGCAAATTGACCAACGCGCCCAAGAACGAGCGGGTGCGCTCCAGCTCGTGACGCAGCATAGGTGTGTCAGGATGAGCCGCGGGCAAGCGCGCGATGACGCTTTGCAATTGCGCGTCGAAGCGCTTACGATTCTCGGCGGGTGTGTGCGTGACCGATTGCCCGAAGTAGTTGCGGAGAAAATACTTGAAGGGGTTGAGCGATTGACGCAAAATTTCTTCGGCGGGGCAGACGAACCAACTGACCGCATAAGCGCGCGTCAGGCGTTGCCGAAACTCATGCGCGAGGCGGCCCTTGCCCATGCCCGCTTCGCCGTAAAGGTACAAGATGCCGGCGAACCGCGCGAGACCCGAAGGGTTTCCAAAACCCTTCGGGTCTAGGATCGGTTGGACAAATGTTTCCAACTGCACGAGCTCTGCTTCGCGCCCCACCAACTCGCCTGTGTAAAACTCGCGCGCGACATGCTCCTGTTGTCCCGTTAGGCGATAGACGGGTATCGGCTTGCTCACGCCTTTGAAAGAGAAGCTGCCTATCGCCGCCCAGTGATGTGTGTGGCGCAAGCGTTCCTGCACGGCTTCACTGACCCACACATCACTCCACGACGCTTGTGTCATAAAACGGGCTGCCAAGTTCACCACATCGCCCATCGCCGTATATTCACAACGCTCCCTGCCACCCATGATGCCTGCATACGCCGCGCCGACTGTCAAGCCTGCACGCCAACGCACCGCAATCGGTGACTGTTGCAAAGCCAACAAGAAATTCACTGCACGTTCTATGTCATTCTCATGCGCGATGGGCGCGCCAAACAACACCAACACCACTGCACCCTTATCGCCGAAGTCCAAGCGATTGAAATAGCCGCCATGTTGCGCAACCAACGCCCTGAGCATGATGATGAACGCATGAAAGTCCTCATGGTTCGCGGTTTGTTCAATGGAGATAAAAATACTGCACACCTCACGGAACTCCGCAGGCGCAGTCAGGTCAATGATTTCGGGCAAGACGAAGCGCGCGAGGGTATCATGGTTGAGTACTGGGGGGCGAATACGCTTGGTTGGCAACGCGTTTTGATCCGCGACGAGTTTGTGATAAGGCGTGTTGGG
The DNA here is from genome assembly GCA_964509505.1 of uncultured Anaerolineae bacterium. Classification (GTDB taxonomy): domain Bacteria; phylum Chloroflexota; class Anaerolineae; order JACRMK01; family JACRMK01; genus CAZDYP01. The sequence continues at coordinate 43,684 of CAZDYP010000001.1, read as the reverse complement.
TATCGGTTCAGTTTGCGCTGCGTCGCCCAACCGTGACCACACTGCTTGCTCTACGACAATCTCGCCGCGCTCTGCGTGATGCTCCGCCGTCGCGCAAGCATCTATTGCCTCGCCGCGAAAGAAATAGGTGTAGCGGTCTTGCTCGCCGAGAATGCCCCACTGAACATCGCCCACTGCGAGGCCGCACTTCGCACCCAACTCGAAAGCGCCATACTTCGTATGTAGGGTATGATGCTTTGCAAAGAACGCTTGCACGAAGAACGCAGTGCGTGTCGCGTGTGGCGCCGCTTGCTTGGCATTCAAGGGAAACAACGCCGTGAACGCATCGCCCGCGAAATTGGAGATGAAGCCGCCGCGCGCATAGACTTCATGCACGAGCTGAGTGAAAATGTGATTGAGCGCGTCGGTCAAAATTTCCGCGCCATCCTTTGCGTGCTGCATCAGCGCTTCGGTGAGTGGCATGAAGCCAGAGAGATCAACGAAGAGCGCGACGGCGTGGAAGCGACCTTGCAGACGCCGCGCGACAAATTGGCGGTGGATAAAATGAGGGATGAAAGGACGCATCGGACAGGAATCCTCTGCTACGAATATGCCTAATCATAGCACGCCTCTGAAAATCGCCATAGGCGGCACAGACGGCGCGGGCAAAACGCAGCTCGCGTCGCGCGTTGCCGCACAAATTTGAGAGCGTATCATAAAAGTTCGTTGGACACTATTGCTCTAACGCGCAGTTGTAGTAAAATTTCTCAACCTCAATTCGGTTATCGTTCGTGTATCGGCTTACTTCTCAACACTTGCGTCAATCCTCAGGAGTGACGTGGTTACACAGTTTACTCATACGCGCGCTGAGGACACACTTCATGCAGACGCCACTCCACCCCACAGCCTCCCTAGCGAGCTCACCAGCTTCATAGGCCGTACCCAAGCCATCCACGAGGTCAAGCAGTTGCTCGCGCAAACGCGCCTCTTGACGCTGACCGGCGCGGGCGGCATCGGTAAGACCCGCCTCGCCTTGCGCGTCGCCAGTGACATGCTCGACGCTTTCTCCGATGGCGTGTGGTGGGTCGAGCTCGCCGCCCTCTCCGACCCCGCGTTGCTACCCCAAGCGATTGCCTCCGTGTTGTCCGTGCGCGAACAACCTGAGCGCCCCTTGCGCGAAACGTTGGCACACACGCTGCGCCACAAAGAAGTGTTGTTGGTGTTGGACAACTGCGAACACGTCATCGCCGCGTGCGCGGCATTGACTGACGCTCTATTGCGCGCTTGTCCTTGGCTGCGGATTCTGGCGACCAGCCGCGAGGCTCTGATGATTCAAGGCGAAACGGTTTGGTCAGTTCCACCGCTGCAACTCCCCACACCCACCACTCAATTTTCCCTTGAGCAATTAGCGCAATGCGAGACCATCCAATTGTTGGCGGCGCGCATCAAAGAGGTTGTGCCCAGCTTCACATTGCATGCCCATAACGCGCAGGCCGCAGCGCAGATTTGCCAACGGCTCGATGGCTTACCGTTGGCAATTGAGTTGGCGGCGGCGCGCGCCAAGTTGCTCGCGGTTGAGCAAATTGCGGCGCGGTTGGATGACATCTTCTATCTGTTGACCAATGGACAACGCGCCGCCGTGCCCCGTCATCAGACGTTGCGGGCGGCGCTGGATTGGAGCTACGAGCTGCTCTCCGAACCTGAGCGCGTGTTGTTACGACGGTTGTCGGTGTTCGTGGGTAGTTTCACGCTAGAGGCCGTCGAAGCCAGCTGCACGTATGAAAGTGTCACCCAAACAAACGTGCTCGATTTGCTCGCTCGTCTGATTGACAAGTCGTTGATCTTGGTAGTTGAGCGAGAAAAATTTGGACAGGCGCGCTATCGGTTGCTCGAACCCATTCGGCAGTATGGGTGGGAGCAGCTGCGTGCGGCAGGTGAGGAAACCGCCTGGCGTACGCGCCAGCTGGATTATTGCGTGACGGCGATAGAAGTAGCCGCGCCGCATTTGCGTGGGGCAGATAAAGAGGTGTGGGTTGGTCGGTTCAGCTCCGACGACAGCAATTTCAACGCGGCGCTGGCATGGGCGCTGGATTCAAACAACATCGAAGCCGGCCTGCGACTGGTGGCGGTACTTTGGTGGTATTGGGAGCTGCGCGGCGACTTCCAGCATAGTCGCCATTGGCTTGAACGCATGGTGCAACGAGCCAATCAAACACCAGCCTCCAACAGGGGCCCAGGCTGGCAACGCGCTTATGCGCAGGCATTGTTGGGACTTGGCACAATCACGTGGACTCAGGGAGATCTCGAGGCAGCGCGCAGCTCATTCGAGCAATGTATCGTCAAAGCGGAGCAGGTAGGCGACCGCTGGACCTATGCTTACGCGCTTGACCGTTTGGGGCGCGTGTGTGCGCGGCAAGGCGACCTGACCCGCGCCCGCACGCTTTATGAGCAGAGCCTCGTCATCTTCCGCGCACTCGATGACACGTGGGGCATCAGTCGTCCCTTGCGCGATTTGGGGCGTTTGGCGATGAGCGCACGCGATTACCCGACGGCGACGACATATTTGCAAGAAGCCTTGGCATTGCGGCGCGCGGCAGGTGATCGCGAAGGGATAGCCGACGCGCACAGCTCGCTGGGCGACATCTATTGGATGCAGGGCTTATACGAACAGGCTGAACGCCATTTTACAGAGTGCCTTGCGCTCTACCGCGCCATTGGTTACAACGACGGCGTCGCCGAAGCGCTGCAAAATTTGGGTTTCATCGCGCTGTTACAGCGACAGCCTGAGCAGGCTCTCACGTTTCTAAGAGAGGGTCTCCGTTTGCGGTATGAGCTAGGGGAAAAAGTCGGCATCGTCTTAATTCTCACTAGCCTGTGTAGCGTTGCGCTGACATACAAGGATGCACGCCGCGCCGCGCAGCTCATCGGCGCAATCGAGGTCGTAGGCTTACCGTTGGATGAGGTCTTGCCGCCTCAGGATCACTTCCGTTCCAGCTACGACCGCCACCTCGCCGCTGCGCGCGCCGCACTGACGCCGACGACGTTTGCGCGGTATTACGCCGAAGGTCAAGCACTGACACTGGAGCAAGTCGTGGCTTACGCGCTCAGTGAACCTCAAACACCCCAAGCCGCCGACGCCTCACCTGCACCCCCTACGTCACAGAGCAAGCCACAACATTTCGACGGCCTCACCGCCCGCCAACACGAGGTGGCAGCGCTCATCGCACAGGGCCAAACTAACCGCGAGATCGCCGAGACGCTCGTCCTCAGCGAATATACGGTAATGGCGCACGTCGCGCACATCCTCAATAAGCTGGGCTTCAATTCGCGCACACAAATCGCCTCGTGGGCGCTGGAAAGAGGCTTGGTCAAAACAGCCCTCAAGTAACTATCTCCACACTATCACCCTAAGAATTCTTCACGTGCTTCATATCTTCGCGGTGACATGTTCCCCACTGCGTAACGCCTATAAAAATAGCTAAAAAATAGCTAATTCAGCCGATGACAACCTGCACGCAATGTGTTTTAATGGTGACATCCGTGAAACCCTAAAAAGTCTCAGAGATCTTTTAGGATTTTCCACTCGGAAAACTCATTGGCGGGAAGTAAAGGAGGGACAATGCCACTGTATCTGGACGTTCACAAGCACGTGCCCGGCGTGACGGAAACGGCGGTCGCGGGCGCGCACCTCAAAGACCTTGAGGTGCAAAGCAAGTACGGCGTCAAATATCTGAAGTATTGGTTTGACGAGCAGAATGGGACGATCTTCTGTCTGGTCGAGGCGCCGAACAAAGAAGCCGCCGAGCGCGTGCACCGCGAGGCGCATGGCCTCGCCGCTGACGAGATTCACGAGGTCGTCGAGCGGTCATAGACAACTGTCGTTCGTTCAACAAAAGGAGACCGGTAGACAATGACCGCATCACCCTCGCGGCTGGACAGTCCTGGTCTCGCCATGTGGAAGCTGGCATCACCATCTCCAATTTTAAAAGGCCATTACCGCGTGCACTTCAGGCTGATCAACCACGGTCGGTAACAACGTGATCAGATGCAAAGAGGCAAAATGGCTAAAAAACGGCTCGTGTTCGGCGTTTGCGGTTTGATCGTTGCGATGAGCTCGCGCTGCGGCGTTGCAACCCGATGGCAAGATTGTCGTGGCGGGTGGACACTCTGGAGATTTCGTCGTCGTGCGCTACTTACCCAACGGCGCGCTCGACACGAGCTTCGGCGTGAACGGCATCAAAGAAATCAATCTGCCGCGCAACGACGAAGCGTACAGCATCGCCGTGCTGAAAGATGGCCAGCTCGCGCTTGCAGGCTATTCGAATGGCGACTTCGCGCTGATGTTCTTGAATGCCAACGGCAGCGTGTGCGGCTGTGGTCAGACGTTCAGCGAGCCGCGCATCCTCACGGACTTTGGCGGCGACGACATCGCGTATGCGTTGGCAGTGCAACCCGATGGCAAGCTGGTTGTGGCTGGCGGCAAACGCACGACGCCCTCGCAAATTTACCTCGCGCGCTACAAGTTTGACAACAGCGCGGGCACGCTGCCGGGCTACCGTCTCGACGCCTCATTCGGCAATCAAGGCAAAGAGGTCATCGCCGTTGGCTCGCACAGCGTCGCGCGCGGGTTGGCGATTGACGCCAACAACCGCATGACCATTGTGGGTTACGGCAACAACGGCAGCGACGACGATTTTGTGGTAGTGCGCGAACTGAACTCCGTTACCCTCACCACGTTAGCCGCTAACAAGCGATTCATCTATCTGCCCCTCATCCGCAGGTAAAATGCTCGCTTCAGTAACCGCAAAGAAGCGAAGCGCGCGAAGGGGTCTTTTTCTTCGCGCACTTCGTTTCTGCGCGGTTTCAGTCGCACTGTTTCTGCGCGTGAGCAAAATGCCTTACGGCAAACACAAACGAGCGATGCGCTTCTTCTATGCATCGCTCGTTTACTTTTCACTCATTACTTTTTAGCCTTCACTGCATCCGCTGCCGCAACTCCGCCTCCACTTCCTCCCAAGCAACCGCTTTCTCCGCCAGCAACACCAACAAGTGATAAATCAAGTCCGCCGACTCAGAAACGATGCGCTCGCGCCCCTGCCCTTTCGCGGCGACGATGACCTCGATGGCTTCCTCACCCACCTTCTTCACGATTTCATCCTCGCCCTTTGCAAACAATGACGCCGTGTATGAACCTGTGGGCGCATTCGCTTTGCGCGCGCGGATCACGCGCGACAATTCATGGACGATGTTCACGGGGTCACTCATGTTTAGCTCTCGAACAACTCGGCGATGGGCAGGACGAAACCATTCAGGATGCCTTCACCGCGCAGCGTATCGGCTTCACCGAATCGTTTGGTCTCTCCGCTAGGATAATGCGCGATGAGGGCGCGCTCTTTCGGCGCGACCACCCACACCCACAACACGCCAATCGCAAAATACTCCGCGAGTTTGGCGCGCACTTCTGTCCAGGTGTCATCGGGCGACATCACCTCTACGATGAGCTCAGGCGCAACCTCCAAAAATTTGTAGGTGGGACCACTCGGCAAACGGGCTCGTGAAATGAACGCTACATCCACGCCGCGCACCCAATCAGGATTGCGGTGCGTGTAAACACCTGCCTCACCGCTCGTCACCCAACCGAGTTTGCGTAGCGACACAAACACGTCGAGCTTCCCGCCCAGTCGAGTTTCCAAGCGTCCATGTTCAAAACCCGTGGGTTCACCCATCACGATCCTCCCATCAATCAATTCGCATGGTCCGATGTTGCCCATCTTCAAAAGCTCTTCGCCTGTGATGAGTTTCGCAGAAGGCGGAGCAGTCAACACACTCATAACACACCTCCACCACCAAAACCTTGCGAAGGCTTTTACTCCAACCGAACCTTCGCGCCGAAATCTTTTTTCTGTTCGCTGATGAAGTACGTCGAGCAGGCGGCGTCAATCAAATCAGGCGTGAAAGTCGGCTGCTCCATGTTGTACTTGGCGATGCTGATCATCTGGTCGAGGATGTCACGCGGTTGGCACATGCGGAACGGGCGATTCGTCGGCTTGTACCACTTCTCGATGAGATAATCTACACCTTTCTGATCCAATTCGATTTTGCGCCCTCGGCACACCAGCTCCCAAATTTTGCGCCACTGCGCCTCGTCGGGGTCACGCACTTCGATTTTGAATTTGATGCGCCGCAAGAACGCTTCGTCAGCGAGCTGATGCGGGTCGAGGTTCGTCGAGAAAATCAGCAATTCGTCGAAGGGCACTTCCATCTTCTTGCCGGTGACGGTTGTCAAATAGTCGTAGCGTTTTTCGAGCGGCACAATCCAACGATTGAGCAAATCCATCGGGCGCACTTGCTGACGCCCGAAATCGTCAATCATGAAGATGCCGCCGTTGGCTTTCATCTGGAACGGCGCTTCGTAAAACTTGCCATAATCGTTGTATGTCAGGTCGAGCATGGACAAGATTAACTCGCCGCCGACGATGACGACAGGACGTTTGATACGCACCCAGCGTTGGTCGAAGAGCAACTCAGTGCCTGTTTGGTGTTCCGCGTTCCCTTGATATTCGGGCGCGAGCTCATGCACGATGGAATCATAAATTTTGATGATCTGTCCTTCCGCTTCGACGGCATACGGGATAAAAATATAATCGCCCATCAAGCGCGTGATGCGCTCGGCAATGCTGGTCTTGCCATTGCCGGGGAAGCCAAAGAAGAACACCGACGCGCCCGAATTGACGGCGGGGCCGATTTCGCTGAGCGCCGAATCGCTGAGGATCAAATCGCTGAATGCTTTGCGGATGTTCTGGCGTGTGACGACGACATTTTTCATCGTCTGCGCTTTGACGGCTTTCTTGTACACTTCGAACGGCACAGGCACGGGACCGCTGTATGCATTTTTCTTGAGCGCGTCCTCGACGTTGCGTGCGCCGCGCGGCGTCAAGATGTATTCATAGCCTGAATCGCCGATGCCGCGCTGTCCCGCAATGTCCACATCCTCCGCATTCCGCATCTCGACCAACAACGGACCGACCACGCGATACGATAAGCCCAACGTGCGCGAAATCTCTTGACCCGTAGGACGACCCTGATTGTAGATGACGCGCAGAATGCTCTCGAATAAAATCGAACGGTTTAGCCCCGTTTCCTCCCAGCTCTTCGGCGGCAACGGCACAAAGTTGTTTTGTGGGACGGCGCTATCTTCTTCGGTAGGAAATGGCTCACCCAACATCTTCGCCGCCGCCAACGAGCCTGCTTTTTGCGCTTGCGCCACCAAACTGTCGAGCTGCTCTTTGTGCAGTTGCAAATGGCGCACCGCTTCCACGTCGCGCTTGGCAATCGCCTCCTTCAAGGCTTCCATCAACGCGCGCGCGACAACACATTTCACGCCATTGGTGTACATGTGATGCAAGTACTCATTCGGGCGCACGTAACAATCAGTCGTATGGTCCTTGCGCCCTTTCATTTCATCATAGGATTGTTGATCTAACAAATAACGCATGAGTTCTCCTTCTGTGGAGATGAGAGATTAGCAAATTAGAGCTTAGAGATTAACGCTTGGCATCCGGTCGCTAATCTCCCAGCTCTAGCTCGTTGAAGAAACAGCTCACGGCTCCCGTGTGACAAGCGGGCCCGCGCGGTTCGACTAGAATGAGCAATGTATCGCCATCACAATCCGCGCGCATGGCGACGACGCGCTGCGTGTTGCCTGACGTCTCGCCCTTGCGCCAAAGTTCGTTACGACTGCGGCTCCAGAACACCGTCTCGCCCAACGCGAGCGTGCGCTGCACTGATTCACGAGTCATGTACGCCATCATCAAGACTTCTTTGGTCTGCGCGTCTTGCACGATGGCAGGCACCAAACCATTTGCATCAAATTTGAGTTGCATGATCATTGTCGCCGAGTCAACCTCTCGTTGCCTCGTTTACCCATTTACCCATTCAGCTCAACAGGTCTCACCGGCACGCCATGCTCCACCAAATATCGCTTCACCTCGGAGAGGGAGAGCTTGCGATCGTGGAACAACGACGCCGCCAACGCCGCGCTTGCATGGCCAGCGGTCAACGCTGCATGAAAATCTGCGAGCCGGCCCGCGCCGCCCGAAGCGATCACAGGAATCGTCACCGCTGCGGCAACCGCGCGCGTCAACGCAATGTCGTAACCATTCAGTTGTCCATCTTCATCCATGCTCGTCAACAAAATTTCACCCGCGCCACGTTGCTCCACTTCACGCGCCCATTCTATCACATCGCGCTCACTGGGTCTGCGTCCGCCATGCGTATAGACTTGCCAGCGACGATTGGCTTCACGTTTTGCGTCAATGGCAACGACGATGCACTGCACCCCAAATTGATTCGCGGCGTCGGCGATGAGCTGCGGATGCTGCACGGCGGCTGTGTTGATAGCGACCTTGTCCGCGCCCGCGCGCAAGATGGCGCGCACATCGTCCACTGCGCGCACCCCGCCGCCAACGGTGAACGGAATAAATACCGCATCCGCCACCGCGCGCACCATCGCCAACGTCGTCGCGCGCTTCTCGTAGGACGCCGTGATGTCGAGAAACACCAACTCGTCTGCGCCTTCACGGTCATAGACGACGCCCTGCTCCACGGGGTCGCCCGCGTCGCGCAGATTGACGAAGCTCACGCCCTTTACGACGCGCCCGTCTTTCACATCTAAACAAGGAATGATACGCTTCGCTAACATAAGTGCAGCTGGCACATGGCAAATGGCAGATTGCGAATTATTTTTCAATCTACAATTTGCCATCTGCAATTTTAATTGCTTCTGGTAAATTGATTGCGCCTGTGTACAACGCTTGACCTACGATCACGCCTTCGACGCCCTCACACTCAGCGGCTTTCAATTGGCGAATATCACCTAATGATGCAACGCCGCCTGATGCGATGATTTTCAAATCGCTATCTTTGGCTAATTGGTATGTGGCTGCAGCATTCACACCTTGCAACATCCCATCACGCGAAATATCAGTGAAAACGACACGCTGCACCCCCAGCGTTTTCATCCGTAGCGCAACTTCACCCACGCGCAACGCCGACATTTCTTGCCAACCATGCGTAGCGACTGCGCCCTCTTTTGCATCAAGACCGACGACGATTTTCTCCGCGCCGAATGTGGCGATGGCTTCGCTCACAAGCTGAGGCTTTTTCACTGCCGCCGTGCCGATAATCACCCGCGCCGCCCCTAAGCCAATCACATAAGCGATGCTGGGCAAATCGCGCAAGCCGCCGCCAAACTGCACAGGCACATCCACGGTTTGCAAGATGTCGCGCAACGCATCAAGATTGGCGTGAGGTCTGCCCAATTGCACGAAGGGGGTATCGCCCGTGAACGCGCCATCTAGATTGACGATGTGTAACCACCGCGCGCCTTGCCGCACCCACTGTTGCGCCATCGCCGTAGGGCTATCGGAGAACGTCGTCTGCGCGTTGGGATCGCCCTGTTTCAAACGCACGACCTGACCGCCGCGCAAATCAATCGCAGGAAAAATTTCCATAAGAGCGGTTTAGAAAAACAGCTTCGCCAACGCCAACGCGCCTTGCTTCCACGGCACGCGATGCGACACGCCTGAGGTGTGCTCGAACTGCGAGAGATGTTCCAGATACCATTGATAGTTGCGAACGAGCGCCTGCTGGTTGGAATACTTCGGCTTGAAGCCAAGCACACGCTCGGCTTTTTCAATCGAGACGAACGAATCTTTCGACGCCGTCTCATACACCCACTTGTAAAGCGGCGAGAGACGAAAGAACTCCAACACGCGCAACGTCCAAATCGCGGGGGCGGCTGGTAACGGAACGATCTTTTTGCCGAAGCCCGCATAATCCAACACAGCCTGATAATCTTCCTTCATCGTCGCAAATTCTTTCGCGCCAATGTTGAAGGTGTCATTAACGATTTTCGGCTCGAGCGTCGCCGTCAAGTAAATCGCGTCGCACAAGTCTTCGACATCGAGCAGCTGATAACGATTGGCGCCGCTGCCCAACATCGGGAAGCCTTTGCCGTCTTTCGCCCAGTCATAAAACAATGCGAACACGCCGAGTCGTTCGGGTCCGACAAATGACTTAGGGCGGATGATTGGCACACAGAAACCTTTTTGCCGATATTCCTCGCAAATCCGCTCCGCTTCGACTTTGGCGTGACCATACGGTCCCACGCCATCCAGTTTGTCATCCTCCAGCAATGGATGGTGGTCGGGAATGCCATACACCGCCGTCGAAGAAATGTGAATCATGCGCTCGACCTTGTGCGCATACGCCGCTTGCAGCACAATCCGAATGCCGTCAATATCCGTTGAGATGATGTCTTCTTTTTTGTAAAGGGGCAAGGCCGCCGCCGTATGCACGACGATGTCCACGCCTTCTAGCGCGCGATCCACATCCTCTTTTTTGCGGATGTCGCCCTTGATAATCTTCACACGGTCACGCTCCGGATAGTCGAACGCGGCGATGTCAAGCGAGACAATCGTGTGTCCCTTGTTCAGCAGATAGCGAATCAGGTTGATGCCTAAAAAGCCGGCGCCGCCTGTAATCAAATAGGTCTTAGTTGTATTGGTCATGGTCTATCGAAATAAAAATCATTGCGCTCATGTTTAGCAATAGCGCTACGCTCGCGGTGGATAGTCACCGCCACCGCCAAGGGCGCGGGATTTGCGACTCACGCGAGTCGCGCGCGAGCCAGGGACGGTTGCACGCTTTCTATCCATGAGCGAATCAGTGTTCCAACACTCGGACACGAAGAAAGCGCGAAGGCACAAAGAAAAATTTGGCCCGTGTGAGCTTTTGTGCCTTGGTGTTGAATGGAGTAACTCACGTCACACTAACCACTTCATCCGCCAGCTGCGCGAAGTTGCGTAACATCTGCAAACCTACCTGCTGGCTTTTCTCCGGATGGAATTGAAACGCATACAAATTGTCGCGCGCGACGACCGACGCAAACGGCTCGCCGTAGTCCGTCGTCGCGCATACAAGCGACTGGTCACTTGGCACGACGTAATACGAGTGCACGAAGTAAGCATAGCTGCCGCTGCGAATGCGCGCGAGCAACGGCGTGTCATGCACGATATTGACCTGATTCCAGCCAATATGCGGCACCTTCACGCCGCCCGCAAACTTTTTGACGCTGCCTTTGAGCAAGCCAAGTCCTTGATGCTGTCCTAATTCTTCGCTTGCCTCGAACAACAATTGCATACCCAAACAAATGCCGCCGAACGGTCTGCCGCGCGCGACAAATTCGTGAATCGCGTCCACGAAACCCGCCGCGCGCAAGTTCACCATCGCCTGCCCAAACGCGCCGACGCCTGGAATCACCGCGCCTCGCGCCGCCGCCAACTTCTCTGGCGTCGTGATGATCTCAGCCTCCACGCCACACTGCGCGAATGCGCGCTGCACGCTGCGGAGGTTGGACAAACCATAATCAATGATCGCAATCATCGTAACAATCCCCCCCAATCCCCAATCCCAATTGGGGGGTTGGAATTGGGGATTGGGGATTTTTATAGAACGCCCTTCGTTGATGGCACACCACTCCGTCGCGGGTCAAGTTCCACCGCTTCACGTAACGCGCGCCCCAACGCCTTGAACAACGCTTCGGCTTTGTGATGGTCATCGCGCCCATACAACACGCGCGCATGAAGATTCATTTTGGCGTGCGTCGCCAACGATTCAAGAAAATGCGGAATGAGGCTTGTGCCGAGCGCGCCGATCTTTGGCGTGTCGAATGTCGCATCAATCACTGTGTAAGGTCGCCCGCTCAAATCAATCGCGACGAAGGCGAGCGCTTCATCCATCGGCACGTACGCATGCCCCATGCGCCGAATACTTGCGCGTTGGCCAAGCGCTTCCGCAATGGCTTGCCCCAGCGCAATCGCCACATCCTCGACGGTGTGATGCTCGTCAATGTGCAAATCGCCTTGCGCATTCACGCTCAGATCTATCACGCCATGCAACGAGACATGTGTCAAGAGATGATCGAGGAATGGCACACCTGTCACGATGTCATGCTTGCCCACGCCATCAAGGTCAAGCGTCAGCGTGACGGCGGTCTCATTCGTTTTGCGAGTGATGGTCGAGGTGCGTGCCATAATCGTTCCAGTTCCAGTTCATCTGACTACTGGTTACTGACTACTGACTACTTTCAATGCGTCCAACAACATCTTCGTCTCGCGCGGTGTGCCAATCGTGATGCGGAGGTGATTGGGCAACTGTGGACTGTCAATCGCGCGAATCAAGATACCCTGCTTCGCCAAATCATTCCGCAAATCCGCCGCCGACCGTCCGACAACTTTGCACAGGAGAAAATTCGCATGGCTGCGATAAGGTTGCAGGAATGGAAACTGCGCCAGTTCCTCGAATAGTTTCTCGCGCTCGTCAATGATCTTGGCGGCAATCTGGCGTGTGTAATCCCAATCGTCCAGCGCCGCTTGCGCTGCCACCGCCCCTAATACATTCACATTGAACGGCTGGATAATTTTCCAGAGATTATCCGCGAGAATTTTGGGAAACACACCATAACCCACACGCACGCCCGCCAACGCGGGGCCCTTGCTGAAAGTGCGCAACACGGCGATGTTTGGATGCGTCGCCGTCAATTCGAGATGTGAAGCCGAGGCGGGCGCAAAATCAATGTAGGCTTCATCCACCATCACAAAGGCAGGCAGCTTCAGAATATGGAGCAAATCCTCGCGCGGGAGCAACGCGCCATCGGGATTGTTCGGCGACGTGAGCCAAATCAGCTTGATGTTCTCATGTTCAGCCCATGCGCGCTCAATCGCATCCCAATCAAGCGACAGGTCAACACGGCGCGGCACAGAGACGACGCGCCCATGTGCAGTCTCCGCTTCGGCATTATAGACCTCGAAGTTGGGGGGGCAAACGAGAATCGCGTCGTTGGGTCGCAACAGCACGCGCGTCACCAACTGAATCACTTCATCGAGACCATTGCCGACGATGATGCGGTCGGCTGCTGCGCCTGTGTGTCGCGCTAAGGTATTCCGCAGATTGATGTATAGTGGGTCAGGATAGTAATAGAGCTCGTTAAAGTTGGCAATGGTTTCTTTCACTTTGGGCGAGGGCCCGTACAAGTTTTCGTTGGTGCCGAGCTTGGCAAGCTTCTCAATCGGAATGCCTAGGCGTTTGGAAGCCGCTTCGAGCGAGTTCGTCCATTGCTCAAGCGGTTGCGCCAAGATGTCAGGACGAATGAGCGTGCTATAATCGAAAGACATGAGACTCCTCAGAATAAAAATTTACGCTGGTAACAACCCTGCATAAGCCAACATCTGATTAGACCATTTTTTCGTTTGAAACGAAAGCAATGTGCGTTGCGTGCGATCTTCTTTAGCGTGTTGCCAGCTCTTGCGCCACAAACCGAGCATCACCTGCAAGTCTGCCAAATCAGCTGCTACTTCTGGCTCAGTTTGCGGCATAATCCATTCGGCAAAATAAATGCTCTCCGTCAACATCGGCAGCAATGTATCGGATGGCTGGGGCCAGCGTGCAATGGAAGAAATGCGCGCAAGGTTCGCCGCCAGCGCACCGAATTGGCGAGGCAAGGGTTGACGCTTGAATTTGTCGGCGGCAATCATGGTGTCACGCCTCCTAAATAATGCCGCGCGATACGTTCAACGATTTGACGTAATGCTTGGTCTTGAATAACCATTTGCCGATTGCCCGCATGCGGGCGGATATTGATGAATGACTCAAACTCGATGCGTTGTTCGCGAGGATACCAATTCGCGCCCCACAAATCATCTTGCTCACAACCATCTTCCAATAAGAGTTGCTCGCCATCGTAGTGCATTTCGCCGCCGCCCGCTAACAACTCGCGGCGCACATCCACCACTAGCTTGAGCATGTCGCCGTATTCTTGCAACATGACTCGCAGTTGTTCAGATGTAGCAGGTTCATGCAATAGTAACAAAGCCATAGGTCACTCACGAACTCGTATCGCGTTGGCATGCGCTTGCAAACCTTCTGCTTCAGCCAACGTGATGGCGGCTTCAGACACATTACGCGCCGTCGTTTCGTTCAACGCAAAAATACTGATGATTTTCTGAAACTCGTTGACGGTGAGCGGCGATGAAAAACGCGCTGTCGCGCTCGTCGGCATGATGTGACTGGGACCGATCACGTAATCGCCCAATGCTTCGGATGAATGATGACCAACAAACACCCCACCTGCATTTTTGATTTTGCCAACCAGCGACCACGCCTCGCGCACCAACAAGCAGAGATGTTCGGGCGCATACAAGTTCGCCAATTCAATAGCCTCGTCACAACTTCGCACAACCAGAATCGCACCCTGCCCCTCTAAAGCCTGTGTGATGATGGCGCGGCGCGGCAGTTGCGCCATTTGCTTTGCAACTTCCTCATTCACAGCATGCGCTATATCATCGCTCAACGTGATGAGCACCGACGAAGCCAATGTGTCATGCTCTGCCTGTGCCAATAAATCGGCGGCGATATATGCGGGTGACACGGAATCGTCGGCGATGAGCAATGTCTCCGTCGGACCATACAACCCATCAATCCCTACTGCGCCATACACCTGTCGCTTCGCCAACGTGACGAACAAACCGCCTGCGCCGACGATCTTATCCACACGCGGCACTGACTCTGTGCCATGCGCCATCGCCGCAATCGCCTGCGCGCCACCGAGCGCGAACACACGCGACACGCCTACGATCTGCGCCGCTGCGAGAATGACGGGCGCGATGTGACCATCGCTCTTTGGCGGACTGCATACGAGGATGTCGCGCACGCCTGCGACCTGCGCTGGCACGACCGCCATCAACAACGATGAAGGATACGGCGCGCGTCCGCCGGGCACATACACACCAACACGCTCCAACGGGCGAATCACTTGCCCTAACGCGCTGCCATCCTCCGACCAATCGAGCCACGAGCGACGCCGTTGCTTTTCGTGGAAGGCGCGAATGCGTTGCGCGGCGTGCGCCAACGCTTCGCGCACCTGGCTGGGCGTCTCTTCGTATGCCGTCTCAATCTCTGCTGCACTCACCGCGAACTGCGACACGTCAACACCCTCAATTTTTTGCGACCACGTGCGCAATGCCACATCACCGCGCGTCCGCACATCCGCCACAATCCGCGCCGTCACCGTTTCAGGAGTGACGGCTTCGCCAAACAACTTCGCTAGCCCCTCCAATAATTCTTGTGATACTTCGCGGTCAGTCAGCGAGCGGCTGCGCGCAACAAATTTTTTCGCCTCCTCAAACCCACCAATAACCCGCATGATTTCCCCTAAACTCCCTCACTTTCCCTGATGGCGTCACGCTTCACACCACCCGCGCATGTCGTCGTTGCAAAATTCGATCCACCAATGCTCGCGGATTCTGCACCGCCGCAATCTCTGCCTCCATCACGCTCAAGCCTGCACCCAACGCAATATCAATCGCACGCTCCTGATCCATCAAATCATCGGCGCGATGTGTGTCGGAATTGACGATGAGCTTTGCGCCCGCCTCGCGCACGACTTGCGCCACATGCCCATTGGTCAGCGCATGGCCACGACTGGACGTAATCTCCAGATGCACGCCTGTCGCCGCCGCGATGCGCGCTTCGTCCAACGTCGCGAAACCTGGATGCGCCAAGATGTCCACAAACTCACATTCGACGGCGGCGCGATTTGTCCCCTTCGCCACTGGCTCCGTCATGGTCTCGCCATGCACGACGACGATGTCCGCGCCAAAATGTTTTGCTTCTTGCGCCAGCAACGGAATACGCGCGGGCGGCACGTGCGTGAGCTCGACGCCAATCAATAATTCGATCGGGAAATCGCCATGCTGCTGCTGCGCGAAATGCTGCAAACGACCAATGAGCTCTTCCAGATTCGAGGCGTCGGCGTGGTCGGTGATAGCGATGACGCTGTAGCCTTTGACGACAGCGCGACGCAACAACTCGCTGGGCAACAAGGCGCCGTCGGAAAAGAAGGTATGAGTATGGAGGTCTATCCGCATTTTTGATTTTTGATTTTTGATTTTGGCTTACGGGTCAAAATCAAAAATCAGAAATTCCTCCTAGCAATTGGTTGATGCTGTCGGTCTTGATGACTTGGCTGGCGCGGTTGACGATGACGCAGGCAAAACAGCGCATGATGGTTTCAAGCTCGATCAAGCCATTTTCTTTGAGCGTGCGCCCCGTGTCCACCACGTCCACCAGCAAGTCGGCGAGACCAATGGCGGGCGCCAGTTCAATCGAACCACTCAACGCAATGATTTCGGCGCTGAGACCGCGTTGCAAAAAGTGTGTGCGCGTCAGACGCGGATATTTCGTCGCCACACGCAAATTCGTCAGCAGACGAAAGTTGAGGTCGCGCTGGTCGGGGCGTCCCGCAACGACGATTCTACATTGCCCGAAAGGAAGCGTCAAAGGTTGCAAGACATCCACCGCCGATTCGTGCACCACATCTTCGCCAACGATGCCCACATCCGCCGCGCCATGCTCAACATACGTCACCACATCCACAGGCTTGACGAGAATGGCGCGCGTCCACTTGCGCGTATCGTTGAACATCAAACGACGTGAATCCGCATGTGCGTCAGGAAACGACAAGCCCGCCGCGGCTAACGTCTGCAACGACTTTTCGAGCAAACGACCTTTCGGCAACGCAATAGTCAATTCTTGCATCATCTTTTACAATGCAGGGAAATAAGGGAGACTAGGGGAAATGGACATCGCACGCGCATTCCGCCCTTATTTCCTCTAATCTCCTCATCATTTCCCCCTATTTCCCTTCCTCCAAACATTCTAAGACGCGCGTCACTCCCAATGTGCGCGCATACTCGCGTAACGCTTCGCCGCGTCGCCCCAACACATCTACTAGCACGCGCTCGCCTGCATAACGCGCTTCGGCAATGCGCGCATAACAAGCGGGATGAATACACGCTTGCGCGACCCGATGCGGCGCAAGCAGGGCTGGCTTGTGCGAGAGCGCGAGCATCACACGCTCGACGCCGATGGCAAAACCGACTGCAGGAAACGCGCGTCCATAATGACCGATGAGCTCATCATAACGTCCGCCACTGATAATCGAATAACCAATGTTCGGCGCGAAGCCTTCGAAGATGACACCCGTATAATAACTCATATCGCCGCGAATCGTCGCAAGATCAACGCTCGTTGGTGTATCCCCATTGTATGCGCGCAGATGCGCTATGACCTCTTGCAGTTCGTCAATCGCTTGATGCGTCTCTGAATTGACACATAAGGCGCGGGCGTCGTCGAGCCAATGAGGCGCATAACGCCATTGCAACAACCGTGTGAAGATCTGTTTGCGCTCGGCGCTAATGGGCAACGCGCGCAACACCTGTTGCAATTGCGCTGCCGAACGACGCTCGATGGCTTCTTTCAATCGTGCAACAGCGTCATCGCTCAACGACAAATCGGACACGAGTCCTTTGAAATACGCCATCTGCCCAACATTCAAACGAAAGTCGCGCACGCCCATCGCGCGTAACGCCTCGCTCGCCAACGCGATGGCTTCAGCATCGGCGGCAGGCGTGCGCGCGCCAATCAGTTCGATACCCGCTTGCGTGAATTCACGACGACGCCCCGCGCGTGGCTCTTCGTAGCGAAAAACGGAGCCGATATAATAGAAGCGCAACGGCAACGGTTGGTCATACAACTTCGTGGCGACGATGCGCGCGATCGGTACCGTGAAATCGGCGCGCAACGCCAAGGTGCGCCCATCGCGATCAAAGAAACGATAGAGCTCTTCGCGCATTTGTGTGCTGGCTTCGGCAGCGATGGTTTCATAAAACTCAAACGACGGCGGAATGGCTTCGGTGTAACCGAAGCGCCGAAAGGTCTCGGACAGCGCCGCTTCGAGTTGGCGCCGTTGCGCCGCATCCGCATACAGCCAATCGCTGAGGCCGTGCGGCAGATAACGTTCGTGGTCAAGAGAATTAGTCACTGGGTCGCTCAGTCAGTGTAGGGCAAGTTTGTAATTTGCCCGCAAGCCAAGTTGCAAATTTGTCCTACATCATCATCCGCATAGCGCCAATCGCTCAAGCCGTGCGACAGGTAGCGAGTGTAGGGCAAGTTTGTAACTGGCGCACAAGCCAAGTTGCAAACTTATCCTACATCATCATCCGCTACACAAACAAAAAAGACTAGCCACTCGGCTAGTCTTACAGGTGAGCGACCACACGCGCCACAAAGACGCGCGCAGATGGCTCACCGTTGGCAATGATGGTGCGAAAAGTTAAAAGAAAACGTGAAGACGTCGTTCATTATGTCTTCCATTATCTGTCAGACAAGCCACCGATCGGAGTTGAACCGATAACCTACCACTTACGAAGCGGTTGCTCTGCCGATTGAGCTACGGTGGCACGCCAGCGACATTATAGAGAAATTTTTTGCTTTGGCAAATATCCTCAGACCCTCTACTCCAAAAACATTTTGCGTCGCTTTGAAATGGTGCTAATATCGCATTGTCACTTATTTGCCCCGACCTTTTATAGAGGCCGCTCACGTTTGCGGTCTTTTTTTGTTTGGGCTATTGCCGTGATTTGTGAGCGATACCTCTTGAGGTGCTCAGCCTCATTGGATGTCTCTCACAGACCGAATGAATTGTGCTTGGTATGAGTTCCGAAAAATCTCCTCGTAGTCCTACTACGCCACGCCCCCGTGTGCGCGGCGAGACCGTGAAGGGCGCGCATCCTGCCGACAAAGTGATTCGGCGCGAGCGCTTTCCCTATGCGGCGCATGGGCCGCTGGGGCGCTTCCGCCAATGGCTCGGCGGTTCCTCGATTGCCTCTCATCGCGCGCTGCATGAACGACTCGATAAACGCAAGGCGCTGGCTGTCTTCTCATCCGACGCGCTCTCGTCGGTCGCGTATGCGACGCAAGAAATTTTGTTGCAGCTCGTCGTCCTAGGCAGCGTCGCCTTCATCTACACAGGGCCCATTGCGATTCTCATTGCGTTGCTGCTGCTGATCGTCGCCATTTCGTATCGCCAAACCATCAAAGCCTATCCAACCGGCGGCGGCTCGTTCATCGTCGCGCGCGAAAACCTCGGCACCCTTTTCGGGCTCACGGCAGGCGTGGCTTTGATGATTTCCTATGTATTGACCGTTGCAGTCAGCGTCTCGTCCGGCGTGGATGCGATTGTCTCAGCCTTTCCAATCATGCGCTCTTTCAATGTGCTGATGGCCATAGGCTTTGTGCTCATTCTCGCTGTAATGAACTGGCGCGGGTTACGCGAGTCTTCAAATGTATTCGCGCTGCCAACCTATGCGTTCATTGTTTCAATCGCCGTACTCGTTGTGGCAGGACTCACGCGTTACTTCGTGCCAATCTTGCGCCCCGAGCTGCCCCCCCAGCAAATCATCCCTCCCCATAGCACCGATTTATTGGTGGCTTGGGTTTTGCTGAAGGCCTTTGCGGCAGGCTGCACCGCGCTGACAGGCGTCGAAGCCATTGCCGATGGCGTGCCTGCGTTCAAGCCGCCCGAATCACAGAATGCGGCGCGCACTCTCGGCGTCATGGCGGCTATCTTGATTAGCATGTTCATAGGCATCACCACCCTCTCACAACTCTACCCGATCGTGCCGACCGAAGATGGCGAAACGATTTTGTCCCAAATTGCGCGCATCGTATTCCAAGAACCATTTTTGTATCCCGCTTATCTGTTTCTGCAAATCAGCACAACCTTGATTTTAGTGCTGGCGGCAAATACCGCATTTGCCGACTTCCCGCGTCTCTCCGCCATCATTGCGCGCGCTGGCTTCATGCCACGCCTCTTCGTGCGCGTCGGCCATCGCCTCGTCTTCAGCACCGGCATCTTTGTGCTGGCATTTTTATCCATTCTGCTGGTTATTTTGTTCAAAGCGAACACGCACAATCTGCTGCCCTTATATGCAGTGGGCGTGTTCATCTCATTCACACTCTCACAAGCAGGCATGGTGATGCGCTGGCGCAAGCTGCGTGAAACGGGTTGGCAACGCAACACACTTATCAACTCCATCGGCATGACGACCACCTTCATCGTGTTTCTTGTCTTAGCGACCTCACGCTTCACAGATGGCGCATGGATCGTCATCGCCCTCATTCCCCCCATCGTCCTCTTCTTCACGCGCGTCAAAAAACACTACGATCATTACCAAGAAGACGTACGCCTGACGCCCGCCACAACGCCGATAGCCTCCACCAACATCGTGCTGGTGCCTGCGGCGCATGTGAATCAGGTTACCAAACGCGCCTTGTCCTTTGCGCATCGCATCGCCCACGACGTCACCGCGATCTTCATCGCGCCCACAACCGCAGCCAGCGAACAGCTCAAGCGTGAATGGCAAGACGGTTGCAGCAGTGTGCCGCTCGTCGTAGAAGAAGCGCGCGGTCGTTCGGTACCGACGGCGCTGTTGCAATACATTGATCAGGTAACGACGCAACATCCCAACGCCAACATCATCGTCGTCCTGCCCGAAATCGCCCCCAAAGGCTGGCGGGATTTGTTTGTGAACCATCGCACGGCTCTGCTCATCAAACTCCAATTGTTGTTGTTGCGCCCACGCCACATCGTCGTCAATGTCCCCTTTGCCGACGCCACGCCCATCATCACGCCTATGTCGCATCCTGCCGGTGAAGATGCTTCGATCCACACCCCAGCCAAAATCACGATACCGCCCATGCTCGCTGCGCCCAATCCAGATGGCAGCCTCACACCCGCGACAACTTGCAACATCGTCATCGTGCCCATCGCGCGGGTGGATCGTCCCGTCGCACGCACGCTCGCCATCGCGCACACCATCGCGCCCGAAGTCATCGCTGTTTCCGTCACCGAAAACCCTGCCGAAGCGGAACAGCTGCATCAGGCGTGGCAAGCCGCGCAACTTGGCGTCGAGCTGCAAATCATCGAATCGCCGTATCGCACCGTCACGGGCTCGCTCATCAAATATCTTGACGCCATCACCGAAGAGCGTCCCGACGCGGACGTGGTGGTGATGCTATCTGAGATTGCGCCGAAACACTGGTGGCATCATGCGCTGCACAACCAAACAGCGCAGCTCATCAAGCTCGAATTATTGTTGTTTCGTCCCAAGCAAATCGTGGCCAGCGTACCGTATCAACTCATGCGTTAATGGTGTAGGGCAAATTGGCAATTTGCCCTACAATATCCCTATGGAAAAAATTTCGCACATTTTAGTTCCCATTAATGGCGGGCAGTGCGACGATGAAGCGTTGCAGCTCGCGGGCCTCATCGCCAAGAAAAATAAGAGCCGCGTGACGGTCATGCATGTCGTCGAGGTGCCGCGCGCGCTGCCGCTCGACGCCGAATTGCCAGACAAAACGATGCACGGCGAGCGTGTGTTAGAACACGCCGAACAACAAGCACACCATTTCGGTTTTGAAGTTCACGCCGAATTGTTGCAAGCGCGCGTCGCGGGCGTCGCCGTGGTGGACGAAGCCACACGCCGCAACGTGGACCTCCTCATCATGGGCTTGCCCTATCGCACGCGCTTCGGCACATTCTACCTCAGCAAAAATTCGAACTACATTCTCAATCACGCCACCTGTCGTGTCTGGTTGGTGCGTGAACCTTTCGAGCATAACACGGAGTCTCACACATGAACGTCGTGATTGTCGGCTTGAGTCGCTTTGGCTTGCAGTGCGCACGCCTCTTGAAACAGCAAAACCATCACATCACGATCATTGACCGCCGCCCCGAAGCATTTAACCGCCTCCCTGTGGGATGTGAAGCTGTGCTCGGCATCGGCATTGACCAAGACGCCATGCGTAAAGCTGGCGCGGACAAAGCCGCCCTGTTCATCGCCGCCACCAACGACGACAACACCAACCTGATGGCGGCGCAAGTCGCCAAAGTTGTCTTCAACGTCAAGCGTTGCATTGCGCGCGTGCGCGACGATGGGCGCGGGCAAGTTTTCCATGAGCAAGGACTCATCGAAGTCGTCTGCCCGACGCTGCTGGCAGCAAAGGACATTATGAAGTCGGTGCAATAGTGAACAGGCGACGGGAATCATTCTCCATCGTTGGTCTTCTGTTGTCGCTCAATTATTCATTCAGGATGTGACTATGTATGCCGTAATCATTGGCGGCGGCAAGGTCGGCTATTACTTGGCGAAAGAGCTGGTCGAGAGCGGGCATGAGGTTGCCGTGCTAGAATGCGACGCCGAACGCGCCCGCATCATTGACGAAGACCTCGGCGCGGTTACGCTGCGCGGCGATGGCTGCGAGCTGTCGGTGCTAGAAGAGGCTGGCGTCGCACGCGCGGATGTCGTCGTCGCCGCAACCGGTGACGACGAAATCAACCTCATCGCGTGCCAACTCGCCAAGACACGCTTCAAAGTGCCGCGCACCATTGCGCGCATCAACAACCCGAAGAACGAAAAAATTTTCAAGCAATTGAGCGTGGATGCGACGGTCAGCACCACCGACACCATCCTCACCAAAATTGAGGAGATGTTGCCCAAGACCTCGTTAGTTCACATCGCAGCGATGCGCGGCACCAACGTCGAAATCGTCGAAATCACTGTGCCGACCAAGTCGCCCATCATCGGCAAAAAGTTGCGCGACCTCCATTTGCCGCAGGATGCCGTCGTCGCTTTGTTGATTCGCAAAGGCGAAGGGCGCGTGCCGCCAGCCGACACGGTATTCGAGGCCAACGACGAATTAGTGATTGCGACTTCGATACGCAGTGAGTCTTATGTGCGCCAAATCGTTTTGGGGCAGTGACGCATCCCCCCATCGGGTTACTCAAGAAGAAGCGTGTATGTTGACTGACAAAGGGATGCACAAACTATGAGCGAACGTATCCTCATCGTCGAAGACGAACCCAAAATTTTAGACGTGATTAAGCGTGGCTTAATCTACGAGGGCTACACTGTGGATACCGCCGCCAATGGCGAGGACGGTCTTGCCAGAGCCCGCGATTATCCGCCCGCGCTCGTCATCCTCGATGTGATGCTACCCGGCTTGGACGGCTTCGAGGTCTGTCGGCGATTGCGCTCGGCAGGCGACGTGGCGATTCTAATGCTGACGGCGCGCGATCAAGTCAGCGACAAAGTGCACGGCTTGGACGCAGGCGCCGACGATTATCTCACGAAGCCGTTCGCCTTCAATGAATTGTACGCGCGCATTCGCGCCTTATTGCGCCGCCGTAAACCCACCGAACAAACGGTGCTGCGGTACGCCGACTTGACGCTCGATCAAAGCACGCGCGAAGTGAACCGGGGTCAACGCAAAATCGAGCTGACCAACAAAGAGTTCGCCATGCTCGAATTGTTCATGCTGCATCCGCGTCAGGTGCTGACGCGCGACCTCATTTACGAGCGCATCTGGGATTACGATTTCGGCGGCGAATCGAACATCATCGAGGTCTATATCCGCTATCTACGCAACAAACTGGAAGCGGGCAGCGAACCCCGTCTCATCCAAACCGTGCGCGGCGCGGGCTATGCTCTCCGCGAAGAATGACCGTGCCATGTGTCAAGTGTCATGTGGCACGGCAAGCGAGGCGCAAGACACTTGACACATGACAGATGACGCGTTTTATGTCTATCCGCCTTCGCCTTACCCTTTGGTATAGTGGGCTGCTCGCCATCGTCGTCACGATTTTCAGCTTGCTGTTGTATGGGGCTGTCGCGTTCAATTTGCGTAATGAGCTCGACGCCGAGCTCGACGCGCAACGCGACCAAGTGCAAACGGCGTTGCTCACTTCATTTCGCCAACGCTTTTTCGGACGCGCGCCGCTCATCATTCCGCGCGATGTCATCTCCACGACAGATTTACTCGTACAAATTTCCTCCACCGATGGCAATGCGTTAGCACATTCGGAAAACCTCGGCAACGCATCGCTACCGCGCGATGCCACGTTGTTCGCCGCCGCCCGCAACAAACAGTTTACTTATTCGACATTCCTCTGGGAAGAGCGTGAGCGCTTCCGCCTGTTGACCGCGCCTTTGACGATTGATCAAAATGTCGTCGGCGTCATCCAGATTGCCAGCTCGCTGCGGCGCAACGAGCTGACCCTCAATCGTCTAGCATTACTGTTAATCGTTGGCTCACTCTCCGCCATCGCCATCGTCGCCGTGATTGGCTACGCGCTGGCAGGCTCCGCGCTCAAGCCGATTGACCGCATCACCCGCACGGCGCGAGCCATCGCCCGCACGCCCGACCTCGCCCAACGCGTTCCCGAAACGTACAAAGGCGATGAAGTAGATCGTCTCGCCATCACCTTTAACGAAATGTTGGGGCGCTTGGAGAATTTGTTCCGCGCCCAACAGCGCTTCATCGCTGACCTCTCGCACGAGCTGCGCACGCCCTTGACTATCATCCGCGGCCAGCTTGCCCTGTTGCAAAAGCTCGCTCCCCCCGATGCGCAAGCTGTGTATGACGCTATCGAGCAAGAAGCGCAACGTATGACGCGCCTGATCTCTGATTTGTTGTTGTTGGCGCAAAGCGACGCAGGCGCGACCATGTTAAAGAAGGAAACGGTTGAGCTCGATACGTTGATGCTCGAAGTGTATCGCCAAGCGCGTGTAATGACGACTGGACGCAACGGCGATTTGAGGGTGACGCTCGGACACGAAGACCAAGCCCTCGTCGAGGGCGATCCTGATCGCTTGAAACAATTGCTGTTGAATCTAGTCGAGAACGCGATTAAATACACGCCGAGCGGCGAGATTCAATTGGCAATCCGTAAACAAAGCGGCGAGGTCGGCTTTAGCGTAAGCGACACGGGGCTCGGCATCCCCTCGGAGGATGTGCCGCACATCTTCGAGCGCTTCTATCGTGTGGACAAAGCGCGCACACGCGCGCAAGGCGGCACGGGACTGGGCTTGTCCATCGCTCAATGGATCGCGCAAGCGCACGGCGGTCGCATCGAGGTTGAGAGCGAACTGGGCAAGGGCAGCACGTTTACGGTGTGGCTGAAGGAGAAGCCATGACACATAAACCGCGCCACGTGAAACGCGAAACCTGAAGGGTGATGCCATTGACACGCCTAGCACTCCCCGCTAAACTATTCATGACGCGCACGCGAGCGCGCACCAGGAGCCGTCATGAAAAAAATCTTTGTCCGCTTGTCCAAACTCTCGTTCTGCTTTCTGCTGTTCTCTCTCCTCATCGCCTGCGAAATTTCTCCCGCAACGCCACTGCCCATTCCTCCTCTAGCGACCCTGCTCCCAACGACCACTATCGCCCTTACGCCCGCTGCGACGCTTGAACCTTATGCGGCGTTTTTACGCGACTTACAAAACGCCATTGAGAAAAGCGATGAAGCGTCACTCAAAAATTTGTTGACGCCTGTGTGGATCAGCGCACGCTACCGCTCGGAAGGCACACAATACCGTAACGTGGACGATGCCCTCGCCGCGTTACGCTCCATACGACAAGGCGCGACTATCACGCTTGATTTGAACCGCGCCGTGTATGAACCAACCTGGGCGCAAAAATTCGGCGAGCGTGTTATCATGGCGCGTTGGCAAACGGGCGACGGACGCGAAGAATACGCGCACCTTTATCTCAATCGCGTCAACAACGCCTGGCGTTGGGCTGCGTTGCTGACCGGTATTCCTTACTATCACTCGCCTAACCTCAGCATGATTCGCCTCGACCCTGCGCGGTACGTCGGGCGTGAGGTGATGATCGTCGGCGAATATCGCGGCGCAAACAACGACAAAGAATTGAAAGATGCTGCGCCCACTGCAAAGACCGTGTTCACGCTCAAAGATGCCAGCGGCGGCGTCATCTGGGTTGCGGCGAGCTTCTTCCCCGGCCAAGAGCTGCCGTTGAAGCCCACCGACCCGACGAGCATCAGCAAACCCGTGCGCGTGATTGGCACGGTGCAATATCAAGGCGGACGCCCCTTCATCGCCAGCGACTCGGCAAGCGTCGTCGCGCCTGACAGCTATCTCGCCCGCCACGGCATACTCAAAAATGTCAACCGCACCACGCGCATCCTCACGCTCGACAACGATACCATCATCGCGCTCAGTCCAACGACGAGTATTGACTTCAGCGACACGCGCGCCGCGATGGTGGACGATTTGCAAAACAGCCAACGCCTCTTGGCGCTAGGTCGTTTGACGACGAACAACGCACTGTTCGCGGAACAAATTTTTATTCAACTGCCGCCGACGCCAACCGCCACCCCCATCCCGCCGACGCCTATTCCCTCGCCGACAGCCAGACCAACTGCCACACCAATTCCATCGCCCACACCCAAACCCACACCCACAGCCACACCTGTTCCTGCTTCACCCACAGCATTGCCCACGCCTGCATTGGCGAATGGGCTGATGTTCACCCGCTTTGGCTCAACCTACATTCGTGACCTACGCACCGCCAACGAGACATTGCTGACGGATGGCAACGCGACGCAATGGGATTGGACGCGCGACGGCACGCGCGCCGTGTTCGTGAAGAATGGTGAAATCTGGACGATCCAACGCAACAGCAATGGCATACAAAAATTGAGCGACGGCAACGCGCCGCAATGGAACGCCGACGGCACACTGATTGTATTCGAGCGCAATCTGCAATGGGACAGTCACAAGCGTTTCAAACTCAAAGGCGAAGTGTGGACGATGAACGCCGACGGCACCGGCGCACGCAAGTTGAACGACGGTTATGATCCGGCCTGGTCGCCCGATGGCGGTAACCGCGCGCGTATCGCCTTCGCATCGAATCCAACGGGCAGCGGCAGCGATTGGCTCTCGTATCGCCAGAACGCCATTCGCCTGATGAACGCGCAAGGGCTCAATGTGTGGACGCCACTCTCCACCAACACGAGCTCACCCAAGTTCACGCCGATGGAATGGAGCATGGCGCAAGCGCGTTTGCTCGACTCGCCGCAATGGTCGCCTGATGGACGCGAGCTGACCGTGCGCGTGGCCAATGGACATGGCGCTTACGTGACAGCGGACTCATTCAACAGCGG
Organism: uncultured Anaerolineae bacterium; assembly: GCA_964509505.1. Lineage (GTDB taxonomy): Bacteria > Chloroflexota > Anaerolineae > JACRMK01 > JACRMK01 > CAZDYP01. Next base: position 16,776 of record CAZDYP010000001.1, on the reverse strand, counting down.
CTTCGGCAAATTCATCGCGCTCTATTTCGATGACCGCGCGCGCGGTTTCTCGTACAGTCCCGATGGCGCGCACATCGCATTGGGCAGCGGCGGTTTGAGCGGTTGGGAAACCATCAACATCTACCGCCGCAGCGCCGTTGGCAGAGACGGTGTGAGCGGCACGCCGCTTCGCACACTTGGCAGAATTCCACGCCAACAAACTGATGTGGGGCAAACCATCACGAGCTATGCGTGGTCCCCCGAAGGCAAACGCATCGCATACACTTACCTCACCTATCCGAACAACGATCAATCACAACCGCCTGTACCAGCGGGCGTGTGGATCATGGACATCACAACGGGCGCGACGAAACAAATCAACACGGAGGGAGTGGGACCGGTGGCATGGTTGCCATGAAGCTATGAAAGTTGAAGGTTAGGAGTTACGCCGTTGAACCCGTTTCACCGCGAAGAGGCGAAGACCGCTTAGAGATTGTTTTAAAAGTGGCGCGGGCGGGCGATTACAAATCGCTGCAACGCATGGCGAAATCAGCCTACGCTGATTTTTTGTAGTCCGCGTAGGCGGACTTTGTGATGAGTAGCCGCGAATTCGATTCGCAAGGGCTTTTAAAACAGCTTCTAAGAACTCTTTTGCTTTTCTTCGCGCCCTTCGCCTCTTCGCAGTTGAACTGCGTAATGTCTAAGGTTGAAAGTTGAAGATTGAAAACATAACGCAGCAACCCCCATACTTCGAGGTTGCTGCGTTTTGTCTGGCGACTGACTACTGCTTACTGATTACTTCTTTATGCCCCACCCAAATACCGCAACGCCGCTAACACTTTGTCCTCTGTCGTTTGCGCTTCATCCCCCACCGACGCCAATGCGCGCTGCGCCTCCATCACACTGTAACCAAGCGCAGTCAAGGCGGCAACCGCTTCGTTATCAGTAGCAGACACGGCAATCAGCTCATCCGCGCCCATGCTCTTGATCTTGCTCTTCAATTCGACGACGATACGCTCCGCAGTCTTCTTGCCGATGCCTTGATATTGCGTGAGCACTTGCGCATTGCCCTGCATGATCGCCGCACGCACCGCATCCGCCGACGCCGCCGACAACACACTCAGCGCCACCTTGGGCCCCACGCCCGATACAGTGAGCAACAACTCGAACAGCGCCAAGTCTTCGGGCGAACCAAAGCCAAACAACATCGCTTCGATCTCGCGCCCATTCTCCGCGAGGCGCAGATGCGTGTACAGGTTCACCTCTTTGCCGAGCGTCGCCACCGTATCGAGCAACGGCGTCGGCGCGCGCACCTTCAAGCCGATGCCGTTCACATCCACCATCAAATGGTCGCTGCCCTTCGCAATCGTTTTACCGCGCAATCGTGAAATCATGGCGACGATTATACAATGTCTTGACGCGCCATGCCTAAACGACTATCATACAAGCCGTGTTCAGTAATCAGTGTTCAGTGTTCAGTCATCAGATTTGATGTCGAGAGTGAGCGGAGGGTCCGTGCTTTTACATAATCTTCCCCTCCAACCGACGAGTTTCATCGGGCGCGAACAGGTGATGGCGCAAATCAAGCAACTGCTCGCCACCACGCAGCTGCTCACCCTCACGGGCGTCGGCGGCACGGGCAAGACCCGCCTCGCCTTGCAAATTGCAGCCCCGAAGGGTTTCCAAAACCCTTCGGGGCTGGCGTTCCCCGATGGCGTGTGGTTCATCGAGCTCGCGCCACTCGCTGATCCTTCGCTCGTGCCGCAAACCGTCGCCTCGGTCTTGGGTGTGCGCGAAGAACAGGGGCGTCCCATCACGGCGACGCTCGTGGATTGGTTGCGTGCGAAATCTCTGTTACTCCTCCTCGACAACTGCGAACATCTGATTGATGCGTGCGCGCAATTCGCGGACACCATGTTACATGCGTGCCCCGATGTGAAGATTTTAGCCACGAGTCGCGAGGCACTCGGCATCGCGGGTGAACAAACCTTTCAAGTGCCCTCGCTGCAACTCCCAACTCCCAATTCCCAACTCCCAACGGCTGAGCTCGCGCAACTGGAATCCGTGCAACTGTTTGTCGAGCGCGCACAGGCGGTGCAATCGCATTTCCAGTTGACGGAAGCCAACGCAGCTGCCGTCGTGCAGATTTGTCAACGCTTGGATGGCATCCCGCTCGCGCTCGAACTCGCGGCGGCGCGTGTGAAGGCTCTCTCCGTCGAGCAAATTGCAGCGCGCTTGGATGATCGCTTTCGCTTGTTGACGGGCGGTAGTCGCACGGCGGTGCCGCGCCAACAAACGCTGCGCGCGGCGATTGATTGGAGTTACAGTTTGTTGACCGCGCCTGAGTGCACCCTGTTGTTACGCCTCTCCGTGTTCGCGGGTGGGTGGACACTGGAGGCGGCGGAGGCGGTATGCAGTAGACAGTCGTCAGTAACCAGTAGCCAGCCCCATCTGACTACTGACGACTGGCTACTGGCTACTGATGAGGTGCTGGACTTGCTAACCCAACTCGTCAACAAATCGCTTGTAATCACAGAGGAGTTTGAGGGACAGACACGCTACCGAATGTTGGAGACGGTGCGGCAATATGCGCGCGAGAAGTTGTTGGCTTCAGGTGAGAGCGAGCCAGTGCGCGAGCGGCATCTCACCTTTTTCGTGCAGTTCGCTGAAGCTGCCGAGTCGAAACTAGAAGGTCCTGAGCAAGCGATATGGTTCAATCGGTTGGAGGTGGAGTACGATAACATCCGAGCGGCGCTGGATTGGGCGTTGCACAGCAGCGACGCGGTTGCGGGCCTGAGGTTGGCAGCGGCGCTGTGGAGTTTCTGGTTTTCACGCGGTCCTGTGAGTGAAGGACGTGAGCGTTTAACCGCTGCCTTAGCGCACGTCGGAGCGGAAGCACAAACCGTCGCGCGTGCAAGGGGGCTTATCGCTGTTGGCAGATTAGCTTTTCGGCAAGGCGACCTCGCCTTAGCACGCTCATACAGTGAAGAGGGATTGAGTATCTCGCGGGACGTTGGAGATAGACGAGGCATGGCTCTTTCGCTGCGACTCCTGGGCAATATGTTTAGGATGCACGGCGACTACGCAACAGCACAAGCACACCTTGAGGAAAGCCTGTCTATCGGTCGGACCCTAGGTGATAAAGCAACAACGGTAGTATCGTTGCTCGGGTTAGGGTCGGTAGCAGAGTCTCAAGGTGATTATGCCGCCGCGCACTCATGGTATGCACAGGGCTTGACTCGCGCGCGGGAGTTCGGTGACAAAATTCAAATCGCCCGCACACTCAGTAGACTAGGGAGTCTTTTTTTGGCTGAGGGCGACTACGCCACGGCGCAACAGTTGGGCGAGGAAGGTTTGGCCCTACAGCGTGCAACGGGAGACAAAAACGTGCGGGCAGTATTGCTCCAGTTTATGGCGGCGGTAGCAGTGCAGCAAGGCGACCCTGCGCGGGCAGAAATGTTGGCGAGAGAAAGCCTTGTGCTGGCAAAAGAATTGGAAGACATTCCAAACCTGGCCGCCTGCCTGATGACGCTCGCCAGCGTGAGAGCTGCACGAGGACACTTGGAACGAGCCACACGACTATGTGGAGCTATCCAAGCCTTTCTTGAAGCCAGAGGTAGTCAGTATCGTTGGCCTGTTAATCAACGTGAACAAGAGCATACCCTCGCCACGGTGCGCATGCAATTCTCCGAAGCGGATTTCAATGCGGCGTGGGAAGCAGGACGACGCATGACGTTGGATGAAGCAGTCGCGCTCGCGCTCACCGAACCTACAGAAATCCCAACTCCCAAACCCCAAATCCCAACCGCCAAACAAGATTTTGGTGGGTTGACGGCGCGCGAGCGCGAAGTCGCTTCACTCGTCGCACAAGGCATGAGCAATCGCGAGATCGCAGAATCGCTCGTCATTGGCGAGCGCACAGTAGAATCGCATGTCAGCAGCATCTTCAACAAGTTGGGCTTCACGCGCCGCGCGGAGGTGCGGCGGTGGGTGAAGGAGCAGGGACTAGATTAGACTGAGTAGTGAATGGCTTGAGTGTGATGGTGTTGGGCAACCTGCTTGAATCGGTGATAGACTATGACTACCAATTATGCACGCTTGCTTAAGCGGTTTGACCCTGTGGGCATAAACCGCTACGGCATCACGGCGCAAGACTTGGAGATGGTCGAAAAGTACCTCGCTATTTTGCAAGGCGATTTGCCCAGCAATGTCTGGGATGAAGCCGTTCACTTCGGCGACGAGTATGGCGCCAGCATCATCATCCACGAGGTCGTGCAAATTCGCGGCCTTGTGCGACAGGGCATCAGACCCTTACGCTATGGGCGTCGCGCACTTTCACAGATTCTGGCGCAACACCTCGAAGTGCATGTCGCCGCCTTATATGAGGAGCATCTGTATCTGCAAGATGTCTTGCTGCGAAAGTATGGACAGCGTTTTGAAGTGGCGACGTTGCTCAAAGCCAATCGTGACGACGAGACCGATTTGGACTACTTGCTAGAAAGCGCCATCGGCGTGTTCTTGCTCGAAACGGAGCGAGAGGCAGAAGCGCGTCGCTGGTTAGAGCGTTTGAAAGGTAGGTAATACATGACCCGTGTGCGACGTTTGCAACGCAAAGATGAACGAGGCAAATGGTACACTGACGCCTATGCTATCGAAAGAGCTGATGGTCACGTGATCTTGCGTTACCCATTGTCATGGGAGCATTTAGGCGCGCGTTACAATGCAGAGATTCGCCAACGGCAGTTGACACTGGAGCAGCTCGAAGCGTTGTGGAGTGGGCGTAATCTCAAATGGTTGGCGATTGAACCCTTGCCCTTGCTTTACGACGAGGCAGTGCATGAGCTTGACCGCGAGTGTCACATTCCAACCACGAGGAAAGCTGTCACTGTGCCAGCTTAACTATCACTCATTTTTTATCTGCTTATTCATGTTACGCGGTCATTGCGAGCGGAGCGAAGCAACCCCCGCTTTCGGCGTGGAGATTGCTTCGCAACAATCGCTCGCAATGACGGCTTTGCGTAACGTGAGCTGCTTATACGCTTATGCCAACGATCCCGCATAACCTCCCCATTCAACCGACCAGTTTCATCGGACGCGAACAGGCGATGACGCACCTCAAGCAGCTGCTCGCCACGACGCATCTGCTCACGCTCACGGGCGTGGGCGGCACGGGTAAGACACGCCTCGCGTTGCAGGTTGCAGACCCGAAGGGTTTCCAAAACCCTTCGGGTCTGGCGTTCCCCGATGGCGTGTGGTTCATCGAACTCGCGCCGCTCGCCGACCCCGCGCTCGTCCCGCAAACCGTTGCCACCGTCTTGGGTGTGCGCGAAGAACCAGGGCGCCCCATCATGGCGACGCTCCTGGATTGGTTGCGCGCCAAACAGTTGTTGCTCCTGCTCGACAACTGTGAACATCTGATTGATGCGTGCGCGCAATTCGCGGATAGCGTGTTGCACGCCTGTCCCCACGTGAAAATTTTAGCCACCAGCCGTGAGGCGCTCGGCATCACAGGTGAGCGCACCTTTCAAGTGCCGTCGCTAGAAATCCCAAATCCCAATTCTCAAATTCCAACTACCGAGCTCGCGCAGTTGGAATCCGTGCAGTTGTTTGTTGACCGCGCACAGGCGGTGCAAGCTACGTTTCAGTTGACCGACGCCAACACCGCAGCGGTCGCGCAAATCTGTCAACGCTTGGATGGCATCCCACTCGCCATTGAGTTGGCAGCGGCGCGCGTCAAAGCCATGCGCGTCGAACAAGTCGCGGAACGCTTGCACAGTCGTTTCCTCTTGCTGACGGGCGGCAGCCGCACCGCGTTGCGCCGCCAACAAACCTTGCGCGCGGCGATTGATTGGAGTCACAATCTGTTATCCGAACCCGAGCGGGTGTTGTTGCGACGCTTGTCCGTGTTCGCGGGCGGGTGGACGTTGGAGGCGGCAGAAGCAGTGTGCAGTAGCCAGTCCTCAGTCGTCGGTAGCCAGCAGATACATCTGCCGACTGACGACTGGCTACTGCCGACTGGCATTCTGGAGATGCTGACGCATCTGGTGGACAAGTCGTTGGTGCTGTTGGATGAGGAGAGCGTTGCGCCACGCTATCGCATGTTGGAGACGATCCGTGAGTATGCGTTGGAGAAGTTGGCGGAGTCGGGGGAGAGTGAGGCGGTGCGCTCGCGCCATCTCGCGTACTTCTTAGCGTTTACCCCAACCGTTGCGCCAAGCAGTATGACTGTTGTGCAACTGGATAAGTGGCAGCGTCTGGTGCGCGAGGTGGACAATTTGCGCGCGGCGTTGGGTTGGGCGATGAACACGCCCGACCCAGCAGCAGCGTTGCGCTTGAGTGTAAGGGTGTATGTGTTATGGCATGTGTACAGCCACCTTGCCGAAGGACGACAGTGGCTTGAGCAGGCATTGGCGCTCAATCCACAGCTTGAAACTGACACTACCGCGCCCGCCGAAGAGCGCACCTGGTATGGTCGTGCTTTGCGTTTGGCAGCACATTTTATGTTTATGCAAGGTGACATGCCCAACGCACGTGCATTCACCGAGCGTAGTCTGTCGCTCTTGCGACAAACGGGGCATAAGAGCTTTTTGGCGAGCACCTTGGTTGCACAAGCCCTTGCTGTTGGGAGACAGGGCGACCTCGCCACGGCGCGTGTCCTCTTAGATGAGAGCGTTGGCTTAGCGCGCGAGTCGGGTGACGTTGCTCAAATCTATGTCTCACTCATGGCGCTTGGCTCACTGGATTACCATACAGGAAATTATCCGGCAGGACAAGCCATTTTTGCAGACCTGCTGGCGCGGGCGCGGGAAGGAGGTTATGATCTCCTGATCTCGAATGCGTCCTACATGCTTGGAGAAGCAGCGCGCGTGCAAGGGGATTACGCGCGGGCGCGACAATGGCTGGAAGAGGGACTGGCAATCCGAGACAAACTGGACAATCCCATAGGCACCGATAATATATTCGTTGCGTTGGGACGAGTCGCGGCGACTGAAGGGCATTACAGGGAAGCACGCCTACATCTCACAGAAGCGCTGGTGTTAGCACGTAAGTCGGAAACTACATTTCCATTAGCACATTGTCTGTTGGGATTTGCCGCGCTGGCGCGTGTGGTTGGACAAGGGCAGAATGCAGCGCGCTGGCTCAGTACAGTGAACACACGACACTCATTCGTTTATAGAGTCATCACACCTGATGATCGCCCCGAATTTGAGCGCGAGCGTGAGGCATTGCGAACGCAACTGGGCGACGAAGCGTTCAACGTCGCGTGGGAAGCGGGAAGCAAGTTGACATTGCGCCAAGCACTCGCCGAAGCGGAGTTGTTGCAAGTTCCAGAGAGACCCGAAGGGTTTGCCAAACCCTTCGGGTCTGTAGGTGGCTTGACCGCGCGCGAGCGTGAAGTCGCCGCGCTCGTCGGGCAAGGACTGAGCAACCGCGAGATCGCCGAGAAGTTGGTGTTGGGTGAACGCACGATTGAGACGCACGTCAGCAACATCTTCAACAAGTTAGGCTTCACGGCGCGCTCACAGGTGCGACAGTGGGCGAAGGAGAAGGGATTACAATAATTCTCACAAGGCTTTTTATACGATGACTACACTTCCCACATTCACTCTCAATGACCTTCAAGGGCAATCATGCACCTTCCCCACTACCCGCCCCACGCTCCTCTGCTTCGTCCGCGAAGATTGTCAGACGTGCAACCTCACGCTGCCGCTCATCGAAGCCATGCACCGCGCGTATGGCGACGCAGTCAACATCTGGTGCGTTGGACAAGAAAGCAACGACGTACTCATCGAGCGTCATCACCTCACGTTGCCAATACTCGATGACACCGCGTTGCATGTGTCATATCGTTACGCTATCGAAACCGTGCCGACCCTCATCCTCGCCGACGCACAAGGACACGAGCTGCGCCGCCTCATCGGCTATCGCAAAGACGAGTGGCAATCGTTAGTAGCCAGTATTCAGTATTCAGTAGTCAGTATTCCGATCAACTCACGCGACACAGTCATGGTGAGCGAAGCGAAGCCATCTCCCTCAGACAGCACGGAGATTGCTTCGCAAAAAACGCTCGCAATGACACCAGCACGTAATATCAGTATTGACTGGAACACTCTCCCCGATTGGCGCCCGGGCTGTGGCTCAAAGTCTGTTGAGCCCGGCATCGTAGAACGATTGCAGGCTGAAGCGGAAGACAGTCCATTGCGTGCGCGCCGCATCGAGATTGCATCAGCCGACGACGAGTTCGAGTTCATGTTTGCGCAAGGCTTGACCGATGGCTTGCCCGTCGTGCCACCAACACCTGAGCGTGTGTTGCGTATGTTGCAAGGCACAACGCGCCATCCGCAAGATGTGGTGGCAATTGTGCCGCCGAACCTGGCGCCCGCCACCGTTGAGAAGGTCGCCATCAACGCGGTGATGGCGGGTTGTAAGCCAGAGTATCTGCCCGTCGTCATCGCCGCGCTGGAAGCGGTTTGCACCGACGAGTTCAACATCCACGGCGTCAACGCGACAACGTGGGGCGCGACGCCCGTCATCGTCGTCAACGGGCCCATTCGTCAGCGCATTGGCATGAATGCGGGACTGAATGCGTTGGGACATGGCAATCGCGCTAACGCGACGATTGGACGCGCGCTCAAGCTGACGCTGGCTAACGTCGGCGGCGCGAAGCCTGGCGGCGTCGAGCGTTCAGCGCTTGGCACACCCGCGAAGTTTGGGCTGTGCTTTGCCGAGAACGAGGAAGTGAGTGTGTGGGAGCCGTTGCACGTGGAGCGGGGTTTCAAAAAAGAAGAGAATGTTGTGACGGTGTTCGCGCTTGAAGGGCCGCGCGGCATCGCCGACCAGCTCTCGCGCACCGCCCGCGCGCTCGCCACGAGTTTCGGGCTCGCGCTCGAAAGTTGCTGGCATCCGAAGCTGCACAACTACGGCGATGTGATGCTCGTGATTTGTCCTGAGCATGTCGAGACGTTGAAACGCGACGGCTGGACGAAAGCCAACATTCGCAATCGTATTCAAGAGGCAACGGCGCGTCCGTTGCGCGAACTCTTGCGCGATGACGATTGCGGCGAAGGCATCCCGCCGCAACGCTTTGGCGTGCAACATGCGAACCAACTCACCAACGAACAATTAAACCAACGCATTCCCAAATTCGCGTCGCCCAACAACATCCACCTCGTCGTCGCCGGCGGCGACGCGGGCAAGTTCTCTGCGATATTCGGCGGATGGGTGAGCGGGCCGACAGGGGCGCAGGTGGTGTCGAAGAGGGTTGAAGGGTGAAAGTCGGGTAGAATGTGTGCGGAGCTGAAACCTAACTATCACTTAATCGTCCGTTATCACTTTAACCCTCTGTGCGCCGCTTACTTTTCGGCTCAGGGTCATAGCCCGCCGCCTTTCTTACAGACTGCAACGTGTCTGCAGGGGAACCAAACCGTTCAGAGCGCCATGGATCGCCATGCATGTGATACCCATACATCTCCCAAAACCCCGGCTCGTCTTCGGACAAAAACTCGAAGCCGCGCAGCCATTTCGATGATTTCCAGAAGTAGAGCTTGGGCAGGACGAGGCGCATGGGACCACCATGTTCAGGCGTCAATGGTTGCCCATTCCATTTGAGCGCGAGTATCACATCGTCATCTACAAGTTCATCCAGCGGTGTGTTCGTCGTGTAATCGGGGTCGGCATGTTGCAATACATAGGCCGCTTCGGGCAACGGCTTGACGTGCTTCATAATTTCTTTGATATGCACGCCTTCAAACATATTGTCGTAGCGACTCCAGCGTGTCACGCAATGGATGTCGCACTTCACAGTTGTCATCGGCAGCTGATTAAATTCCTCCCACGTCCAGCGCACTTCCTTTTCAACTAAGCCCCACACGCGAAAGTCCCAGGTCTTCGGGTCGAAACGTGGAATGTACGACGCATGCAGCACGGGCCATTTCTCCGTCAGCACCTGTCCAGGCGGCAGACGGCGTTTTTGTTCATCGCTCAGTTCGGGTTTCTTGAAATTGAAGAAAGACATACTCCCTCCTTGGTAGTCGTGATTCTAACTGAATTGCGCAACGAAGTCCAACACTTTCGCATCACTTGTATAGTCTGTTCGCATCGCTTTATGTTACAAACAAAACCCGCTGCCCCATATAGGGCAGCGGGTTTCTCTTTGATGGAGACGCCGCCTAGAAAATCACGCTGTCGCCGTCACGCGCGACATGCACAGGGTTCCCAAAAATTTTGCGCGTCTCAGCCAATTGCGGATTGCCTACTTGATGCAACGCAGGGTTAGAATGCACGAGCCACAGCTCCGCTACACCTGCTTCGCTGGCAATCGTCGCCGCTTCCATTGGCGTCGAGTGTCCAATCTCCGTGCTGACAGGTTCAAGCACCGTCGCTTCATGTACCAAGATGTGCGCGCCGCGCGCAAGCGCCACGACATTAGGGCATGGCGCCGTATCGGCGCTATACACCAACGTCCGACGGGAGTGTTTCGCATCAAATCGCAGCGCTAAGGATGGAAACGAGTGGATGGTTGGCGCAGTGCTCAACGTGAAATCGGGCGTTTCTAGCGCGCGATTCTGCGGCGTCTCGGGTATGAGACGGAAATCCAAAAAATTGAACTGGGCGCTATCCATGAACAGCTCCAACGCCTTGCGGCTGCGCGCCATAGTTGGTTCGTTAGCGTAGATAGGCAACGGGTGCTTGCGCCCGCGCAACCACATATCTTGAATGAACACGGGCAACCCGTAGATGTGGTCGGCGTGACCGTGCGTGAGAATGAGACCCGACAAATTCAGCGGGTCGTAACCCAACTTCAACAGATGATGCGCTGCGCTCCCGCCGCAATCAATCAACCAGAAGCCTGAGGGACCATCCAACAAAATGTAGATGTGGTCTTGGTCGGCGCTCGCCAACGCTGGCGCAGTGCCGATGAAGGTCATTTGCATAAAGACGCTCTTAGGCATTATGCAGTTGCACCATGAAGACGCGAAGCGCGCGAAGAATTATTTTTATCTCTCTTGGCGCTCTTCGCTGCGTCGCGTTGAAATGGTCTCAACTGCGTAACTCCTACCTCTGAATGATGAAGATAAAAAAACAGCGACACGCTACGCGACGTCGCTGTCTATATTTGACTTGAGTATAGCATGATGGACAAGAGAAGCAATGGGATTCAGGGGGGATGGCTCGCTGGAGAATCTGATAAGTTTCTGATTGGTTACCTCGAGTGAAGGAGTCAACGTAAGTAGCGTGTAATGACTGCGTAAATGGAGACCAGACTTATAGCAGCAGACCGCCATCGGCTAACGCGACCACATCCTCACGCTTCAACCATTCACCAGACAACAAGCGCGGCAAGATCAAATCCACCACGTTCAAGTCGCGCGAACGCACACACCCCGGCGCGCCAATCACTGGCATTGCATCAAGGTAAGCCAGCAAGAGCAAATTACCCGGCTCGACGGGCGCGCCATAGTGTTCGATGCGCCCACCCGCTAATGCGATGCCGCGCGGCGTCACGTCCTCGCGATCCATGATTGAAGTCTCGCCCGCGATGAGGCACAAGCCCGCGCCCATCTCGCGCGTTTCATGCAACGCCTCTGCGATGGCTTGGCTTTCGTGCGGCACATACACCAGCGCAAGCGGCGTCGAGCCAAGCTCCTCGATACGTGAATGAATGGCAGGCAAAAACGATTTGGTGACGCGCGCTTTCGCCGCTTCGCTCCCCGCGAGAATCACGCCAACCCTTTGTGGACGCAAGGCGCGCACCGACACGACGCCATCACCCTCGCGTCCCAGCGCTTCGGCGCGCGCAAGGTCTGACGCAGGCACAGCATACGGAATGATTTTGATGGTCGCCACAATTTTGTTCGCCTGCACTAAGCTGTTATGGCGCAAGGTTGCAATGGTCAAGCCGTCAATCAAGTTGATTTGTCGCAAGGCGTCCCGCTGCACTTTCAGCACGCCCATTTGCTGCGCTAACAAATTCGTGCGTCCACCACTCGCCGCGCTAACCGTCACACCCTCGCCCACACATACGCGCGTCAAGCGCTCTGCCGCTGCGTCTTCATGCACATCACCGGCGTCCAACATCGCCACCGTCACCTCACGCAAGTCCAATGCGCGCAACTGTGCGAGCTCGCTTTCGCCTATTGGCGTGCCTTTGCGCAGCGTCTTGTGTCCTTGCGCGTCGGCGAGGTTGTGGCACAAGATATGTCCCAGCGCTTGTTCGGGAGCAACCGTCAGCCATTTCATACGATGATTTTAGCAAATTAAAGTTTGACGCGCGAATAAAACTCTGGCAAGCCTTTGATGCCCAAGCGCAAACGAAACAGCGCGCCTGCGCCTGCGCCTTCTTCGGCTTTGGTACTTTCGGTCAACGCTGTCGTGATGTACAGGTCGCTGTAATCGTCGCCTGCGAAAATGACGCTCGACACTTTTTTCGCGGGGAATTCAATTCGCATTTCCTCTTTGCCGTCGGGCGAATAACGATATAGCGCCGAGCCATTCCAGCGCGCCGACCAGATATGACCTTCTGCATCCACCGTCATGCCATCAGGCACGCCTGCGCCCTCGGGTGTTTCGATGAAGAGGCGCTGATTCGTCAGCGCGCCCGTCGTCTGGTCGTAGTCAAATAGATAGATGTGACGTTTGCGCGAGTCGGTGTAATACATCTGTTTGCGGTCGAGCGTGAAGCCCATACCATTCGACGTGCCAATGCCGTCGAGCAGACGATGCAACGAGCCATCGGTATCGAGCCGATACAGACGACCTGCGCGCGTTGGCGTGGACATCACACCACAGAAAACGCGGCCCTCTGGATCGGCGATGACATCGTTGAAGCGGTTGTCGCGCTCGTCGGGAATTTCCGCGATGACGTGGGTCAGTTTGCCATCGCGCCACTGCGCCACCGCGCCGCGCGCCATGTACAATAACAACGCGCCATCGGCTTGAATCGTGAAACCGCCGACAACCTCGCCGCTGTAACATTGCTCGTGGTGACCTGTGGCGGGGTCATAGCGAAACAACTTGCCGCTCGGAATGTCCGTCCAGTACAGACGTTTTTCCATTGGATGCCACAACGGATTTTCGCCGGTCTTACATGAGTAATCAGCAATGAGTTCGGGTTGCATATATGCTCCTTGTCGAGTGGGTGTAAGATAAGAGTAGGTCCGTGCATGTTCAGAAATTGTTTGACATTCAGACCCTATAAGGTTTTTCTGGCGAATAGAAACCTTTAGGGTCTCTTTCTAACGCCGACGCCTGAGTGAAGTAGGTCTTGACATTCTAGTAACTAGAAGGTGTATAGTGGGAGGTAGCCATGCTCATCAGCGAGTTAGCGAGACAAACCAGCGTTTCAGCTCAAACGATTCGTTATTATGAATCCATTGGGTTGATGACTCGCCCCAAGCGCGCAGGCAACAATTACCGAGATTATACTCCAACAGACGTGGAACGCCTACGGTTTATTGCCAGCGCGCGCAGCTTAGGATTCACACTAGCTGACATACGCGAGATTTTGACGGTGCGCGATGGCGGACAAGCGCCGTGTGTGCAAGTGCTAGAGACGCTCGACCATCGGCTGCAAGAACTTGACCGACGCATTGCGTCGTTGGTGGCTTTGCGTGACACACTCAGTCAATTGCGCCATGAAGGCGCCGCCTTGCCATTGGACGATGTGCGTGGTGAACGTTGTGTTTGCTACTTGCTCAAAACTTACCATGAGAGCGGGCAAATTACGATTGAACGAAAGGAACTCGGTGTCTGAATCAACCTTTGATACGTGTGGCTGTCCTCCCGCAGCGGGCAGCGCAGCTTGCGAACTGCCTTCCGCCAATGGACAACGTCAAGCCCACGTTACAAACCTTTGCCCTGAGTGTGGTGAAGCGGGCAAAAAAGTGCAAGGCCAAACCGTCAAGGCGTTGTTGGCTGTGAGTCTGCGCGCGGTGCGCGACGAAGTGACTTATCTATTCTGCACAACGCCCACCTGCGAGGTCGTTTACTTCACGCCCGACGGCGCACAAACCTTCATGGTGAATCATGTGCGCGAGCGCGTCTATCAAAAAGAGCCAGACGCCGACGAGGTGTTGGTGTGCTATTGCTTTCGCTACACCGTAGGCGATGTGCGCGCCACAGCGCCGCAACAGCGCCTGGCCATGATAGCTGACATCAACGCAGGCATCGAAGTGGGACAATGCGCGTGCGATTTGCGTAACCCGCAAGGCTCTTGTTGTTTGGGCAATGTGCGCGGCCTGATCAAACGAGTCGAGCGCACGCAACCCGCCAAGGTCGTGGCGCACTGAAATCACATCGGAGGGCAAAATGCTCTGGCAAAAAATTCGTAGCGGGTTTTTCTTTACGATCGCGCTCGTCACCTGCCCATGCCACCTGCCGTTGATCTTGTCGCTTCTCTTGCCATTGACGGCAGGCACGGCGCTTGGCGCATTCATCACAGAGAACGTCATGAACGTTGGGGCGGCGTTCTCATTGATTTTCATTGCATCTTTGGCACTGGCCTTTGGCTCGCTGACCGAGAATCAGTCCGTATGCGAGCGCTCCACCCCGCAAGATGAGTCGCGTCCAACGTCTGTGCGACAACCCTTGGTCACTCAAGACCCAACCTAAGTCTGAAAGGAGCTGTAATGACTCGCTCACTTGGTTCTCTAGCCATTGTCCTCGTGCTGGGCGCATTTGTGACGTTATTATGGTCTCAGTTCGCCTCTCAACGCACGCCCGTACAAACGCAAACTAGCACAACTCAAAGCAATGCCTTCATGCAACCTCAAGCGTCACCGAATCCTATCTCAGTCATCAACACCCCTGTCGCGCCAAGCAACAACGTCAATGCGCCTACCACACAGACGCAGACACAATCTACCGCGTCATCCGCCCCAGCATCTAGTAATACGCCTGTCGCTCAGACTCAAGTTCAAACAACGCCACAAGCCCCCATCCCCAAAAGCAGCAACTCTAATGCGCCACTCGCGCCTAACTTCTCTGTCACAACAATTGACAAAGCTAAGTTTACGCTGGCCGACAAAAAAGGCAAAGTCGTGGGCATCCTTTTCATGGCGGGTTGGTGCGGATCGTGTTTGCCCGAAGCCAACGCGTGGGGGCAGCTGTACGCGAAGTATCGCGATAAAGGCTTGGAGGTCCTCATCATGGACGTGGAACAAAGCGATGAACCAGCTGACCTGCGAGACTTCAAAGCGCGCGCTGAGGGCGGCGATCATGCGTGGGCGATTGATAAGAACTTCACACTTGTTCAGGCGTTTCGCGTGCGTTCATTAGACACGACCATCATCATCGGGCGCGATGGGCGTATCGTATATCGTGATGAATTTCCAACGTCGCTTGCCGTGTTGGAGCGTGTGGTGGCTGAGGTGCTTCAGTGAACGACTTCTTTGGCTTGCCCGTAGTGTGGGCTTTTTCGGTGGGTATGTTCGCCTGCGTGAACCCTTGTGGTTTTGCGATGCTGCCTTCGTTCATTGCTCACTATCTTGGTAGCGATACAGATTCATTCGCGCAACAGACGTTCATCAAGCGCTTGACCCGCAGCACACTCATTGGGCTGATGGTCACGCTGGGTTTCATCGTCGTGTTCAGCTTGGTTGGCTTCGTCGTCGCAGCGGGCGGGCGCGCCTTGATGCGGCTCGTGCCTTGGGCTTCTGCAGTGGTGGGCGCAGGGCTCGTCGCGCTTGGCTTGTGGATGCTTACAGGACGGCACTTGCCTATTTCATTACCGAGGTCACAGAGGACGCCACAGGGGCGCGGACTCATACCCGCTTTTCTCTTCGGTCTCGCTTACGCTGTGACCTCACTCAGTTGCACGTTGCCCGTCTTTCTCGTCGTGGTGGGCAGCGCATTGGCTTACGAGGGCGCGGGTATGGGGTTGACGTTTTTCCTCAGTTATGCGTTAGGTATGGGCACAGTGCTAATTGCATTAACTATCAGCACGGCGCTGTTCAAGGGTATGCTGACGCGTTGGCTGCGCCATGCTTTGCCCTATGTTGAACGAGCAAGCGCAATGTTGCTGGTGGTCGCGGGTGTCTATTTGGTATCTTACCAATTCACCACAGGAGGGCTTCGATGAGAATGACAAGAATACTTGGTTGGACTCTGCTATCCATTTTAACTGGTGGGCTAATCTGGGTAGCGTTGTTCACACTCCGTCTTTGATGTTTCTTCATCCCTCTATCGCTTCGCCTCACACGCTGTTGCCTTGCAGCGCGGATTAAACTGTTGGCACAGCGCATAAATGTCGTCGTAATCGTAATCCATTGTCAGCTCTTCGTCGGGCGCAAGGTCGCGCATGGCGACGAGGTAGCGCGTCGCGTGGTCGCGTGGGATGGTGGTGACGTTGGGATGGCAACTGTGATTGATGTAACGCGCATGAGGCGTATGCGTCGTATCAATGTACGTATCGCCGTTCCAGTAGATGTACCAATTGTGTTCTGCGCGCTCGCGGCGCTCGGCTTCGGCTTCGTCAATGACTTCGCCCGCAATGACGAGCAACACCTCGCCCGCGCAACAGGCTTTTGTCGTGAACAAGCCACAGCCGGCAATGTTGGATTCTTTGACTAATAAGTCAGGGGGCGACCACAAAGCGTCGTCGGGCAGAGGGTGGCGCATAGGCGTTCGAGGGTGTCGTGGTTTGAATGTGGGCGGATTATAGAATGGCTTGGGGGGGTGTCAAGAGGAAACAAATTTTTGATGAGGGAGGGTTAGCTGGCGGGATTGCAACCCGTCAGAACATTGCCCCTACACGATTGATTTGCTCACGCCAAGACGCAAAGTATTCGCCAAGCACGC